>JAWBCC010000001.1:0-300000 GCA_038823825.1 Candidatus Hadarchaeales archaeon | reverse complement strand
AACAGATATCCGTACAGACGTCATAAGACGCGCCGTTCACGCGATCCAGAGCGCTCGTCGGCAACCATACGGCCCGGATGAGATGGCTGGTAAAAGAACCACAGCCGAACCTTGGGGTAAGGGTTATGGTGTTTCAAGAGTTCCAAGAGTAAAAGGAACCAGATATCCCGCTGCCGGAAGAGCTGGATTTGTTCCGCATGCTGTGGGGGGCAGAAGAGCCCATCCACCGAAACCGGAGAAAAAGCTGGTAGAGAAAATAAACAAAAAGGAAAAAAAGTTAGCTGTAATGTCTGCGATCGCTGCAACAAAAGACCGAAAGCTTGTTATGAAGAGAGGACACGTTGTCGACGGAATACCCGAATTTCCGCTGGTGGTGTCTGCAGAGATAGAAGAATTAAAGTCTGCCAAAGAAGTAGAAAAGTTTCTTAAAAATATTGGTGTTTGGAAAGATGTAGAAAGGGTTATGAGAAACACAAAAATAAGAAGCGGACGAGGAAAAATGAGGGGTAGAAAATATCGAGTGCCTACCGGACCACTTATTGTGGTGGGAGAAGACAGAGGAATAACAAAAGGGGCACGTAATATCCCCGGGGTTAATGTCACTACAGTTGAAGGTCTAAATGCGGAGCTTTTGGCTCCTGGAGGGATACCGGGGAGACTAACAATATGGACAGAAAAAGCGATAGAAAAACTTGGAGGCATGTTCGCATGAAGGATCCACAAAAAGTCATAAGGTATCCTAAAATGAGCGAAAAAGCGGTAAGAATGATAGAATCTGAAAATAAACTCGTCTTTGTGGTAGCAGACGACGCGAACAAAATAGACGTTAAAAGAGCGGTCGAGGCGCTTTATCAGGTGAAAGTCGTTAAAGTCAATATCCTGCGGAGTCCGAAAGGCGAGAAACTTGCATATGTCAAACTAGCACCGGAGTATTCCGCAATGGATCTGGCCACCAAACTGGAGGTGATATGATGGGAAAGATAATCAGAGCTCAGCGAATAGGAAAGGGATCCCCAACTTATCGGGCGAAATCTTGGCGGAGAGTTGGAGAGATAAAACTTCCGCCACTTAGAGATGGAGAGGCTGTGGTAGTCGACATCATTCATGATCCGGGAAGGAGCGCTCCAGTTGCAAGGATAAGATATAAAGATGGACAGGAGAGACTCGTTCTCGCTCCTGAGGGTATAAAGGTAGGAGACAAAATAATGGCTTCGCCTTCGGCACCCATAAAACCTGGAAACACTTTGCCACTCGCGGAAATTCCGGAGGGAACCCTCATCCATAATGTGGAGCTTAAGCCGGGCGATGGTGGAAAACTGGCGAGAGCGGGAGGCACATACGCGATCTTGGTTTCGCATGATGTAGGAAAAGCAATAGTGCAGCTACCTTCTGGAGAACTCAAGGAGCTGGATCCAAGATGTAGAGCAACTATAGGTGTAGTAGCTGGAGGAGGAAGAGACGAAAAACCTTTTCTAAAGGCTGGAAAGAAATATCATCTGATGTTGGCAAAGGGCAAGCCGTATCCAAGAGTCAAAGGAGTGGCGATGAACGTGGTCGATCATCCTTTTGGGGGCGGTAGAGGGAGACATGCGGGTAGACCAAAAACCATCAGAAGAGGTGCGCCGCCGGGACAGAAGGTTGGACTGATTGCTGCTAGGAGAACTGGTAAGAGGTGATGTAGATGAAGAAGTACACTTATAGAGGATATACCCTTGACCAGCTTCAGAAAATGTCTTTAATCGAGTTCGCCAAATTACTTCCAGCTAGACAGAGAAGAACAATCATGAGGGGGTTTTCACCAAGACACAAAAAACTTCTTGAAAAGATCAGAAAATGGAAAGAAAACAATATTCAGAAGCCAATACGCACACACTTGAGAGACATGATAATACTTCCAGAAATGGTTGGTATGAAGTTTGCAGTTCACAACGGGAAGGAGTTTGTGACAATTGAAATAGTTCCTGAGATGATTGGCCACAGATTGGGCGAGTTTGTTCAGACAAGAAAAAGAGTTGTACATGGGGCACCTGGTATAGGAGCCACTAGAAGCTCGATGTTCATACCACTGAAGTGATTGCGATGCCAAAGTTTGGCTATTCTAGAGAGATACCCGAACCTTGTGCAAAGGCTTATGGTAGAGAATTGAGAATTTCTCCAAAGGACGCTGTCGAAATATGTCGGGCAATCCGTGGGATGAAACTAAGCGAAGCCAAAAAATTTCTGGAAGAGGTAAAGAAAAAGAAAAGACCTGTTCCATATCGTACACATAAAAAGAAGTTAGCTCACAAGACCGGAATCGGTCCGGGAGCATATCCGGTTAAAGCTGCTACCGAAATTCTGAAAATCTTGAAGAATGCGGAAGAAAACGCTAAATACAAGGGGATGGACGAGGAAAAGCTCGTGATCGCGCATGCCAGCGCATATAAAGGGATTGTCATTCCTGGAATAATGCCAAGAGCATTTGGAAGAGCTACGCCAGCGAATAGACCGTTAACCAACGTAGAAATAATCTTGAAGGAGGAGAGCTGAATGGCCGTAAAAGATAAATTCGTTGAAATGGGAATCAAAAAAGTCGAGCTTGAGACGTTCTTGGAGAAAACACTCGGAAGAGCAGGATATGCTGGCGTAGATATCAGAAGGCTTCCAACTGGGACGAGAGTTGCTCTTTATGTTGAAAGACCGGGAATGGTGATCGGAAAAAAAGGAGGAAAAATACATCAACTGGAAGAGGAATTGGAAAAAAGATTCAAAATTGAGAGACCTCAGATAGAAGTCCTTGAGATAAAAAATCCAGAGCTTTGCGCCCCCATAATGGCCAAAAGAATAGCCTTCGCTATTGAGCGAGGCATAAACGTTAGAAGAGTCGGACAGATGATGTTGCGAAGGATAATGGAGGCAGGAGCCAAGGGGGCCGAGATCGTGATTGCTGGGAAGATCGCCGGAGAAAGAAAGAAACGAGTCAGGTTTTATCAAGGATATCTCGTTAAGACTGGAGATCTAGCTCAGAAATATGTAAGTTATGGTTATGCACAAGCTTTAACTAAGCCCGGAACAATAGGAGTGAAGGTATGGATACTTCCACCAGATGCTCCAATTCTGGACAAAATTTGGATAGAAGGACCTAAAGTTGTGGAGGAGGTGGACGTCTCTGAAAGCGAAGGAAATAAGAGCGATGAGCGAGGAGGAAATGAAGGAGAAACTTAGAGAGCTTAGAGCTGAACTTGCAAGAGCCAGGGCAGTTGTCAAGGCTGGTGGTACTCTTGAGAATCCTATGAAAATCAGACAGATAAAGCGCGATATTGCAAGAATATTGACAATCGCAAGGGAGAAGCGACAAGGGAGGGGGATCAAAACTGCCTGAGATCTGCAAGATCTGTGGTCTTCCGAAGGATCTCTGTGTTTGTCGGGAAATTTCTCGCGAGCAACAGAGAATTCAGGTATATTCTGTCAAAAGAAAGTTTGGTAAAGTCGTTACGATTGTTGAAGGAGTAAGTCAAGAATCCATGAAGGATATTGCAAAGACTTTAAAGTCTAGATTGGCTTGTGGAGGAACGGTTAAGAACAACCACGTAGAATTGCAGGGAGATCACAGGGAGAAAGTGAAGGAAATCCTTGTGGAACTTGGTTTTTCGTCTGAAATGATTGATTTGAAGTGATCTTGAAATGAAGATATCCGAAAAAGATATTGCAAAACACGAACTCATTGGTCTAAAGGTAAAAATTCTGACGAGCTCATGTCGGTCGCTGATTGGATTGGAAGGCAAGATTATCGATGAAAGCAAAAAAATGATTGTTTTAGAGACGAAGAACGGGCCTAAAAAAATACCAAAGGAGACATCCGTTTTCTTTTTAACCCTTCCCGACGGAAAGGAAATTAAATTAGAAGGAAGGAGAATCGTAGGAAGACCAGAAGATAGAATAAAGAAGGCGAGATAAACATGGCTGAACAAAAATGCAACGATCCAAAGTGTCCGCTGCATGGGCAACTTTCAGTGAGGGGCAGGGTACTTGAGGGCATCGTCGTTAGCGACAGAATGATGAAAACCGTCACTGTGCAAATCGAAAGATTACATTATGTTCCAAAATATGAGCGATATGAGAGGAGGACATCAAAAATACATGCGCACAACCCGCCGTGTATAAATGCGAAAATTGGCGATAGAGTTAGAATAATGGAATGCAGACGGCTGAGTAAAACTAAGTCTTTCGTCGTCGTTGAGAAGCTGGGAGGTGGCGGATAATGGGAAAGAAAGGGGCTGGTGAAGCGTTTGGAGTGTCTCCAGTGAAACCAACGAAGGTATTGCCCGTAGGAGCGAGATTGGTGTGCGCAGATAACACCGGAGCTAAGGAACTTCAGATAATCAGCGTGATCGGTTATCATGGGACTAGGAAGAGAATGCCAAAAGCTGGAGTTGGCGACTCTGTTATTGTGTCAATAAAGAAGGGAACTCCGGAACTCAAAAAGCAGCTTGCTCAGGCAGTTATAATACGACAGAGGAAAGAGTATCGCCGAACCGATGGAATTAGAATAAAATTTGAAGATAATGCTGCAGTCATAATAAATCCCGACGGATCGCCTAAAGGTTCTGAGATAAAAGGACCGATGGCCAAAGAAGCAGCCGAAAGATGGCCCAAGGTTGCTGGGATTGCCTCAATGGTGATGTGAAGTATGGTTAGCAAGAAGCCGAGAAAACAAAGAAAGAGAATCCATTCTGCGCCGGTTCACGCGAGAAAAAAATTTGTAAGCGCACATTTGGCTAGAGAACTTGCTGAAAAGTTTGGAAAGAGGAGTCTTCCCGTAAGAAAGGGTGACAAAGTTAGAATTCTGCGTGGAGATTTCAAAAATCATGAGGGTAATGTCACAAGGGTAGATCGGAAAAAAGGTAGAATATACGTAGAGGGGGTAACCGTCACAAAAGCTGACGGGACTGCGGTTCCTAGACCCGTGCATCCTTCCAACGTGATGATTATAGAGCTTGCGCAGGATAAATGGAGGGAGAAAATCCTGAAGAGGTGAGAGAATGGCAAAGATGGGTGGAAGAAAACAGATCAAACGCTATTCAATGCCACCGGTAATGAGGTTGCCCGTTAAATCAAGCAAATGGTTGACGAAACCGATACCCGGTCCACATCCTGTGGATAAGTCTATTCCTCTTCGAATAATAGTTCGAGATTACCTGAAATTAGCGGGAACAGCGAAAGAAGCCGACAGAATCATATTCTCTGGCAAAGTGATTGTGGATGGTGTGGTAAGAAGAGATCCAAGATTTCCGGTTGGATTTATGGATATTTTGGAGATTCCTGACATAAACAAAACATATCGTGTTTTTATCGATGAACTTGGAAGGCTGAAGCTATTGGAAACCAACAAAGAAGAAGCCGGTAAGAAGCTTTGCAAAGTTGTAAAAAAACAGTGCGTTCGTGGAGGAAAAATTCAACTCACTATGCATGATGGAAGAAATATTGTTGGAGATTTGAAAGATATTGGGATCGGGGATGTCATTGAGCTTTCGGTTCCGGATGGAGAGCTCCTAAAGCACATTCCACTCTCTGAAAACAAACTTGCGGTTGTGACGGATGGACAACATACGGGTAAAATCGGAAGAATAGAGGAGATAAAAAAAGAAACCAAAACTGTTAGACTTTCGACTAACGGAGAAAAAATAGAAACATCCGTAAACTATGTGTTTGTGCTCGGTGATGAGAAACCCCTTGTAGACGTGGGTGTTGCAGCATGAATTCTATGAGAGAAGTCAGAATAGAGAAGGTTGTTCTCAATATCGGAGTTGGTGAGGGGGGTGATAGACTGGCAAACGCTGAGAGAATTCTAAAGGAAATAACGGGAAGAAATCCCATCAGAACTCTGGCTAAAAAGACTGTGAGGGAGTGGAATATCAAGAGAGGAGCTCCCATCGGATGTAAGGTGACGCTCAGAGGAAAGATTGCGGAAGAAGTTCTCGACAGGCTTCTCTATGCTGTGGACAGAAGGATAAAAGCATCCTCATTTGATGATAAGGGAAACTTTTCTTTTGGAATAAAAGAACATATTGACATACCTGGATGTAAATATAATCCGGAAGTTGGTATCTTTGGGTTAGACGTTTGTGTGAGTCTTTGCAGACCAGGATATCGGATAAGAGATCGTAAGAGACTAGCCAGAGCGATTCCAAAGAGCCACAGAGTAACGAAGGAAGAGGCGATAGAATTCATAAGCAAGAAATTTAATGTAAAGGTGGTGGATTAACCGTGGAGAAAAAGGAGCGAAAATTCGGAAAAGGAGCAAGGCGGTGTAAAGTTTGCGGTAGATATAGGAAAGTTTACCAGTGTCATGGGTTACTTCTTTGTAGAAAGTGTTTCCGGGAGCTGGCCCCAAAAATGGGTTTCAGAAAATATAGCTGAGGTGGGATAGATGCTTTTAGATCCTCTGTCCAATGCTCTGTCGAAAATTATGAATGCGGAGCGAGCTAGGAAGAAGGAAGTCGTGATCACTCCAGTGTCGAAGCTGATAATCCAAAGTCTTGAGATAATGAAAAGAGAAGGATACATTAAAGATTTCGAAATCCTAAAAGAAGATAAGCCAAAAGCCAGAGTTTTACTGTCTGGGAAAATAAACGCCTGTGGACCAATAAAACCAAGATATTCGGTTAAAAATAAGGAACTTGAAAGTTGGGAAAAGAGATTTCTACCGGCTGCGGAGATGGGTATATTGATAATGACAACATCTAAAGGATTGATGACGCATAAAGAGGCTAAAGATCTGGGCCTAGGCGGGAAGCTCCTAGCCTACGTTTACTGAATTGTTTGAATGGTGAGAGTTCACAGCTGTGCACTGCAGACCTTTTTTAACTCAAATTTGAATCAGTGAAAATCTCTTCACTTAAAGCTCTTCCCAGGGATTTCAAATTTCTCCAATTTTCCCCAGCTTTCCTCGGAGTAAATGAGAAGAGATTTTTCAGTTTTTTGTGAAGTTGTCCTATTTGACTTTACGTGGTGTGAAGTTCACAGCTGTGTACTCAAAACAACCGAAAAGATGAGAATTCACGCGTGCGCACCCGCCCCATAGGAATAGATTTTCAACCCTTAAGGAGTAGTTAAGTTAGGGGCCCGTGATCCAGCCAGGACAGGATGCCCGGCTTCGGACCACCACGGGGGAAACCGGGTAGTCGTGGGTTCAAATCCCACCGGGCCCGCCAATACCACACGAGAATTCATTCTTATGCCAGAATCTGTTGCTAACTGTATGACAAAAAGCAAACAATAAAAATCCACTATGTCTATATTCTGTGATGAAAAGACACCTCGCTCTTGCAATAATTCTGGCCACATCCTTAGTAGTGCTCAACAGTATGAATGTATATGGACAAGTAGCGGACAATAAGGACACATCACAAACGAATCCGTCCGTTGTGAAAGTCGGAGTGTGGATCAATGCGATAGAAAAAGTGGACGTCCCATCCCAAACTTTTACGATAGATTTCTACATATGGTTCAAATACAAAGACGTAGAACCGAATATAGAGTTCTTGCGTGGCGCTCCTTCAAGGATAGAGCTAGTGACGAAAGAAGAAAGAGAAAATGAAAATTACATCGAATACAGAGTAAAAGGGACATATATCGGCTCCCTAAATTTCAGAAACTTTCCATTCGATGAGCATCTTTTGCAAGTAGAAATCGAAGACAAACAAAAAGGTATTTCACAATTGGTTTTCGAACCTGATTTGGAAGAAAGCGGACTTGATCCAAACCTACAAGTGCCCGGATGGGAAGTAAAGGATTTTAGGTGCCGAGTAAGCGAGCACGTTTATCCGGATGAAAACTTCTCAACGTTCGCCTTCGGTGTCACAGTTTTTCGCTCTAAGATTTCCGCCCTTTTCAAAACGATATTTCCAATAATCATCATTACCCTGATTTCCCTGCTTTCGTTTTCAATTTCCGTCAAAAACTTTGGTCAGAGAGTGAGTATCTGCGTAACAACACTTATGTCGGCCGTAGCATATCATCTGGCCGCGCTGAGTGGTCTTCCAGCGCTTGGCTATCTCACTCTTTTTGACAGAATAATGCTGGTAATATATTCTCTCTTCCTTTACAATCTCCTGGTCTCCGTGCAAGCTATGAGACTAGTTGAGTCTGGAAAAGTAGAAGACGCGGAAAAATTCGAATCAAAAATGCAGAACTTAATACCCCTAGTCGTGATTTGTCTTTTCCTTCTTTACGTGATAGGACTGGGAGCGATTTAAGTGCAAATGAGCTTAAAATACTGGTCAAAGATTGGGTGAGCCAATGGAAATAGCCAAGATTTCGGCATTCATCATTTTCATTCTGTGTTACGCGTTCGCCATCACAAGAAAATGGAAAATTGCTTACATTGGGATAACATCCGGCATAGCGATATCTCTCATCTTGCTCTTTTCAAACCTCGCTTCACCAAAAGAAATCGTAGACGCGATCAAATGGGACGTATTGGGGATTTATTGGGGTTTCATGATGCTGTCCATGATTTTTGCAGACAGCGGGATCCCAAAATATCTCGCCTTCCATCTCCTCAGAAAAACCGACAGTGAGGGGTCTGCCCTCATAATTCTATGCGCAATAACCGCTTTCCTTTCCGCCTTTCTCGAAAATGTTGGAGTTGTTCTCCTCATGGCACCAATCCTCATAGAAATTGCGAGAAAGACTGGAACACCTCTTTTTTATTACTTAGTGCCGGTTGCAATATCTTCAAACATGTCAACCACGGTAACAATGGTCGCAGATCCTCCTTCCATCATCCTCGCTGCAGAAACTGGAATGAAGTTTTGGGATTTTTATCTCTTCCAAGGAAAGATCAGCATCGGGGTTATCTCAGTCGCCGGGGTGCTTGCTGGCTTACTCGCTCTCTATTTTGTTATCGGAAAAAGACTCAGGAAAAAAACTCATCTTGAAGAAGAAGAAATCCAGATAAATCCCCTACCCGCGTTCATTCTAGCATTCGGAGTCGTTCTTCTCATAATCGGTCAGAAAATAGGAATACCATCCGGAGTTGCTGGACTTGCTGTTGGTTTGATTTCCTTGGCCGTTGCACACAAAAAATCTGTCACCATGATGAAGGAATTCGATTGGAATTCATTTTTCTTTGTTGTTGGTGTATTCCTGGTGATAAATGGTGTTGACAAGATAGGACTCCTCAAAGATTTCGCGGGCGGAATAAGCAGAGTGAGCGCGGGAAGTCCCACACTTTTGCTAGCGATGATCACTTGGATGTCTGTCGCAATATCCTCGTTCATGGACAATGTGCCCTACACGGTCTTGATGATACCGGTCTGTAAACACTTGGCAGAAGTAACAGGCGTTTCCCCATTTCCGTTCCTCTTTGGAATGTTGATTGGAACCGGCGTTGGCGGAAACATAAGCCCGGTCGGTGCCACGGCAAACGTCTTTGCGGTCGGAATTCTTGAAAAGCATGGACACAGGATAAAATTGAGAGAGTATCTTAAGATAAGCGTTCCAACGACGATCGCATCCGTGCTCGTCGGTCACCTGCTTCTCCACTTGATCTGGATGTGATTTTACCTTTTGGTCTTGATTACAAACACGATAATTAAGATTGCAACGACTAAAGCTGCGAGTATCCACTCCACTCGAAGACCTTCTTCAACGCTGACCAAAAACGTCCATCTTTCCTCCAGCAGATTACCAGCTCCGTCCTGCAAAGAAATGAATATTTCATGTTCGCCCGTTGACAGCCCCTTGTCCGGCAAAAACCAGACTGTTTTCGTTGCCGGATCATAAGAGAAATCCACTTTCTGACCATCGACCTTCAGAACTATTGAATCTTGATCAATTCCGGAGATGTCATCAAGTACAATTTCGATAGTAGGTGTAGTAGAGAAAACTGTTTGACCGCTCCTTGGTGTGGCAGAAACAATCTTCGGCGGAGAGGCATCTGAAAAATATATCAAAACCCTATTCAATCTTGGTGTAACATACTCGCTTTGCGTTGTAAACATTACTCTATACTGGATATATCTACCTGGCGGGGAAGTTATTGAACTATCGGGACCAACATCCTCCCAAGGCGACCACCTAACGTTATCTGTAGAGGTTCTAGTCTGGAAAACCAAACTAGTCCCATCCAAGATTCTTCCATCCCAGTTTAATCGCTCCCACTTCATAATATCTCCAGCGTCAAAAATTCTTGAAGTGAAAATGCCCGATTTTTTGAATGATTCTATGAATCTAAACGGTATATCATCCTGCATCTTGGATTTGGTCGACCATGTAATCCCACCGTTCGTAGAGTAGACAAAACAGGCTGTGGTCCCTGAAAAGGTAAGATCAGGATGTGGAGAGGACGAATATGTTCCAAGTAGACAAACATCATACCTGTTTCCGCTCGTTGAACCTGGAGATTTCAAGCCCACCACGTACTGTGCCGGAGATAGACTCAAAGGTGCATCGAAGAGTGCTCCAACCCATCCCCACCTATTTTCAATAGTGGTCGAGTCTCCAACTGAGACGCTTGCTAATGTCGATGCTCCTCTCTGCAGAACCAGATAAAGGTTGTCGTGGGGTGTGCCGCTCTTTCTAGCGTAAACCTCGATACCACAAACCCTTCTCAATAAATCCGTTTGAAATCTCTCTCCTTTGGCGTTGTCCCCGAAAACGCCGATTTCATAAGCATCCGTCCTAAGCGTGTAATAAGGATTCCCCTCGTAAGTTTTATCTGAAAAGTTCAGGATATAAACTGGTTCTCGGCCTAGATCCTTCCAAGATGAACCGTCAAAGATCAAAACTCCTCTGTTATTGTTCGTTACGAGACCGTTTATCCACGTTTGATTAAACGGCCAAAGGCTCCTAATATTTATGAAATCTTGTGAAGAAGGCGCTACACCGAAGTTTTCCCAAGAAATCACTATATGATATGTCTCACCCTTTCGCAACATGCCTGGCGAAAGGAGATCTACGGTCCACCATTTGCTACTTGTGACCTTCAGAGTCTGCCAAGCATTTGACCAAGCGAGAATCCCACTGGGCTTTCCGGTGCCATCGTCCAACTCTAGCCTAAATCTCCAAGTGAGATCCGTTCCGGTCTGATAAAGATAAATCATAAATCCGGTAAGGGTCTTTGAAGCCTGTGCAACAAACCTTATTGAGACCTTCTTCTCAAACGAATCCAAGTTCGTCCATTCGGTATAATAGTATGAAGCAGCAAAATCATTTCCCCAATATTCTTCCGGTTGTAAGGCTAAAACACCTGAAGTAAACGAAGCCACATTTTCAAATTCTCCAAACCTAAAATCGTTATAATCACTTACCCAGGATCCTTCCCAAGTGGAAAGAGCAGCAGCGGAGCCACTAAACAAAATTGGAAAGACTAAGGCGAGACTCAAAAAAACCAAATTCCCCTTCCTTACTACCTTCACAAAAGCTGGAGCAAAAATGTATATTAGCGAAATACCTGCGATAACCCCTCCCACAATCATTGCGGCGACAAAGTATGTTGAGGGAGGTACCGCCGGTCGAATTGGCTGACCCATCTCCATTGTTCCACGGATGAGAATCTCCCTCTTGTTACCGGCAACATCAGAGGCAACTATCCTTATCACATTCTGTCCCGGACTCAATCTGACCTCTTTCTCAAACGCTCCCGGTTCGAAGATAACCGGCATGCCGTTTATTTCAAGCCTAACCGGATTTGCGTCGCTTACCGTGCCCCGCACTATTATCTTATCTTGTGTTGTCACAAATCCGTCTCTAGGTTCAGAAACGGTAACGATTGGTGGTGTTTTATCTGGAACGTACTCTATCGAGTACTCCTTCAAAACGGGGGTCAATGAGCCAAACCCATATAAAATAGCTTTGACCTGCAGATATCTGCAGTTGTAGACTGGGCTCCGAATGTTTCTTGAATCGAGCGGCTCCCACTCAGACCACAAAAAGCCATCTGGTGAGGACCTGGTGAAGAACTCTATCGATGTATCTGTCGGTGTGTCCACATCAAACTTTAACTCCCCCCAACTGTCCACGTAGCCCAATAGGAGTGGTTGGCTTACGAAAATGCCCTCCCGATAGATGAGCGGAAGATGTTCTATCTCTAGCACTTCAACTAGCGGTGAAAATCTGAAATCGGTTGAGAAGAGTTGAATGCGATACTGGAGATATCTGGATCTAAAGGCAAGATTGTCACCAACGTTGAAAATAATCCAGTCAGTCCAATTTTCCGGAGGAAATGGCTCATCGGTTGGATCGTTGTCTGATCCAAAACGAACTTCCACAACTATTGATGTTCCGTAAGATTTCACAGCTCTAACTGCTAAGTAATCGATGTAAATAGTCGTCTGTGTCCAATCCATACTGTCTGAATCTTCGAATTTCACGAAGAGATTTTCTCCCCCAATCAAGTAATCTGGCAAGTCAGAAAGTTTGAAAGACATGAAGTTCGGCGAAGCGGGCAGGACACCAAGCTTTACCCAGTTAGAAGTTGAATTTTTCCAAACACTTATCTCTATGTTTTCATCGTTGTCGGAGAAGCCAAGGATCATTATTTCCGCATTTTCGTATGAATTATCCAAACCTGAGAAAACATAACCCCACCTTAACGCATACTGATTCCTCGCGACTTGAATCTCTGCTACGAGCCTATCTGCTAGCAATTTATGAGCAATCGGCTCTGAAGATCTTATTCTGATTTTTATCAAGTTATCGCTTGAGACATATTCACTCCCGGTAACTCTCACAACCAGAACATTTTCAACCGTGTTGTCGCCGATATGCCTAAGGGAGTTCTCACTATACGTTCCCGTTATCCAGTTGTAAATTCCAAGATAGTACGTCGCCCCATTTTCCGAAGAAAATTTCAGATAAATTAACAAGTTTTCAACTTGGTAACCAGGTGGTAAGTTCAATCGGAGAGAAGACTCAGTAGATATATCGTATTGATAGGAAAGCTTGGGATATCTCCAGAAGCTGTTGTCTCCGTAAGCCCTCACCAGATACGTGAATGATCCATCGAAAACAAGTCTGTCGTTTGCATTGCTGATCGCCGCTGGTAAGTCCGTCATTTTCACCCATCGATTTTCTGGTATTATGAATCTGCCGAATCCAACTCTCGGACTACCGAATCCAACCGCATAAATGATATTCTCATTTATCACTTCTTGTGCTCCTCCAGCCCCCCATGTTCCAGGAGCGCCCGCAAGTCTATCCCAAGTGTTATCAGCAATGTTATATCTCCAGTATTGGCTCATTCCGCCGACTGCGTAGTAGAGATATCCGCCCACCGCAACGAGCGATGAACCGCTTCCCGGACTCCTCGGGGTCCCACCATAAACTATCGTGTACAATCTTGTCCATGAATTATCACTTATCGAGAAGACATAGAGTGCGTTATCGGTTACAGCTTGGAAGATTCCATATATTTTATCTCCTCCATCCCATGCGATGCAACTTCCAGTCCTCTGATCAATCGGAACATTTGGTAGGTTTTCCCATTTGTTTTCTGGGATGTGATATCTCCAAAAATTGGGAAGACTGTATCCTCCTTTGGTCATGTAAATGTAATTATCTTTAGTCCACACCATTCCGCTACCGGCGAATGCCTGAGCCGGCAAGGGTCCGATATTCTCCCACAAGTCCGCCGCAATGTCGTAACGGTAGAGATGTCTAGTATCGTGGGCATAAACATACTTTCTGCCCGACAATATGTTTTCAGCGTAGCAAGCGGCTCCATTTGTCAAAAGTCCAGGCCAGGCCGCCATATTTTCCCAGTTTTCCTCTGTTATGTACGACTGAACAGAAAATACCTCAAAATATATTCCATCTTCATCATTCATCAAATCCGGAGAACTTACATTATCGCCTTTCAAAACTATTGTGGTTTGCTGATTCTCTAGGAAAACTTGTGACTGTTGTCCTACAATTTTCTCTGAAATGTTTTCAAATAATCCATCTAAAACGAACGTTTGCGAATAGTTGGCAAGTGGCATGGGAGTTGGTGGAATTTCGGGCGCGCTCAAAGAATTTTGAGGATTTCTCACCGGTCTTACAAAGAAATCAAAAGAATTGTTGTTTGTGTCGCAAGCATTTCCTAAATTCTCATGCATGCCTCCGACCAACATGTCAGCAATTGTGGAAAATGGTGTGGCTCTCCGCTCTACACTCTTGTTATTTTTTGTAGTTCCATGGTTTGGGGCCGGTGGTCCTTCTTCAGTATAATTATGACCGCTTCCATAACTGACAGCATCCAACACATTGCCAAAATTATCTACGAGTCTCAAATGTCCGCTGTCCGCAATTGTATCCGTCATCTGAGCATCTCCCTGCACACCTTCGATCACTCCTCCTGGATACCCCTGTCCATTTACAGCAAGATAGAAACCGTACGCAGGGATCTTCGCTCCGCTTGGAAATACAACCCTGTCGTACCAACTCGTGCCGGTCACTGACCGGTACTGAATCTTCCATCCTGTGAGATCAACATCTGAGGATGTGGGATTGTATATCTCGATAAACTCTTGATATGCGTTGTCGGGCCCTCTCGTTGCAAACTCGCTTATAACTGGATGATCTGCGGGATACCAAATCGGAATCTGACCAACCCTATTAGAACCATCTGGTAATGCGCTTGGCTCATCTGAAGTTTGAAACACGCTTTCTACTATCCCATCTGGCTTGGAGTAAGACCAGGATATCTTTCCCCAATCCGTCTCCGCGCCGACATCGATAACTCGCGAATAAAATGACTCAGCTGTAGAAAATAGCGGAGGATTGTACTTCCAAAAGCCTGTTGAACCGTGGCCACGCAGGAAATAAACGACACCATCTATCGCCGCTAACCGACTGCCGTTTCTTCTTCCAACACCCTCTGGAAGATTTGCCAACTTTTCCCAACTGTTCGTGCTGATACAGTAGCGATAGAAATTGTCCGCGTAATCATGTCCTGCTCCATCTCCTCCCTTCACGGCGTAAATGTAATCTCCTGCCCAGACGATAGTGCCTCCATCATCGACACCCGATCTGTCCTCCGGTCTTCCGTTGTAAGGTATAGGCGCTAGTTCCTCCCATCGGTTCTCTTTGAGATGATATCGCAGAAAATGGCTCTCCTCTAGTCCGCTCAATGTTTCATTATATGCTCCGACCAAGTAGTATAGATAATTATCTCCCGTCCAAACCATGCTCGAACCGTCATCACATCCGTATGGAATGGTTCCACTTACCCCATACCGGCTATATCCACCAACCCACTGGATGACCTCCCACTTCGAAGGTTCGTTGTCCGGGTCCATCTCCCATGCAGCGATGTTAAATCTGGCAAAAACCATTCCTCGCCTGCCCGCCGCAGCAGATGAGCTAGTAGTTCCTATTATCGCATATATGTACTCCTTTCCATCAAGTCGCACCCATGCCATCGCATTTCCTGCACCCTGATACCATGGAGTATTCTCCAAGATTTCCCAGGTGTTCGTCTTTATGTCATACCTCCAGAAATCCCTGTAGAAATCGGAATATGCGCCACCACGCATGACATATATATAACGTCCGCCGTCCCAAGCCATACAAACGCCATTCTTCACTACATCTAGCCCGCTTTCGGTTGGACTCGACAGAACCTCCCATCTGTTTGCTGACACGTTGTACCTTCTAAATGCGTCCGAATAGCTTCCTTTCCGCCAGAGAACATAAATGTAGCTTCTTCCATACTCGTCCTTAACGCCCACCATCGCCTTTCCATCGTAATCCGCCCAGCTTTCGATATTTTCAAGAGAGACCCAGTTGTCCCCGCCAATTTTCTCCAGGCGCAGGCTCAGCTTGTCAGAAATCTGTTCCGGTCCTATTCTGAGCCTGACTTTTCCATCAACAACTTCAGTTCCCTGGAGATAAATTTCCGGAGATGAAAAATCACGCTCAATGAAGGTTTCTCCCGATGTAGCAAATGCTATGATGTGGCAGAAAACAAATACCACCAGCGCCAGTAGCGGAAATTTCCTCATGCCTTCCACAAAATATTGTCAAAAAACGGTTAAAAAGTTTCCGAGTCAAATGCTGCGCAAAACGTTTAATATAGCCAGTGATGCGATGAGCGCTTCCTCCGTTCTCACCGTTTCCGTTCCCTGTCCCGGGACCATGTTTATCACCATGTCAAAAAGATCTTCGGTTTTTACACCCTCTCTCGCACATATTTCGAAAAGCCCGGCATAGGGGCCTCCAAAAGCTACCGTAAGAGGATCTCGGACAGATTTAAGAAGGTGCATGACATCCTCCAGATTCCTGCCATGCTTAGAGGTTCCTATCATGAAACCTGAACGCGACATTCGAACGGCTTCGCTCAGACTGGGGGCAGTATAAACTCTGTATCCCCAATAATCCTTTACCTCCTCTTTCCTAACTTCCTCCACGATCAGATAATCTCCGATATCTTTGAGTATCCTCACGGTAATTCTTGTGCCTGGCTTAACCTCTTCGCTTAGAAGTCCCCGCTTTGGAAGACCTAACTCGACTATGCTCTTTCCTCCTTTAGAAGAAATGACAGCCCCCTCGCGTATCTGTTGGCGAGAGGACCTCTCATGAACAGATGGATGATGGGGCGTGCGTAAGGGAGGAAGCATTCCTGCAAATTTGAGCTCTTCTTTCTTTCTAAAAAGTATCTTTCTGAGATATTGGGGTGTTTCCATGTACTCGAGTATGAGTTTTATAAGATTCATTTCCTCTTGTGGATTTTTCACCTTCGGCTCGTGATCGTCGTATATCCACACTGAGTCTACTCTGAATATCGCTAAAGCCCTACCAACAATCCCAATCTTAAGCGTTTTTTGTCTTAAATCTGAGACGTCGCACACAAGAGAGGCCGGAAGGAGGACTCTAAATCTCATCCTTTTGCTACTCCTATCGGGCGCAATCTTGCAACTTTGATGGCGATTCCAGCTCGATGCGAAACATCTGCAACACGATCGACATTTTTGTATGCCTCTGGTGCCTCCTCTGCGATAACAGAAATCTTCGCCGCTTTCACGACTATTCCCTGAGATTCCAGCGCTTTCTGAACATAATCGCCCCTGAAGCTCTTTAGAGCAGCCGCCCTGCTTAGATGACGCCCTGCTCCGTGAGCCGTCGAACCAAAAGTCTCCCACATGGCTAAATCTGTTCCAACTAAGACATACGAAGCAGTCCCCATATCTCCAGGAATAAGAACTGGCTGTCCAACATCTCTGTATGTCGAAGGAACATCGGGGTGTCCAGGACCGAAGGCTCTGGTTGCACCCTTTCTATGAACTACAACTTTTCTTTTCCCATCATCGACTTTATGCTCTTCGAGTTTTGCTATGTTATGGGCAACATCGTAAATTATGTGGAGACCCATGCTTTCTGCATCTTTTCCGAATACTTGCTCGAAGGACTCTCTCACCCAATGAACGATCATCTGCCTGTTAGCCCAAGCATAGTTAGCAGCACACTTCATGGCCGAGAAGTAATCCTGCCCTTCTTGGGAGGTGAATGGAACGTTTACAAGCTCCCGGTCGGGAAGTTTTATTCCATATTTGTGAACGACGTGTTCCATTCTGCGCAAGTAGTCTGAACAGACTTGGTGACCAAGACCTCTAGAACCTGTGTGAATCATCACAGTAACCTGGTCTTCCTCAAAGATCCCGAATTTCTTTGCGACCTCCGGGTTGTATATTTTATCCACAACTTGAACCTCGAGGAAATGATTTCCGCTGCCCAAACTGCCGAGCTGTGGAAACCCCCTCTTTTTGGCTTCTTGACTAACTTTGCTCGGATCTGCACCCCCCATACAACCTCCCTCTTCCAGTCTCTCCAAATCTTCTTCCCATCCGAAGCCATTTTCCACCGCCCATTTTGCTCCCAACCGTAGAACGTCATCAAGCTGTTGTGGTGTGAGCTTAACATGCCCTGTGCTACCTAAACCCGAGGGAACATTTCTGAAAAGAGTTTCCACTAGCTGACGAAGTTTTGGGATAACATCCTCTTTCTTCAATTCTGTGCGTAGCAGTCGAACACCACAGTTTATGTCGTAACCAACCCCACCCGGGGATATCACGCCCACCTCGGCATCTGTTGCAGCTACGCCACCAATCGGAAAACCATAACCCTGATGTCCATCGGGCAAAGTTATGCTATATTTGTAAATCCCTTTAAGGAAAGCAACATTTGCCGCCTGTTCTAGGGTCATATCCTTACGCATTTCTTCGAGAAGTTCTCTGTCTGCGTAAATTCTCGCCGGAACCAGCATACCGGGCTTATAATCGCTTGGAATTTCCCATCGTACTTCATCTATTTGTTTGATTTTCCCCATCCACGTCATAAAAAGTCACCAAAGATAATTATCAAGGAGAGGGAATATTATCTTTTTGTTTTTTCAGATATCTACCACAGCCTGAACCAGCCACTCGTCATTTTTCTTTTTTATTTCCATCATGTGATACGTCATTGCCTTGACGGCTGTGCGTCCCTCATGTCTGCTTGGATCGAATTTCTCCCCCCAAGCTTTCGCATTTAGGAGAAAGCCCTCGGAAATCTGTGCAATGTTCACCTCAAACTTCGAAAAAACTAGTTGCTCACTGTCGTGTAACGCTATCAATCTATCTAGCCAGTCATACAAGAGGGACTCCGGATCCTCCGACCTCAATACTATCGATTTCTCGATTTCAGGCCGCACAGTGGATGTGTCAACCATTATCTCGAAAAGCGCAATTGCAGCGTTTTCAAAAGCTTCTGAGAGAGTTCGCCCATAAGCACGGAATCCAACATCGCTCGGATGTTCAATCCAATCAAACCTCTTCACTTGGCTTCCTCCCTAAGAACCTTTCTAATTTCCTTCTCAAGCAATTTATGAACCGTTTCCCCATCAACACGTCCACGCAAACTTTGCATTAGGATTCCCATCAGAGGCTGGAGAGCAGCCTCTCTTCTTTCCAAAATGAAAGATTTTTTCTCACACACTACTTTTCGGACAAACTCGCACAAATCCCGCTCACTTATCGACCACAAATTAAGCTTATCAATCGCTTCTTTTACCGAAATCCCGGAAGAAATTTCCCTAAGAATTTCTGAGATTCCTTCTTTCGCAATTTTTTTCTTTCTAACAAGAATCAAAATTTCAGCGATGTCCTCCACTCTTATTCTCTCGACTTGAACACCTTCCCTCCTCAGACTTGTCAGAGTTTGCGTCAAAAGAGTCGCTACAAGGGTTGGATCCGCCTTGGTTCTTTTTAAAAGATCTTCAAAAAGTCGGAAATCTCCATAAAAAACCATCTGCTCCGCAAGTTCACGACTCAATTTGTATGACTTCATAAACCTTTCGATCTTTTGTTCAGGACGTTCAGGAAGTTTTTTCTTTATTTTGGCAATCCTTCTCTTGTCTATGGGAATCGGTGGTATATCGGTTTCCGGATACATTCTGGCTGCTCCAGGCAGTGGACGCATAAACTCGGTGGTTCCATCAGAAAGAGCTCTTCTCGTTTCTTCCGGAACTCCAACGATCGCCATATTGGCCCTTTCGACTACTGCTCTTAACGCATTCTCCGCATCTTTGGGTTTAGCCACCGTTAAAACTACAACATCATTTTCGGAGGCACCCATCTCATTCTTTAACTTTGAAACTTCCTCATCCGAGATTCCATAATTAGGAAGTTCATCGGTATGGAAGATTCCTCCAACTTTGCCGAAAACTCTCGCCCGATCTGCAAGCTCCATTCCAAATCTTCTTCCCGGACAAAGTTCCATTCCCAATAGACCGGCAAACCCAGCTAGCTTTACGGCAAAAACGTCTGCACCGCTTTCAATAGCTTTCTTTATCATTCTACAAGCCGTATTTTCGAAGATGTGTGTGACTTTGCGAATCTCACAGGGGTTCTCCTTGACTCCACGCCTGTTCAGCTCATCTTTAAGCTTCAGCAGACCAAGTTGCCTAGCGGCTTCAAATTCGATCACCTTCGGAATCAGTGAAAGTTCTTGAATGCCTTTTATCTCCTGTCTCGCTCCACCAGAAATCGATATATTTATATCTTGCCTAGTTGCTCCTAACCCCCATTTTACCTTGCTAGTCATCCTGCAGAGCTGACCGATATAAAAAGCAACCTTCGCCGGTGTCTCTGGATCTGAAAATTCTGCCGCGGTCGCTATCTCCACTAGCGGGATTCCTAACCTGTCAAGACGATATTCTATATATTCCTCTGTTTCTCCCACCTTTCTCGCGGCATCCTCTTCCAAGCAAACGGTCGTGATTTTGTATCTTTTTCCTTCTACTTCTATCCATCCATCCATCGCAATTAACATTGTGCGCTGAAATCCAGAGGTGTTGCTTCCGTCTATTACCACTTTTCTCATCACATGAACTTCATCTACGGGCTTCGCGTTGAGTAATAGACTTATTTCGAGAGCTGCATCTATAACGTCATCACGAACTGAATGTGGCGGCTCCTCGTCCAGTTCCACTAAACAAGTTGTGTCCGAATCCATTTGATATTTGAAGCCTTTCCCCTTGATGGCTTCAGCAAGCGCCGCCCTGTCGAACTCGCCTAACTCGCTCTGTGTCGGTCGGAGTCTTCTTATTACCGTGCCTTCCGGCGTTTTGTCTGAAAGCAGGGTAGGACACGCACAAAACAGTTTTTTAGTTGCGAGTTCTTGATGAATTTCGAGCCCCACTTTCAGACCGATTGCGCCATAATCTATTATCATCACCTTCCCTCCCAAAACTCGACAGACGGCGATCTTTCAGATATCTCCCCAGCCATGTTTGTAAGCATCATTTCGTGGATTTTTCTCATATTTTTCGTATGGCCGAGAACATACATGAGCTTCACGAAGGCTGTTTCTGGGAGCATATCTTCTGCGGGAATTATGCCCAGATTTAGCAGATCCCTGCCCGTTGAATAGACTCGCATGTTTACTCTTCCCCATATACACTGGGAAGTCATTACGACTGGAACACCCCGACTTATGGCATCTTTTATTCCATCGAACATCGTCTCAGGCACGTGCCCCAAACCTGTTCCTTCAATCACAATCCCACGATATCCAAGATTCACAATTGCTTCCAACACTTCAGAACGAAGACCCGGCGTGGCCTTGAGAAGTATTACCTTTGGATCAAATTTACCGTCCACCCTGACCCTCCCTTTTTCACTCGCTCTGCGATAGTTTTCCTCAATTATTTTTACCTCTCCATCTTTGATCAAAGCCAATGGTTTCTGATTAACGCTGACGAAAGCATCACGCCTACTGGTATGACATTTTCTAACCTTTGTACCCCTGTGAGCCAAACAAAAATCATCAGACATTGAACCGTGCATAACCACGGTAACTTCCGCCACGTCGGACTTTACAGCAAATGCTACCGCGGAAATCAAATTCAGAAAAGCATCACTGCTTGGTCGATCGGAAGATCGTTGCGCACCAACGAGAACTACTGGCCTAAAGAGACCTTTAAGCATGAAACTCAAAGCAGCTGCGGTATATCCCATCGTGTCTGTGCCGTGAGTAACTACCACACCTCTGGCTCCTTTGTTTATCTGGTGGGCAACCTCCTTTCCTATCTTTACCCAGATATCGGGTCTCATGTGCTCGCTGAAAACTCTGCACACTTCAACAACTTCTATGCTTGCTAGTTCGGCGAGTTCTGGAACGATGCTATAAAGCTCCCCAGCAGTTAAAGCTGGAAAAACGGCTCCCGTTCTATAATCAACTCTGCTGGCTATCGTCCCCCCAGTCCCCACAATCGCAACTCTTGGTTTTTCTTTAGGAGCCGAAGGTGGAGGTGCTAGCAGAATTTTCGGGGGGCTTCCTTTCTCAAGAACTTCAAGTTTTTTGATGGATTCAACGCGAATGCCAATATTATAACCGCTCTGCAACTTCACTACCAAATGCTTTTCATCCGCCAGTTCTGTTCTGGGCATCAAAAGACCTTCAAAAATCCCTTTGTCGGTTTCGATCCTAATCTTGTCCCCAACGGCTGCCCCCGCTTTTTTCAAAAAATCTGCAACCAAACCGCGATATCCAGTCATCAAGAAAATTTAAACGCAGGCTAACTTAAATGTAGCCTAACGGCGTGAAAATTCCTGCACTGTCTCCTCATAAACTTTAATCGTTTCTTCGGCAACTTTCTGAATCGTGAATTTCTCGAGTACTCTTTTTCTTGCATTTTTACCCATTTGTCTTCTCAGACCGTCATCCTTCAAGATTTCAACAACAAACTTTGCTATGTCACTTGGATCATCCGGATTTATGTGTGCTCCACACCTGTCAGGTCCCCAAGGAATTACCTGCTCACGCATGCCCGAGACCCCCCTTGCACCTACGACCACTGGTTTACCCATTGACATTGCCTCCGTACAGACTAGACCGAAGGGCTCATATTTTGATGGAAACACTGCAACATCACATGCTGCGTATCTCAGAATTCTATCCTCCTCTTTGACATACTTGTACTCAAGAATGACGCTCTTTTGTATTCCCATGTGTTCAACCATTTCTCTTATCATTTCCTCTTGGTCTCCCTTTCCAAGGATCAAGAGTTTCGCGTTTGGGACTTCTTGAAGAATCATTGGCATCGCTCTCACAAGTGTGTCTGCACCTTTTATCCAAACCAGTCGTCCAACGAAAAATATGAGCGGATCATTGCCTATTCCAAGAGATTCTCTGAATTCCTTGACTTTTTCTTCTGGAACTCTCGCTGGATCATATTTCTGCTCGTCGATTCCGTTATAGACTACTCTTATCTTGGCTTCCGGGTATCCAAGAGAAACCAACTGGTCTCTCATAGCGTAACTTACTGTGACTATTCTATCCGCAATTTTTCCGGCTTGCTTTTCCAGCGATTTTATAGTCACTGAACCATCGCCACTCCTGCCTTCTTCAATTGAATGTAAATGAAGAATAAATGGCAACTGAAGCATCCTTTTACAAAGTATACCTGCCATGCAGCCGAGCCAATCATGTGAAACGATTAGATCGAACTTTCTGTTGTTCTTGCCGACCAAAAGATTTACAGCCTTGGTTGCAGAGAGAATGTTATACATCAAAACATCGGCAAAATAGCGCTGCGATTTTGGAGGCCAGTATTTTATGTCCTCTGGAACTATGCAAGGGAGAAGATCTGTGGCATCTGCGAGAAGTGGTCTGTGAACTTCAACACCCTCAACCAGATCGGTAGTGACGGCATCTCCTGGATTCATTGCGAAAAGCGTCACGCTATGACCAAACCTGGCAAATCTTCGACTCATCTCATACGCGTAAGTTCCAAGACCACCCACGAAATAGGGTGGAAATTCAAAGGAGAAATATAGGATGTTCATGTTTCACCTTATCGGTTGAAGATTTCATGGTATTTAAATCTTTCCCATCAAAACCTAGAGTTTTATAAAAGCTAAAAAAGACAAAGTGGGAGGTGAGAAAGAGCATGAGCAAAACCATACGCCACTTGAGCGGGACTGTCGCAGTTCTCCTCGTCTTCGCAGTTTCTCTTGGAGTGCTTTTAGCACCTGCTAGCTTCGCTGGGACAAGAACCGTCGATGGAAATCCAAACGACTGGATTGGAACACCGCCTGCCGCAGTAAACACGTACACAGTCGAAAATGGAGAGTGGATATGGAAGGACAACACAGGAGACCAACGAACAGATGTTGAGGGTCATGAAAACTGTGACATGAGCGAATTCAGGGTAACGGGAGATACGGAAAATATCTATTTCCTTCTGCGCTTTACAAATATGACAGATGCATGGAGAGTGCTCGTCTATATTGCCGTCGACACCACTCTAAACAGTGCTGGAAATGAATGGTTCCCAGATTTCACAACAACACTTGTGAACGCGAATGCAAGATGGGAGAGAGTTATAAAGGCATCAGTGGCTACTACTGGATATTATAACACATCGTGGCAGTATACCACCGCCGGAGCTTCTTATTTCAGCGCTACAAATAAGACCGTTGAAATCTCGATGCCATGGAGTGCCTTGGGCGTAAGCCTACCGGCTACTCTCAGATTCACGGTGATGATATGCGCTGACAACGGTAGTGGATTCCCCGTTGACATCGGCGGAGGAAGCATATCTGACGCTTTGGATGTCATTACAACGGTGAGTGGAAACACGTGGGGCGAGGTATCAGACAATGTCATAGATTATTATTTCGATGTAAACTTTGATTCCAGCGGAAATGCAACTTACGGGACCGGTCTGATCGCGGAAACTAGCAAACCAATGTACGTTACTTTAAGCCCAGGCATCGGTTACGTGCAGATAGTATCTATAAGCGATAACATCAACTTTGGCAGCGTTACTGCAGGAGAAACCAAGGAAGCATTGACGAATCCTTTCACTGTCGTTGTTAACAGTGAAAATGTTTCCGGAGTGGATGTCTACATAAAAGGAACTGATCTAACTGGTGGAGGCTGGACAATCGGAGTTGATAATATCGAGCACAGACCATTCGAGGGCGGATCCTGGGTTGCATTGACAAAAACCTACGCATTGCTGAGAGGAGACCTAGCAGCAAATCAGCAGCACACGATCAGGGAAAACTTCAGAATAAAGGTACCAGCACTGAACGTTCCAACAACGGTCAACTTCACGGGGACTGTATGGGTGAGAGTTCAAGACAATAGCCTACCCGCTCCGTAAGGCTGGAGGGAGAGAGATGCCAGACCACCGAGCTCGAACACTCGGCGGTCTGGTTATTTTTATTTTTTTAATAATGTTTCCTCCCCAAGTCTCGGCTAAGGCAGCCATTTTAGCCGACTTTCCTAGCTTTTATAAAAATTTGAACTTGAAAGCTGGAGAAAACGCAACTGTCTATCTTTATATCGTCAACAATGCGGAGGTCTCGGACGAGAACTGCTGGGCAGTTATCAGATCTGAGGTTTACCAAGACAACAAAATTATTGAACCAAAACATTTCTCGGTTTTGATAGATCCGGAAAACTCTGCTAGAGATGATCAAGCCCCCATTAGTGAAAAAGATGTGATAGCTGTGTTCACGACACCGGGTCAACCAGTAGTAGAGGTGCCTCCAAGAGAAGAATGGTCAGAATATGTTGACACATATGTCAAGATTTTAGGGGAAAATAAGTTCTACCCTGCCAGAATGGTGAAAGTGGTGATAATAGTGAGCAAAGAGGCTCCTTCAGATAAGTATTTGTTGGTTTTTCCCATACATCCTTGGACCGGCCAGGCGGGGGGTATCCAGATCATTGGAGAAACTGCTCCTTTCGTAACCCTTAACATTATAGCGAAACCCGGAGTAAACTATGTGCCAATAATTGTCATCCTTCTATGTATTGTCGGCTTGTGTCTTGGATTTCTTATGTTCAGAAATCTTCAGCGTAGATAGTTCTTCAAAAAGGAAGCAAGATCTTCCGGCATCGTGTCTATCACTGGCTCAAGCTGGAAGAGTTCCATAAAACCTATGTCGCCGGCATAAAGAGACGCCGGTGTTGGTCTCGCAACGAGCCTTATATTAAGCCAATAACAGTTACTCCAGTTTTCACCAACTGGTGCAGAAAAGGTTCCCATATTAAAGCTTCTGACACCAATTTCACAGTAACCACGAAGAATAGCTGAGAGCCCTTCGCAGAAATCGGAAATCTGCTGGTCATTCAAATCACTTAATGAAGAACTTCCCTCAAAAACCGCTATGATTTCCTTGTTGCCAATTGGAGAGAATGCTGCTATCCAGTGAACATTTCCTTTTCTCCCAATATATCGTTCATTAAGTTTTTGCTCTACTTCTATCAGCTCGCTCCAGTAATTCTTCCCCGCGCGTTCCTCAAATTCTCTGCTTTTTTGAAGCATGGTATGAAGGAAGAAAGTCGGTTCCCTACATGCTACAAGCTGAAAATGAGGATGAATGAGACTAGCAGCGGCTGGGGGCATGTAGTTCCAGCTGATGTTCCATATTTTGGCTGAATTGTCGAGTTCGAATATCCGTCTGAAATATTCGAGCGATGCTTTCATACAATCGCGCAAAAGAACTGGAGAAAAAGAAGACATCTCTATGTGATGCTCTCGAGATATCACTGCTACGGCATGATGGGCTGCAAATGGGAAGAGATTCGGTAAAACACATGCTTCTCCAACCCATATCCGATCCGGAAGTGGAGATGGAAACTTTGGAGTTGTGTTTTCTATGTTCTCGGGACAGAAAAAGCAGCCTTTTCTAGAGCTTTCAATTATTTGCTCGTATTCTGGAGAGCATTTGACATGTTTTGGCCGACGGGCTCTTTGGATGTTTAAACGCGATTTTCTTCCGGTAAGCGGATCTACACGAACCTCCACCTCTTGCGTCACAAGATTAAATCCTTCAAGTGGACTGCGGAATGTCGCTTTTTCTATTTCGCGCCTGAATTCCACAGTCATCCATATTATGAAGATGTCTCAACTTAAAAATATAATGTGTAGACTTTTTTATCTATACCAGCGAAGACGATCGTCAAAATATTCAGACAAGAAAAGTCTGGCGTCCTCATTTCGCAGGAGCTTGGAAGCCTCTGCATCGATCAGAAGTTCGCAATTTCCCTTCATTATGAGATCTGCGACATCCTTGCCAAAACCCAAACGCTTCTGAAGCAGATCCTTTATAACGGATACCGGGTCTCTCCATTTTCTTTCGATCTCGAAAACAATGTTGCCAAACTCATTTACTGTTGGACCGACAATTGTTCGCTCGGAATTTATGTACGTTTCGATAAACTTAGATGAATCGATCGGTGGGCGCGGACCAACTCTAGCCTCAACATTTGGTAACTTCTTGGGAAACGTCTCCATTACGATGGCAGCATGACGGTCACCTGACCATACGGCATAACGCAGCACTGAAAATCCCCTTTGCACAAGCCCAGTATGAATGGCTTTGGCCGTTTTTCTAAGCTGAGGATACATAACTTCCTCAGATATTCCATCATGCTTTATGTAAAGGACTATGAATCTTGTTTCCCTTTGCTTTAGGATTTCACGCAGACTTTTTTGAGTTAATCTTCTTGGAGGTCGCGGGAAGAAGAAATTCAAGCTCGGTGATTTCAGAAAATCTCTGCAAGCCTGAATAAACACGCTAAAACTTCTGTGAGAAACCGCTGCAGCCACATTTCGTTTCGGATCTACTGGGTCTATCACGATTAGAGGTTGATTTGGAAATAGCTTTGAGAGATCACGTCTGTCGCTGTAAAATTTTTCAATGTCGATGACGACGCCATGATACCAGTTGCAGGCGTTTTTTACAAGTTCCATGAATGATCCGTAGTGAAGAATCAAAAGTTCACAAAGATATCCGGAAAATCCTTGCACTTTTGCTTCTGCTCCGTATATACCGATCCCTATGGCAAACTGTTTGAGAAGAAGCACTTCATCCGCGAGCTTTCCCTTGATTCTTTCTTTAATATATTGCTGGTGGTGCGGAGTACGATCCGGAGCGCTTTTTGTCTTAGTCGGATCAGAAATATCGAAGCAAGGGACTAAATCGACTTCAAATCCCTCAAAAACCACTCTAACGTACGGATGCTCGGCGTATTCCTCTTTCCCTGATGATCCAGCAATTTCTCTAGCAAGCTTCATTCCGAGAAACTCCATCTCCTCTTCAGATATTTTCTCAGGGAAAAGAAGCAGAAGATCGATGTCCTTTTCCCCTTTCAACCAAGTCCCTCTTGCGGCAGAACCAACGAGCATGACTTTTGCATCAATTCCGAGTTGCTTCATTTTTTTCTCTGCAATCGCCTGCAGCTTACGTGCGGCGGACAACATTCTGGTCAAATCTTGGTTGCTCGGTTTTACCTTCTCAAGGACTTTCCTCAGGATTTCTTCATGCATACAGCTCAAATTATACACCAATGTAAATAAGTTCTCATGATACGGGTTAAAGGTATTATCTCTTAAACGGAATTGGGAATATGATGATATGCCTCGGAATAGAAGGAACTGCTCATACCTTCGGGATCGGCTTGATGAACTCTAGAGGAAAGATCCTCGCCAACTGTTGGAAAACGTATATCCCGGAAAGTGGAGGAATTCATCCTAGAGAGGCTGCGAGGTTTCATGCTCAAAATGCGGGAAAAGTTATAGAAGAAGCTATGAGAATCGCTGGGGTTTCTCCTCAAGACTTGGACTTGATCGCATTTTCACAGGGGCCTGGACTCGGTCCTGTGTTACGAACCGCTGCAACAGTTGCCAGAGCCCTGGCTGCATGGCTCGAAATCCCAATCATTGGGGTTAATCACTGCATCGCACATGTAGAGATCGGAAGGTTAGTTGGAAAAGCTAAAGATCCCTTAACCGTTTATGTAAGCGGTGGAAACACACAAGTGATTGCATTCGCTTCTGGTAGATATCGAATATTCGGAGAAACACTAGATATACCATTAGGTAACTGCCTGGACGTTTTTGCCAGAGAGGTTGGAATACCTCATCCTGGAGGACCCAAGATAGAAAAGCTGGCAAAAAAGGGCAAAAAATATCTCCACCTGCCTTACGCTGTCAAGGGGATGGACTTGTCTTTTAGTGGCATACTGAGTGAAGCGATCAGACTCGTCGAAAGTGGAGAACGTTTGGAAGATGTTGCATATAGTTTACAAGAGACTACCTTTGCAGCTTTGGTCGAAGTATCTGAAAGAGCTCTGGCTCACACTGAGAAAAAGGAGCTCATGCTCACCGGAGGTGTTGCAGCTAACAAAAGATTGCGTGAGATGTTAAGTTTAATGGCCAAGGAACATGGAGCCAAATTTGTTGTCCCTCCGGCCGAACTCTGTCAAGACAATGGTGTAATGATTGCTTGGACCGGATTATTGGCTTACAAGAGTGGTTGTAGACAGAGACTGGAAGAAACCCAGGTAAAACAGAGATGGCGAACGGATGAGGTGGAAGTGACATGGAGATGATAAAAAAAGGTGCCGAGGCAGACTTGTATCTCGCTGATTTCCATTCTGTTCTTCACCGCGGAGGGAAGGGTAAAGTCATCATAAAATTGAGAATTTCGAAAAAATATAGGATACCCGAAATCGACCGGTGGTTGAGAAAATCTAGGACTTCTTTGGAAGCTAAATTGATGATGGACGCAAAAGCGGCTGGCGTACCGGTTCCGGTTATCTTCGAGGTAGATCCTGAGAGTTCAAAAATTGTCATGAAATTCATAGAGGGCATACAGCTTAAGAAAATTCTGGATCGGATACCAACCAAAAGACGTAGAAAAGTTTACAGGAAAATCGGAGAATATGTGGCAAAGCTTCACCGAGCAGGAATTGTTCATGGAGATCTGACAACATCTAACATGATACTAACAGAAAACGATGAAGTATTTTTCATAGATTTCGGACTTGGAGAATACGATTCTTCGACTGAAGCAAGGGGCGTTGATCTTCATCTTCTCCGAAGAGCTCTAGAGAGCGTACACTTCCGAATAGTTAATGAAGCCTATCACCAAATAATCGAGAGCTATCGCAAGACTTTTGGCTCTGGAGCAGAGGAGATAATAAAACGAGCAGAAGAAATTTCTAAGAGAGGAAGATATGTGGCAAGAGAGGAGAGAACTTGGCGCTGAACTTTGTCACAACAAATGAGCATAAGTTCAAAGAAGTTTACATAATAGCGAAGGAGGTCGGAGTTAAAATAAATTGGAAGAGGATGTCTTATACCGAGATTCAATCCGATGATTTAAGCGAAATAGTGAAAATCGGGGCTAAAGAGGCCTGCGAAAAAATCAAGGAACCATGCTTCGTAGAAGATGCAGGAATGTTCATACATGCGCTAAAAGGTTTTCCGGGCCCATATTCCAAATTCGTTTTCCTCACAATAGGTAACAAAGGTATATTGAAGCTGATGAACGGTGTTGAAGATAGAACTTCTGAGTTTCGATCAGCAGTGGGTTTCTGCACACCTGGGCTGGAGCCTATTGCTTTTGAGGCTTCTGTCAGAGGTAAAATAGCCTTTGAAGAGAGAGGAACACACGGATTTGGATTTGATCCAATTTTCGAAATAAATGGCAAAACTTATGCAGAGATGACTACTGAGGAGAAGAATGCTCTTTCTCATCGTGGGATAGCAGTCAGAAAGTTTTTAACTTGGTTTAAAGGGAAATATGGAGAAGGTATAGGGGAAGAAGATGAGACTCGAGATACCAAACTCTGAAGAAGTTGAGAAACTCGTGGTAAAGCTTGCCAAAGAAGGAAATCCACCAAGTAAGATAGGGTTGATACTCAGAGATCAGTATGCGGTACCTAGCGTCCGGGAAATCACGGGAAAGACTGTAAAACAAATTCTCAAGGAACACGGACTCATGCCAAAGCTCCCAGAAGATTTGGCGAATGTCATAAGAAAGGCTGTAAAACTTTATGATCACCTTTCTAAACACAAGAAAGATTATAAAACAAAAAGAGCTCTGGAAATCGTAGAATCAAGAATAAACAGACTTGTACGATACTACAAGAGAAAGGGCGAATTGCCTCCAGACTGGAGATATGACAGAGAAAAGGCCAGCTTGCTCGTATGAACCCCTTTGGGGATTGAATGAGAGAAAAGTTAAAGTCACTCCAGCGAGATGCACAGGAAGCAGCTGAATTTTTGAGAGAAAAGTTAGAAGAGGGCGAAAGCGTCAAAATCATTTCCCACGTCGATGCGGATGGGATTTCTGCAGCTGCCATCTTGGCCAGATGTCTTCATTATTATAACGTTCCATACGTTGTGAAATTTTGTAAACCCATGAGAAGTGATGAAATAGAAAAACTAAGCAGAGAAAGTTGCGGGGTATTCATTTTTGTAGACCAAGGCACCACTCAGCTTGAAGACATCCATAAACATCTGCTGGCTAAGGGAAAAACCGTTCTTTTGATCGATCATCATGCTGGTGAGCTCAAGACTCATTCTAATTTGAGATGCGTTCACTCGCATACGGTTGGAATAAATGGCGGACGGGACATAAGTGCTAGTGGTGTGGCGTATCTCGTGGCCGAAAATATGGGAGCAAAGTTCAAGTCACTCATCAGACTTGCTCTAGTAGGGGCAATTGGAGATAGGCAAGAGTTTGTAGATGGATTCCAAGGAGCAAACGCGATATTTCTAAAACAAGCGGTAGATTTCGGCATGGTGGAAATAAAGGAAGGATTAAAACTTGCAGGGAGAAGTCTGCGATCAGTTCTTTTTTCTCTTTGGCTCTCCACCAGACCTTATCTGCCAGGACTTTCTGGAGACATCGATGAAAGTAGAAAACTTTTAGAAAATTTAGACATCGATCCGTCAGTGTCCATTTGTGAGCTTGATGAAGAAAGCGAGAAAACTTTGCGGGACGCTATCATTGCGAAAACCAACATTGGCGAAGATCTTGGACATCTGATATGGGGAAAAATTTACATTGATAAACAAAAAGAACTTGTAGGAACTAATGACTTAAGAGATTTCGCGTATTTGCTTGATAGCTGTGCTGATATGAATTCGGCCGATGTTGGATTTGCGGTTGCAATCGGAGATAAGGGGATGTTGAATACCGCTCTGGATAGATTTGAAACCAGACAAAAAGAGATGCTGAAAATTTTACAACAGATAATGAAAAAGATGGAAAGCTTTAAAGAAATGAAAAACTTCCGTTACATTTTCTGTCCTGAAATTGGACCTCTCATGATAGGTGAGGCTATTTCTCTTTTACTCGAGTCTGCGATCCTTAGAGAAGACAAGCCCGCCGCGGGAATAAGCGTGATAAATGAAAATGAACTAAAAATTTCCGTGCGAGCGACTCTTGGTCTTGCTGATGCGGGCTACAATGTTGGAGAGGCTGTGAGGAAAGCGGCGAGCGAAGTTGGAGAAAACGGAGGTGGACACGATGTGGCAGCTTCTGCAAGAGTGAGAAAAGAAAAGCTTGATGATTTTCTGAGGGCGCTGGATAGATATTTGGGAGGAGGTGCATGAACTACTTTGAACAGGTTGAGAGACTATACAGAGAGAATTCTGACTTTAAACACGCTATCGAAACAATCAAAGGTCTTGGAAAAAAATCTAAAGTTTTAAACTTTTCTCATAACGATGTAGATGGAGTCTGCAGTGCTTTTCTGTTAAAAAGAATGCTAAAAAAATACGGAGGAATTGAAACAATCTCGGTTATGCCTCCAGATTTCAAACTAACCAAGAAGGATGTGGAAAGTTTCGGAAAAGAGGGGAGATTCGACCTGCTGATAGTTTCTGACAAGGGGACTTTTGAAGACTACGATGAAATTTGCGAAATTGCGAGCGATGTGTTGATTATAGATCACCACCAGCCCCAGGGCATGCCTAAAATCTGCAAAGTGTTCAATCCAAGATCTGATAATAAAGAATATGCTGCTGCGACCACACTTCTTTGCCATATGATTATGACGAAGCTTGGTATATCTGGAGAAATCGAAGATTTCATTTGCGCGATGGGCTGTAGAGGAGATTTCGCGTTTGATGTCGTCAGCGGTAAATGTCAGCCGTTCGCAAGACCTTTCTTAGAATATGTCCGACCAAAAATTCCAGAAATTTTCGAGATAGTGAAGGAGAAACCAACGATGTTTGACACAGAAGACCGAACAAAAACTGCCATTTTACATAAAATTACAGAAATTGTTCATGCTGGAACACTTGCGCATCTCTATTCTGAAGATTTTGTCCTAGATATACCCTATGGCCCCGATCTTGTTCTAAACTTCTTCATTGAACTCTCCGAAACTGGAAAATATCCAAAAAACGTGGAGGAATTTCTCTCCACCAAAAGTGGTAAACTTATCGGAGAAGTTTACGAAAAATTTCAAAACGACTGGAAAATTTTAGAGAAACGTGTCAAAAATCCTATACATCTTGGAAAGGTCGGCAATGCATCCATTTATCTAATTTTCGCTAGAGAGATTCGCAGAGCAGAACAAACAGCTTTCTCTGCGATTCTACCATTTGTTGCCTTTGCACACATGAATGAATTTAAAAAGGAAGGAGAGGAAACAGTAATCATCGTATTTTGTCCAAAGAAAATAGGAACACATATTTCTATGCGGACAGATGGAAAAATCATCAACTGCGGCGAGTTTCTGGCGAGGCTTGCTGAAAAACTTAGGAAAAGATACCCCAATGAGAAAATCAGTGGAGGTGGTCATGCTAATGCCGCCGGATTCTTCGCGTCGTCCGGAGTATCAATGTACAAAGTTTTACAGGAGTTGGTCTCTTTAACAGAGGAGATACTCACGGAGATAAATATTTGAAATTAACTGACAATTTTCTGATGAATTATGAAAATTGAACTTCCTCCGGGGAAATTGTACAGACTCGAGGGACCGGCAAATCTTCGAATAATAAGCGGCAGTCTGCGCGTGTCGGGCGGATTACGAACTGAGGGAGACCAAATTGTTGTTCCAAGATTGAGATCCGTTCCGATTGAGGTTCTGACACGTTCGCTTGTCGAATATCAGTTGGGGGAGGAGGGAAGGTTGGAAGAGTTAACGGGGGTTGCGATTCCGGAAGATTGGACAAAAGTCATTGAGAAAATCCAAAAATCTAGGGGCAAGGTTCTCATAATAGGAGAGGTGGATGTGGGAAAAACCTTCTTTGCGACGTATGTTGGAAATGTCCTTTTTCAAAATGGGCTTAAAGTTGCTGTTGTTGATGGAGACGTCGGACAAAGCGATATCGGACCGCCTACCACTGTAGCTTTGGGTATTTTCGAAAAACCTGTATGCCTTCTTTCGGAGGTGCCAATGGTGGCGTCTTATTTCGTGGGCAATGTCTCACTCGCGAATCATATACCAGAATTCTTGGCCGGTATGGCTAAATTGACGAAAAAGGGCTCCACTTTGGCCGACGTTCTACTGATTAACACGCCTGGCTGGATAACCGGGCTGGGGGCTTTTCTACAAATTTTGACCGAAGAATTACTTGAGCCAGACATAGTTGTTGGACTGCAACGAACTTGTGAACTCGAACGAATTCTGAGATTTTTCCCGAACTGGAAAGTTCAGCGAATACCCGTTTCGCCTCACGTTAGAAGAAGAAGCAGAGGAGAAAGAGCTGAGATAAGAAGGCTAAACTTCGCGAAATACTTTGAAAATGCGAGAAAAGTGAGAATTGACACCAACAAGTGTCGAATCCTTGGAAAGCATGAGGATTACGAATTCTGGCAACTGGGAGAAAAAGTTCATTTCTTAGAAAATCTCCAAATTATGAAAGGACTTCTAGTTGGATTGGTCGACGAGGAAAGGAAATTACTTGGTTTGGGGATAGTAGACGGATTTAACATGCGGGAAAAATATATCGAAATCATTACAGCGGTTGAAAATCCAGAGAAAATTACCGAAATTAGGCTGGGAAGCATCAGAATAAAACCTAATGGAGAAGAAATATCTGGGGAACGCTATGAAAATGAAAGCGGAACTAGAAATCGAATATGAGGACGAAAAAACTGCCAGAGCGTTGGCGGAAGCCTTAACACCTGATAACTTAGAAGCTCCAAATGAGATGAAAATAATCACTAAAAGCGAAGGGTGTGTTATCTTTACGGAGATAAATTTCGGTGGAAGGATTAGAACATTGATTGCCACGATCGATGACCTCCTTTCTTGTCTCCAAGCTGCAGAGGAGGCAATCGGACTCGGATTTACAAAAGAGAAGGTGGAAGAATGAGATTCGAACTAGAGGGCAAAATAGTCTTCAGAAAACCAATTGAGGAAATCAAGGTGGAGATTTCTGAAATTTTGCATAAAAATGAAGATTTGCTCGTAAAAGGTGCCCGCGATAAAGAAGATGCTGCGAAAATAACGGGCTTCAAGATAGAAGGTGACTCCGTTACTCTTATGTTGGAGTCGGGCAGAAAAGTTCGGGCACACGATGTCTTACTTCGGTTTGCCCGTGTAATGTCTGAAGAACTTGGAAAAAAACATAAAATAGGATTGAAAACAATTGAAATTCCAAACTGTAGAATAAGGATACCCTGCATAGATCCGGAAACCGCAACAGATAGACTAAGCAATTTGCCTTGCAAGATAGAAAAAGGAACAAAAGAAATCGTTTTGATTTTGAACAACTTGGGGGAAGCAGACATCAGAAAAAGAATGATCGACAGACTAGTCGCAGATGCAGAAAAAGCCCTTGTCGAAATTCCGAGAGTGGAAGAAGAAAAAATAGTAAAGAGAAGTGAACCAAAAGAGCACAAGTTCAAAGAGGATCCGTTCAAACTAGCTCTCGAGCTTGGATGGGTGAAAGAATTTCCGGGGAGAGGCCAATGGATTTATGCCTCTCCTTATGCTAAACTTTTCACTGCCATCGAAGATTTAATTGTTGAAAAAATTATCAAGCCGATGGGGTTTGAGGAAGTCCTTTTACCAAAACTCATACCGCTCAAGGTCATGATGAAGATGCCAGGTTATCTTGACAACGTTCCGGAAGGAATGTATTATGTTTGTCCTCCCCCAAGAGACCCAGAAGCTTTTGAGAAATTTAAGCAAAAAATCAGGCTGAAGAAAGAAATCGATGTAATAGAACTCGGAAAAGTTCTCAAGAATCCTGCTTATGTCCTCGCTCCTGCCCAGTGTGAACCCTTCTATCAGCAGTTTTCCGGAAAAATCGTGAAAATGGAAGAACTTCCGGTTAAGCAGTTCGATCGCAGCGGATGGACGTATAGGTGGGAAGGCGGAGGTGTGGAAGGACTGACCAGAGTTCAAGAATTCCAGCGAATTGAGGCGATAATGCTCGGAAAACCAGAGGATATCAGAAAAATCAGGGATGAGATGGTGGAAAGAAGTGTGGCACTGGCGGAAGAACTCGGAATGGAATGGAGGGTTAAAGTAGCAACACCTTTCTATTTGCGTGAAGGGTCCGAAGGAGAAGTCGGTGCTGCCACTTACGACCTAGAAGTTTTTCTGCCTTACAATCAAGAATGGCTCGAAGTAGGGTCCTATAACGTACATGGAAATAAATTTGCAAAAAGCTTTAGAATAAAAGAAGCAAGAGGAAGGGAGGTCTGGACTGGATGTTGCGGATTTGGAACAAACAGATGGGTCGTGGGCTTTTTAGCTCAGCATGGGATGGAGATGGAGAAATGGCCGAAAATCGTGAGAGATAGGGTGATCGGATGACAGAGGCTACTGAGAGGAAGAAAATCAAAAGTTGGAAGGAGAAAGTCTGGTATGAAGTATACGCTCCTTCGATGTTCGGAGGAGCGATGGTAGGAGAGATCCCTGCTTCGGATCCCTCGCACTTAATCGGGAGAGTCTTCGAAACTACGCTCGGTGATATTTTCAATGACCCTTCAAAGTCATGTGTCAAACTCTATTTTAAGATAACCAAGGTTGAGGATACGAAAGCTCATACAGAGTTTGATGGACATGAGATGGTCAAAGACTACATCAGAAGTCTGGTTAGAAGAAGAAGCGAGAAAGTCGACGAAATAACTCCTGTGCAGACAACAGACGGATATCAAATGAGGATAACTTCGATGGCAATAACGGCGGGAAAGACTAAGAGTTCTAAGATCTCCACTATGAGGAAGATGATAAGAGAAATCATACAAAAAAGAGCTGCGGAGAGAACTTTTGATCAGTTTGTGCAGGAAATGGTGCTCGGAAAGCTCGCAATGGATATCCTCAAGGCGATAAAGGTTATTCATCCTATCCGCAGAATTGAAGTTTACAAGAGCAAGATTTTGAAAAAGCCTCAGCAGACATAAGGGAAGATAATGGGAAGACTTTTTGGAACTTCTGGGATAAGAGGAGTTTTCGGTCATGATATAACACCAGAAATGTTCATAGAAATTGGAAAATCTTTGGCGACTTTCATTGGCGGAGGGGAGGTAATTGTTGCCAGAGACCCTAGATTATCTGGAGAGATTTTGGCGAACGCACTAATGGCCGGGATTATGGGCGGTGGATGCCAAGTACTCGATGGAGGAATTGCGCCGACTCCAGCCTTGGCTTTTTCTGTGAGAATTCTCAGAAAGAAAGCTGGAGCAGTCATAACAGCATCCCACAATCCACCCGAGTACAATGGAGCAAAATTTTGGGATGAGCGCGGAATGGCATATACAGCGGAGATGGAAAGGGAGATAGAGCGAATCTATTTTGAAAAATCTTGGAAAGGTGTTGAGTGGAAGTTTGTTGGAAAATCACGAAAGATTGATGTCTGCAGAACCTACATACAGGAAATACTCAAAAATCTGCAACTTGAAAGAAAGTTTAGAGTTGTTGTAGATTGCGGCAATGGCGCTGGCAGCGTTGTTACACCATTTCTTCTGAGAAAGCTTGGATGCGAAGTAATCGGGCTGAATTGTCACTTGGATGGCAGATTTCCGGGAAGAGGCTTAGAACCAAACGAAGAAAACCTAACAGTCCTCTGCAGGATAGTAAAGGAGGTTAGGGCGGATCTCGGGATAGCGCATGATGGAGACGCGGATAGGGTGGCTGTCGTTGACGATCACGGAAGGTTTGTTGGCGGAGATAAGCTAGTGGCAATGCTCGCCAGCTGGATCGTGAAAAGCAAAGGAACCGTTGTCACGACAGTTGATGCATCTATGATCGTAGACGAAGCCGTGGAAAAGGCTGGAGGCAGGGTAGTTAGGACCAAGGTAGGAGATGTGAGCGTGGCTTGTGAAGTTGCCAAATATGGCGCAAAATTTGGAGGAGAACCCAGTGGTGCTATGATATTTCCCGACCTTCATCTTGCGCCAGATGGACCACTCGGAGCAATCAAAGTTCTGATGATGCTCGAGGAGATAGGACGACCACTCTCAGAACTAGCAGATGAGCTTCCAGAATTTCCAATAGCGAGGAAGAAGATAGCATGCCCCAACGAGATAAAGGAAAAAGTCATGAAAGAGGTCTCCGAAGAATTACCAAGAATGCTGGAAACCATTTCCTTAACAACGGTTGATGGAATCAGAGTAGAAACTGAAGATGGATGGGTACTCGTGCGTCCTTCCGGGACTGAACCTTACATAAGAATAACGGCAGAAGGTAGAAGCCCAGAGGTCACCAAAATGCTCGTCGAGAAAGCTTCCAAGGTTGTGGAAAAAATCATTTAGATATGGCTTTATAGAGAAACACCGCGATTAGTGAATATGAGAAAATGAAAGCGGTTGTGTTAGCTGCTGGATTGGGCAAGAGACTGCGACCGCTAACTTTCACAAAACCGAAGTTCTTATTGCCTGTGGCCGGAAAACCGGCCCTAGATCATGTATTGCTCCTCCTTAAGAGTTTGGGCGTGGAGGAAGTTGCTTTAATAGTTGGCTTCGGAAAGGAGCAGATAATTGACAGATATAAGGATGGAAGAGAACTGGGATTAAAGCTTCATTACATCGAGCAAAAGAAGCTGCTTGGAACTGCGAACGCACTAGGCATGGCTGAGGACTTTGTCGGAGAAGAAAGGTTCATAGCGATGAATGGAGACACGCTCGTTGACTTCGAATCAATGAAAAGTCTGCTTGAAAAGTATGAGAGGGTGAAAGATAATGGGAATTTCGGCGGAGTGATGGCGACCATTGAAGTTGATCAGCCTGAACAGTTTGGAATCGTTTTTGTGGAGAACGGAAAAGTTGTGAAAATTGTTGAAAAAGCCAAGAGAATAAAAAGCAGAACGGCGAACGCTGGAATATATATTTTTGATCCAGCGATTTTCGAGGCAATACACAGAACACCAAAGTCTGTTAGGGGAGAATATGAGCTTACCACTTCTATGCAGATTTTGATAGATGAAGGAAAGAGCATCCATGTTTCACCTGTGAAGCTCTGGGCCGACATTGGACGACCTTGGGACCTTTTGGTCGCTAATGAGTATTTTCTCCAAGGTATCAAACATGAGATTCATGGAAAGATTGAGGTGGGAGCGCACATAGAAGGTAAAGTCTACATAGGAGAGGGGACGACAATAAGGTCTGGTTCATACATAATCGGGCCGACTTATATCGGAAGGAATTGTGATATCGGGCCGAACTGCTTCATCAGACCCTGCACGAGCATTGGAGACAATGTGAGAATAGGAAACGCGGTTGAGATCAAAAATTCGATTATCATGGATAACACACATGTGGGGCACCTTTCTTACGTTGGGGATAGCGTTATCGGGAGTAACTGCAACCTTGGCGCTGGAACAACTATAGCCAATCTGAGGCTTGATGAAAGACCGATAAAAATGAAAATCGATGGGAAGGTTGTGAGCTCCGGGAGAAGGAAGCTTGGAACTATAATCGCTGATAATGTAAAGACGGGTATAAACTGCACCATAAATGTTGGAGTTAAAATCGGACCAAACTCCGCAATTGGTCCCGGAACGTATGTCTACGAAGATGTGCCGCCGGGTACATTTGTTTACACGAAGCCACAAGTTAAAAAGAAAAAATGGAGACCCAAGGAGTCGTAAAACAATGGAGATTGATATTGAAGAATTCAAAAGAAAGTTTCCGAATCTCGCCAGAGAAATTTTAGGATCCCAGGGATATAGGATAAGCTCTGTCAGAAGTTCGATTGAGGAAGGAGAAAAAACTGCAATAGGAGAGAGACCGAACCTGATTGACTTTTTGAGAAGATGTGATACGGACGAACAAGCGCTAGAGATAATCAATTATTTCGAGAAAAAAGGCGAGATTTCCGAAGAATATGCGGCAAGATTACGGGCACAGCTTGTAAAGGAAGGTGTCAGAAGTTTTGGCAGCAAGCTTGAAAGAAACTGGTTCCTGAGGGAAAAGACTTGATGGAGATTGGATTGGTCGGAAAACCGAACTCCGGGAAAACTACGTTTTTTAACGCTGCTACTCTCCTCAACGCTCCGGTTGCTGATTATCCGTTTACAACAATTGAGGCAAACATCGGCGTGACCTACATTCGACGTCCATGTCCATGTAGAGAGTTAAACGTTAAATGTAATCCTCAGAATTCGATGTGCATTAATGGAACCAGATTTATCCCGGTAAGGATCATAGATGTTGCAGGACTTGTCGAGGGCGCACATGAGGGGAGGGGTCTCGGGAACAAGTTCTTGGACGACTTGAGAATGGCTGCCGCGCTTCTGCACATTGTGGACGCATCCGGATCAACAGACAAAGAGGGGAGAGTATGTGAACCTGGAAGCCACGACCCCCTGGAGGACGTGAAGTTCTTGGAAAATGAAATCAGAATGTGGATAAAAGGAATCCTGGCTAAAGATTGGAAGAGCTTTGCTAGACGAACAAAATATCAGAGATTGGATCTTGCGAAGGAGATTGCAAAGATAATGACAGGATTGGGGATAACCGAAGAGCAGGTAATTGAGGCGATGAAGAAGGCCGGCGTTGATAGGGGGGACCCGGAGAAGTGGTCGGATGAGGATCTTCTGTCTTTTGCTGGCGAGCTGCAGAAGGTTAGCAAACCGATGATAATAGTTGCAAACAAATGTGATGTTCCGACGGCCGAGAAAAACATCGAAAGGTTAAAACATGCTGGATATCTCACTGTTCCTGCGTCCGCGGAGGCTGAGCTGATACTGAGAAGAGCAGCGGAGAAAGATATCATTTCCTACCAGCCCGGAGATCCTAGCTTCATTATAAAACATCCAGAAAAGCTCACCGATCTTCAGAAATCGGCGCTTGAAAGGGTGAAGAAACTTATGGAGAAGTTTGGAGGCACTGGCGTTCAGCAAGCTATAGAGATAGCGGTCAGAGATTTGCTGGAATTAATAGTTGTATATCCTGTAAGCGATGAAAACAAGTTTGCGGATAAGAACGGGAATGTTCTACCCGATGCGTTTCTGGTAAGACGCGGGACTACGGTAAAGGAGTTTGCATACAAGATTCACACAGATCTAGGAGAAACGTTTTTATATGCTGTCGACGCCAAAACAAAAAGAAGAATCGGAGAAGACTATGAGTTGAAGGAAGGAGATGTGATAAAGATAGTGGCGACGAAGGGATTGTGATGAAAATATTGGTAGCAGACAACATCCACGAAGACGGTGTGCGAGAACTCCGTAAGCTCGGAGAGGTAGAGGTAAGACCCGGAATGTCGATAGAAGAACTTCTTGAGCGTGTAAAGGATGCGGATATTCTCGTGGTTAGAAGTGCAACAAAAGTGACTAAAGAAGTTATTGAAGCAGGGAAAAAACTTAAATTAATCGCGAGGGCTGGTGTTGGACTTGACAACATAGATGTGGCCGCCGCAAGGGAGAGAGGAATCATCGTAGTAAATGCTCCAGAAGCACCATCCGTTGCGGTTGCGGAGCTAACAATCGGGCTTATGTTGGCGATTGTTAGAAAAATTCCAGCAGCCGACATGAGCATGAAGAGTGGAAAGTGGGAGAAAAAAGCCATGATGGGTAGAGAGCTCCGTGGGAAGACTCTTGGAATAATAGGAACTGGAAACATTGGAAAAGAAGTGGCAAAGAGAGCGAAAGCTTTCGGGATGGATCTGCTGTTTTACGATGTCGTAAGAGACGAGAATTTTGCTAAAGAGGTTGGCGGGAAATATGTTGGACTTGAGGAACTCTTGAGAAATTCCGACTTTGTGTCCATTCACGTGCCATTGACAGAAGAAACACGGAGAATGATCGGAGAAAGAGAAATTGCGATGATGAAGCCTGGAGCTGTGCTTGTGAACACATCGAGAGGACCAATTGTGGATGAAATGGCGCTTGCGGAGGCGCTTAAATCAGGTAGACTTGGAGGAGCTTGCTTGGACGTTTTCGAAAAGGAACCACCGGTTGGCAGTCCGATTTTGGAATGTCCGAATACTGTGCTCACTCCTCATATTGGAGCTTCGACCGTGGAGGCGCAGAGAGAGGCTGCGCTTATAATCGCAGAGAAAATTAGGAAGATTGTGGTGGGCTAGAGTGAGACGATACAACATACCTGAAGAGGATTTAGAAGCTGTGATGAAAGAGAGACTCATAAAGTGGAGAAAAGGTCCGGCGATCGTCAGAGTTGAGAGACCTACTAAACCGAGAAGAGCTAGGAGTCTGGGCTACAAACCCAAGCAAGGGATAATTGTCGTAAGGGTGAGGGTCAGAAAGGGTGGAAGGAGAAAACCTAGACCATCTAGAGGAAGAAAACCGAAAAGAATGGGAGTTAGAAAGATTACGCCTGGAAAGAGTCTGCAGGTGATTGCGGAAGAAAGAGCAGCTAGAAAATTTCCAAACATGGAAGTTTTGAATTCCTACCATGTTGCATCTGATGGAACACATGAGTATTATGAAGTCATCCTTGTAGATCCGCATCATCCGGTTATAAAAAGCGATCCACAGCTGAAATGGATAGCCGAACCCCAACATAAAGGAAGAGCGTTCAGAGGGCTCACCAGCGCTGGAAAAAAGATGCGTGGACTGAGACGGAAAGGAAAAGGTGCGGAGAAAGTAAGGCCGAGCGCTAGGGCGAATGAGTAGAATGAAAAGAATAGTGGATAATCTCGAGGTCACTGTTTTCGCTCATGCCACTGAGAACGAGAACAAGGTGTTGAAGTGTTTGCAAGTAGTGCTTCCTGAAAATATCGGAGTTGAAAAAAATCTTTTAAGAGGTCACTACGGAAATCCCATCACAAAATTTTTTGGTAAATGCCGTGGAAAGAAGGCTCAGTCATGTCTTGATGATCTAATCAGAAAAATGAGCAGAGAAGATTTGAAGAGTTTAATCGAGAATTTGAAAAACAAGTTCGATAGCTCTTGTCATCTTTACCTGCGGCTCTCCAAACAGGAGGCTTATGAAGGAAAAGTAAAGCTTTCTGAAGGAGATGATGTGATTCATGTGAAAGTGAAGGTGCTCGCCAGACCGGCAAAGGTTGAAAACGCTACACGCATCATCAGGAATTATCTTCTTGGGGTGTCGGGTTGCGTAGAGAAAGAAGAAGATACATAGTCGTGCGTGGTAAACCAGAAATAATTGAGGGTATAGTTGGATGCGAGATAATCAGAAAACTTCCAGCCAACGGGGTTGTTATCAGATGTCGACATTTGGACCTCCCACGGATAAGAAAAGAACTCGTAGAGCGTGGCTGTGAAGTTCTCGGAGTGTCCGGAACGATCAAGAAAGCGATAACGAAATTTTGGTATAACCTTTAAAAATGTCGATTTCTGAGTTTTAGTGGAAGAGATGCGAAAAAGTGCTATCGGAATCGTCGTGTTGTTTTGGCTTTTGGGTTCCACGCTTGTGAGCGCTTCTTTGAGCATCAGATATCCTGCGGAGTTAAACAGCTTGAACTTGAAACTTGTGGAGAATCAAACTATAACGTATCCAATTACGATTGTCAACAACTTTTCGAGAAATGTCTTAGTGCATATTACGGATAACAACGATAACAAAGTTGTAGATATAAATCATCCCACAACCGTGCTCATCACAGAAGGAGGAAATTTTGTCGTAGATGTCACAATCAGAGCGAAGTCCTCTGGATCATTTTGGTTTAGAGTTGATTTTAACTGTGGTTTTGAAAATGAAGAAAACATTGTTAAATATTACGGAATCACCTTTAAGGGGAAGGTAACAAACGAGATCGAGGAAGACTCAGTCGGCGTTTCCTCAGGATCGTTGATCTGGGTGATCATACCCGTATTTGTGATATTTCTATGGGACTAATTCTGAAAAAGAAGCAATAGAGTGGTGCCGGGGGCGGGACTCGAACCCGCGGCCTTGGGATTTCCCACCCATCATCCGAAAGTCAGCACTCACAGCCTATTGGACGTAGGCTATGAGTCCCACGCTCTAACCATCTGAGCTACCCCGGCCCAAAAATATCTCGAAAACATCAAATCTTAAAGTTTGCTGAAGAATCCGAGGAATTCTCTTTTGCTTTTGATAACGTCGTAGCCGCCTTCGTGACCTACGATGACAATATCTGCTAGATCGGTAAAAATTCCGTTCTCGACAACGCCAGGAATTTCATTCAACTTTTTCTCCAAGCTTTTCGGATTTGTTATTTTTTTAAATCGAACGTCGAGGATATAATTCCCGTTGTCCGTAACAAACGGTTTTTCACCAGAGAGTCTGAGTTCTGGCTTTCCGCCGAGTCTCTTTATTTCTTCGGATGTAAACCGCAGGGAGAACGGAATGACTTCGACTGGGATTGGGTTTTTCTTTCCGAGTTTCTTCACGAGTTTCGTTCTGTCGACTACGATTACGACTTTTTTTGCGGCTTTAGCCAGTATTTTTTCCCGAGTCAGCGCACCACCCTTGCCTTTAATCATGTTGAAGGAAGTATCTATTTCATCCGCGCCGTCTATCGTTAAGTCGAGCTCTCCGCCGAGTTCGTAGAGCTTCAGACCGAGTCTTGAAGCCAACTTCGCTATTTGCTCTGAAGAAGGAACATACTTCGCTTTTATTTTCTTCCTGGCAAGAGCTTTAACAACTTCAGCCATTGTAGTTCCAGAACCGAGACCGACCGTCATGCCGGGTTCAACCAACTCAACCGCGGCCGTTGCAGCAAACTTTTTCCACTCTTCCCACATCTGACCATCAACAATCGATTAGAAAGTTATTTATAATAACTCGTTGCGCAAATAGAAAATTGAGAGCAATGAGGAATAGAGTGCTCGTCGGAGAAATAATGACGAAAGACGTTCTTACTATAGGACCAGAGAGCTCTGTGATGAAAGCTGCGAAGATGATGGCGAGCAGAAGCGTTGGCAGCATCGTTGTCGTACAGAAAGGAAAACCGATTGGGATAGTCACCGAGAGAGATTTGTTGATGAAGGTGATAAGCACAGATCTCAGACCCAGCAAGGTTCTAGTGAAAAAGATAATGTCTAAGCCTGTGATTACTGTAACACCAGAGACTGATGTGCTTGATGCTGTCAGAGTTATGGCTAAAAATCACATAAGAAGGCTTCCAGTGGTTGATGGTGGAAAGCTGGTCGGCATAATAACAACGAGGGATATAATGAGAATTTCCCCGGAGCTCTTGGAGGCAAACATGACGCAGCCAATGGCAACGGGTGAGAGAATAGAGGGTAGTGTCTGCGAGATCTGCGGAGAGTTTACTACTCACCTTTACGAAGTCAATGGAATGTGGGTGTGTGAAAGCTGTAGAGATGAGATAGAAAGGTAGATTGTTTGAGGAGTCCTGGGGTCTCACTTGGTGGCCTCACGGCAAGAGAAGTTATGGTTAAAACTTTTCCCAGTGTAGGATCGAGAGATCTCGTTACTAAAGCCAGAGCTATAATGCGCGAAACCGGATGGAGAATCTTGCCAGTAGTCGATGGTGGTATGCTGGAAGGGATTATCACTCAGCGTGAAATCCTCCGAGTAAGTTCGACGAGATCGAACATACCTGTAAGCGGAATTATGTCAATCGTGCCGGTTTTGATCACACCGGCCACTGAGTTGAAAAGGGTAGTCAAAGCCCTAATCGATTTTGGGCTTGACGGGTTGCCGGTTGTGATGGATCAAACAAACAGAACCATTGTCGGGATGATCAGGGCCGAGGATATTATGCAGAGATTGGTTGAGCTCTCTAGTCTAAAAGTCAAGGTGGAGGACATCATGACAAGAGATCCTGTCGTGTGCAGCCCGGAGGATGAAATCGTAAAAATCTGGGAAATAATGGAAAAATCTCACTTCTCGGGAGTGCCTGTTGTTGAGGTGAGAGGGGGGAAGAAAATTGTTATTGGCATGATAACTAGAAGCGACATCATAAGAGAAGGTAGTGCGAGGTTATCGGAAGAATCCAGAAAAGAAAGAAAAACCAAGGTCAGAAGTGTTATGAAATCGCCTGCTGTTACGATTGAGCAGGATTCCGAGGTGGTACAAGCGATGAGACTCATGCTCGAGAGAAAGATTAAAAGGCTACCAGTTGTGAAAAATGGAGAACTGGTCGGGATAGTGAGCAGAGAAGACATACTGAAGATGATATGCAGGTGATCGATTGAGAAGAATTCCATCGTATGGGTATGGAGACAGGGGGCCTCTGGAGTTTAAATCGAGACTTCACAGAGAGGAAGGAGAAGTGATGAAAATCGCAAATAGAGATGTTGTTACTGCTACATCTACGACCCCTATTTTGAAGATAGTTAGCCTGATGGTCAAGAATAAAATAAGAAGAGTTCCGATCGTGCAGACTGGCACTAAGAAAATCGAGGGAATCGTGAGATCTAGAGACGTCATAAGCTTTCTCGGTGGTGGTAAGAAGCATGAAATCGTGCAGAAAAAGTTTGCAGGGAGCTTTTACTCGGCGATAAACGAGCCGGTCAGAGTGATCATGGAGAAAGATTTTCCCAAAGCAAGCATGTACATCAAAATTCCTGAGGCAGCTGGGCTTTTGCTGAGCAGTGGACATGGAGGACTAATTCTGACCGACGAGAAGAATGAAATAGCTGGGGTTGTTACAGACAGAGATTTTGTGAAGTTTTTGCCTGAGAGGACAGGATATAATGTTGGGTATTATATGACGAGAAGGGTTGTGACGGTTGAGCCTTCACATCCGATTTTAGAAGTAATGAAGAGAATAATCGACTGGAATGTGAGGCGGCTTCCAGTGGTGGAAAACGGAAAGCTTGTGGGAATCATCACAAGTATGGATATATTGAGATATTTTGGAACTGGGAAGGTTTTCGAATACCTCATGAGTCAGAAAATTGACGACGTGGTCTCGGTGCCCGTTGAGGAAATAATGACTAGAAATGTCTTGAAGATTTCTCCTGAGGCAGACATAGGAGAGGCTGCAACTTTGATGAGGGAAAAAGGATGCGGAGGTTTGCCAGTCGTGAGTGACGACATGTTGGTTGGGATAATAACGGAAAGAGACATACTCAGGCTGATGGTGTGAATTTTTGTCTTCTCCTCGGAGGATGAGAAATGAGAGTTAAAGACATCATGAGTTCTCCGCTTCTGACGATCGACCCTCGTGTTTCTCTTGGGGAGGCTGTCAGAATCATGAAAGAGAGAAAAATATCCAGACTTGTTGTTGTGGAGGGAGAAAAACTCGTGGGTGTGCTGACGGAAAAAGACATCGCGAGAATCGAAATCCCGCGAAAAGGTACTCTGGGACCGATCCAAGTTGGAGATATCATGACTAAAAATCCCATAACAGTTGACCCTAACGTTACGGCGAAGAGAGCTGCGGAGATAATGTTGGAGAGAAACATCGGATGTCTGCCAGTTGTCGAGGGATCTAAGGGAATCGGAATAATAACAAAACTGGACTTTGCGAAAGTTTGCCTCGATTTTGATGACGTTTTTGTCGGAGAAGTTATGCAGTCTGGACCCAGAACAGTCGGATTGGCGGAAAAACTCCCCCAATGCAGGAAGACCATGGTGGAAGAAGATTTGGTGGTACTTCCGGTGATGGAGAGGGAGAATCTAGTCGGAAATATCGTTCTGATAGATATCGTAGAGAAAACCGTCCAAATAGAAGCTGATAGGGTGAGAACAATGACTGCTGGTGAGGTGATGAGTCCGCCGAAGGTGGCTAGAACAGACTGGACTCTGGCGGAAGCTGCTAGGCTGATGTTGGCGGAGAGAATTTCTGGATTGCCGGTCGTGAATCCGGCTGAGGAGCTAGTAGGCCTGCTAACGAAGACTGAACTTGCAGAGGTTGCGCGCGAAAGACTTTAGATTATCGAGGATGATTGAAATTTGGCGGCCGTGGTCTAGCCTGGTCTAAGACCCGGGCTCCCCGGGCCCGTGACGCGGGTTCGAATCCCGCCGGCCGCATCATTCAATTTCAACTTAGTGGGTTCATTTCCAAACCCTCCAGGATTGCCTTAACCCTTCTCCAACCTAATCATTTGGGTTACAAGGATTTCTGTTCGGAATTTGAAGTTTGTCACGGTGGCGGTAAGATTCAAATTTGGATAAAGGTTGCTCCTTAAGACAACATCCTTAACAGTATTGCAAAGTGTTAGAGCTTCAAAATTATAAACTAATTCAATTTGACCTTTTTTCCCATCTATCAATCAGCTCTTTAAGTTTTGGAAACAAAAATGAAATTAGCTAACCATCAGCTTTCCCCCCAATGGCTATCTCAGCATTGAGATCGTATTCTCTGAGATTTAGTATCCATTGATGGAAGTGATCAAAACATACTTTTAAAATGGAAAAGTCACAGAGGCTGCAGGAAGGATGGAGAAGACCTCAGGATGAAAGGGAACTAACACACTTGGGTTCCGACGGGATAACCAAGCTTTGATTCGTTTTTAATGGCGTTTAGCTCATGCCACGACTAGCGCTTGAAAAGACCATATCACCGTTCCTAAAGACGATTAGCTCTCCACGCTCAAATTTCTTCCATCGCTCGTAGGTCAGCTCTCTCGACGCTATGATAAACCCCCTCTGAGATGGGTCTTTTTCTGCATCAAGATTTACTTCAAAATCCTCATCTCGCAGACGAACCGTACAGAAAGGGGCCTTGCGTCGGACGAAACAGAGCCCGCTGTATCCACTCATATCATGATAGCAAAAGAGATATTCTCCATCAGACATTAGACAGTTGAAATCCCCGTAACTGTTGATTTCTCTAAGTTTGTCATGCAACCATCTGAAATTTCCCTTGGACCAATTGTTGATGTCGAGGCTCCCCTCTTCAATTTCGCTCTCTAATGAAGCAAGAATATGGCAAAATGCGTGCTCCGAATCGGTCTCCCCCACCGGTCTGAATCTTCCGATTTTCAGCGCCCGGTAGTTATGAAGTGTTCCATTATGGGCGAAAACGAATTCTTTACCCCCCAATTCCCTCTGGAAGGGATGCGTGTTTTTGTGGGTCACAGGTGAGCCGCTTGTACACCTCACGTGGGCAATTATTATTTTGGACCTTATTTCCGGGTAGTCTTTTATAAATTCGGACAATAAACTTTCGCCTGCCCGTATTGGTTCTTTGATTACCTGGACTGACTCATCCGGATAATAGGCAATTCCCCAACCGTCTCGATTTTTCTCCCCCCTAAGCCGGAACCCTCTAAATGATAAATTGGGCCTGACTGGCTGATTGAATATCATCCCCAACAGTTCACACATTTTACTTTCCGAGTGAAAACTTTGGTTGTGGATATATTAATCTAATCTATTATTCTGGGGATCGTATCCAAACTTCAGCCAAGAGTTTTCTGCAAGCTGAACCTGCCCCGTTTTTATTCTCAAACGTTGAAAAGAATAGGTAAAGCAGGAGCATCCAAGAGGCTAATTAATCTTCATCTTCGCTTCCCTTTTTTCCAATACTTTCGAAAGTATCCAATGCTCGCCGGCCGCACCATGCAATTTTTGAAGAATTTTCGCAATTTGACGAAAAAAAGCTAGCATATCGACTTGACGTCGAGCAAAGAATCACAGGAATTCCTACTGCCGATAACCATATGCTTCAAATTGAATATCACATAACCGGAGATTCAGAGAATGTTTCCCTCTACCTCTATAATTTTTCGTCTGGTATATGGGAAGAGATAGACATTCTGCGGGCCCGCACCCTTGAAAATTACTATTTCAAGCTTACTGACACGCCATATCTCCAAGGAGGCGAGGTAAGATTGAGATATGTACAGAAAGAAAACGATAATGACACGACTTATTTAATGATCGACTTTGTGCGTGTTAGAAGTTGGATGGATGACCCGTGAGAAATGCTTTTATAAGCGTGCAAGAATCGAGTATTTTTCGATGCCCAAAAGGAAATGCGGTAAGAAGAAAAAGAAAATCAAAAAAGAGGAGGAGGTCCTGGAAGAGGAGGAAGCCGAAAAGCTCCTAGAGGAGTTTCCGGAGGAAGAGATACCAGAAGAAGACGAGGGTATGGAGTGGTACTACGACGAGGAAGGCTGGTAACTTCTTTTCCGGGAACCTCCAAGGCAAACCACGAGTCTAGTAGAGAGAGGAGGTTATAGGCAAAATTTCTTAATTTACCGAGAAATCAAATAGTTCTGGTGAAGCTTGAAAAGATTATACTGGTCTCCTGAACTTCCTGTTCCTGAAACCTTGCGGTCCAATAAGCCACTTGTAATTTTGGACTCCTGCGCACTTTTCCTGCTATTCCGACCACAAATGATGGAACACATCTCAATTTTCAAAAAAAAACAACCATCACGGAGAGACTGAATAAACTGATGGATCCAAAGATAGAAACATCTGTGGTTGTTTTCGATTTTATTCTTAACGAAGCAGAGATAGAGGAGAAAAAAATTTTTGGAGAAAAAACGATGAAGAAAAGTCTAAAGCAGAAAAATGTTTTTCTCGTGAAAACCGATATCAGAGGATTGCGGGCGGCGGCGAGAACAATAGACATGATTCCGCACAAGCATGAAGTAATCAAAAAATTTGACAGCTTTTACTCAATCGACTCTGCTCTGATTGTCTGCACCCGCAGACTTGCCCAAGAGGGTGTGAAGGTGTATATTGCAACTATCGACCGCGCAATGACTGAGCATCTGCAAAAATGGGGAATTCCAAATTTTTTCAAGGAGATAGGTATTTCGTTCTGATTTGTTTATATGAATCGTGGGTAAATTTTTATTGATGAAATTCACAAAGAAGGAAATCGATTTCCTCGAGAAGGGCGAGGTCTGTAGGTTCGCGACAACCGATAAAAATGGAAGACCACATGTTGTTCCGGTTTGCTACATCTTTCATGACAATTTTATCTACATAGCCACCGATTACAACACAAAGAAATACAAGAATGTGAAAGAGAACCCTTATGCAGCTTTGGTTGTAGACACCTACAAACCACACAGAGCAATCGTCATACAGGGGAAAGTGGAGATTTTGGAAAGGGGAGAGGAATTCAGAAAAATCCGTGAGATGTTTTACAAGAGGTTCAAATGGGCGAGGGACGATCCGTGGGATGAGGGAGAAGCCCCCATCTTGAAAATCGTTCCCGAGAAGAAGCTAAGCTGGGGGCTTTAGACACATCTTCAAGAAAAATTCGTGTAGTCTGGTGTCGTCCGTTAACTCGGGATGAAAAGCGAGGGCGAGAAAGTTCTTCTGCAAAACTCCTACAATCCTTCCGCCAAACTCTGCGATAACTCTGGCGTCTCCCCAGACTCTTTTGACAGCCGGAGCCCTTATGAAAACCGCCCTGAAGAGTCCACCCTCGATGATCGGGATTTCTATGTCGGCTTCAAAGGATTCTCTCTGTCTGCCGAATGCGTTTCGCACAACCTCCATATCCATAAGACCTAAGAGGGGCTGACCGGTTCTTTCCACCTGCTCATCCCCCTTTTTCGCCAAAATGATCATCCCAGCACACGTCCCAAAGACTGGAGTCCCAGACAACCCGAGTTTCCTGACCGTTTCAAACATTTGGGAAGTTTGCATGAGTTTGCCTATCGTTGTGCTTTCGCCACCAGGGATGATTATACCCGAGCAATCGAGGAGATCTTCTACGTTGCGTGCCCAGATGACTTCACCTTCTATTCCCATCTTCTGCATGGTTTTCTTCGTCATTTCGATGTGCTCCTCAACTGCGCCCTGCAAGCCAATCACACAGATTCTAATGGGTTTCACCGTCATTCTCCCAAAAATCTCGGAAAACTTCCAGATTTAAGATATGTGGAGGGGAGTTTGATACGATGAAAAAAAGGCTCTTTGGAACCAGAGGGATAAGAGGACCAGTTCATGTCAAGGTTTCACCGGAGCTTACTTTCAAATTAGGACTTGCGCTCGCCGAGTTGACCGGCGGTGGCGAGGTTGTGGTCGGAAGGGACACGAGGGTTACTGGGGAGATGCTTTTTTCAGCGTTTTCGGCGGGATTGATGGCTGGCGGATCCGATGTGCTTGATGTTGGAATTGTTCCCTCGCCATGCTTGGCTTTCGCGACGAAGAAGCTTGGGGCGTCGGCTGGCACGATGATAACAGCCTCCCATAATCCGCCGACGGACAACGGTCTGACGTTCTACACCGAGAATGGGTCTGAATTCACAAGCGAGAGGGAAGTCGAGCTTGAAAGGCTCGTCCTAGATGTTCAACCAAAAATGGTGGAGTGGATGAATGTTGGAAGCGTCCACAAGATCGACATCACTGAAGAATACATCACGGATATCGAGAAGAAAGTAAAGGTCGATGGGAGTGTGAAGGTGGTTGTGGATCCGGCAAATGGAGCAGCATCAGGGATCACCCCTGTCCTTCTTAGGAGACTTGGGTGTGAGGTCGTAACTATAAACTCTCATCCAGATGGTCACTTCCCGGGCAGACCTGCAGAGCCTCAGCCGTGGAACCTTGGAGAGCTGATGGCGGTCGTCAAGAAGGTGGGCGCAGATCTTGGAATAGCACACGATGGAGATGCTGATAGATTGGCCGTTATCGATGAGAATGGAGATTTCATCAAGCATGATACGTTAATTGCTTTCTTTGCGCAGAAGATTGTAAGAGAAAGAGGTGGTGGGATAGTAATCACAAGTGTAAACACTTCTAAATCGATCGAAGAAGTTGTCCAACGGATGGGTGGGAAGGTCATCAGAGTTCCGCTTGGCGCGTTTACGGAAGGATTGATCGAACACCAGGCTTGCTTCGCTGGGGAACCGGGGAAGCTCGTGTTCCTTGAGCATGGGATGTGGGCGGACGGGATTTTTTCGGCAGCCAAAGTCGTCGAATTGATTTCCAAAGAAAGAAAACCGATTTCACGTATTTTCAAGGAAAGCGTTCCGGACTATCCCATGTATCATGAAGATTTCCACTGTCGGGACGAGATGAAGCCCTACTTCATGGAACACATGAAGAGGCATGTTTTGAAAGAGATCGGAGATGTAGAGAAGATAATTGATATTGACGGTGTGCGCATTGAAAGAAAAAACGGAAGTTGGGTCCTAGTGAGAGTTTCCGGGACTGAACCAAAAGCGAGAGTCGTCATAGAGGGCAGAAGTTTGGAGGAGCTCGAGGATTTGAAGAATAAAATAGTTGAAGAGGCTAGGAGATTTCTCGATGCGAGGATGAGATGACAGCAAACGTTCCTTTTTTATATTCCAAGTATCTATTTTGATGAGGTGAAACGGAAATGGTTAGAGCGTACAGTTTGATTTCTACCGAGCCTGGGAGAACGGCTGAGGTTTATAGGAAAATAAAAAGCATCGACGGAGTAAAACTCGCGGAAACCGTTGCTGGTCCGTACGACATTGTTGCACAGATAGAAGTCGATTCCTTGGAGAAGCTGACGAAGATAATCTTTGGAGAAATCAGAGGAGCTCCCGGCGTAACAAACACAACCACGCTGATCGTGATTGAACTGTGAGGGACTTCAAGGTCATCGGGCTTGTCGGACTTCAGGCGGCTGGGAAGACCGAGATAGCCAAAGTTTTTTCAAAATTTGGCATTCCTTGCATCAGAATGGGGGATGTTGTAGTCGAAGAGGTCAAGCGAAGAGGTTTGGAAGTAAATGAGAAGAGTGTAGGCGAGATGGCGGACGAATTGAGAAAAAAGCATGGGATGAGCATCATCGCGAAGTTAAACATACCAAAAATAGAAAGCGCTGGGAAGAGCAGCAGAGCCGTTGTCGTTGACGGAATAAGAGGATTGGCAGAAGTTGAGGAGTTTCGACGGGCCTTCGGGGAGAGATTTATTCTCTGCGCCGTTCTGGCACCAGCCAAGGCAAGGTTTGAGAGAATAACAGGAAGGAGGAGAGAAGACGATGCTGGAAGCTTTGCTGAGTTCGTTGAGAAAGATGAGAGAGAGCTTGGATGGGGATTAGCGGAAGCCATTGCGCTGGCGGACGTTTTCATCGTGAACGAAGGGACGCTGGAAGAACTTAAGGAAAAGGCGGAAGAGCTCTATAGGAGGATTATTGGTGAAGCTTGAGGTAGAGGCTGAAGTGAGGAAGACTGAAGACCCGGAAAAAGTCAAAAAAGCCATCCTGAATATCTTCCCGGGATTGCAGCTGGACATCAAAAAGGATGTTATTTGCGGTGAGGGGAGTGATGTCATGTTACTTTCGCGATTCAGGGAGCTTCTCAGAAAGCAGGCGATTCTGGATGCGGCGAGGTCCGTGATGAACGCGGGAGTTTCGGATGAAAATTCGATGTGTTTTCGTCTAAACAAACAAGCCGCCTTCGTTGGAAAGGTGAGTTTTACGAATGGGGAATCGCCGATGGGGCCGATTGTTGTGAAGATTTGGGCGGAAGATTTGAAAAGAATGATCGATTATCTCGCCCCGAAAACGAAGAATGGGGTACCACTTTATGAGATCGATTATCTGCTTGACCCGTGAAGTTAAATAGAGATTTCTAGCTGAGGTTTTAGCGATGCAAACGATTGCCGTGATAGGCGGAACTGGAGACTTGGGCAGAGGTCTTGTGGCGAGATGGGTGCTCGGAGAGGAGAAAGTGATCATAGGCTCGCGCTCGCCGGAGAAGGCGAAGAAGGTTGCTGAGGAGCTTTCTAGGCTTACCGGGCGGGAAATCGGATGGGGTAGAAATAGTGAAGCTGCCAGACTTGCGGAAATTGTAGTGTTAAGCGTGCCGTTCGCGGCTCTCTCCGAGATTGCGGAGGAGATAAGACCAGAAGTTCGTGGGAAGATTGTTCTAAGCGTCATCGTTCCTCTGAAGTTTGAAGGAGGAGATATAGAGTACATCAGGCCGGAAAGTGGATCTGCCGCGGAAGAAGTTGCGAAGTTGCTGCCGGAGGCGAGAGTCGTTTCGGCCTTCCACACGGTCGGAGCGAAGATGCTTCAAGATATCGGATCGCCGGTTCCGTGTGACGTCGTGATCTGTGGGGATGACCTGGAAGCCAAGAAGAGAGTTATCAGGCTTATAAATCACATCCCTGGGATGAGAGCGATTGACGGTGGGCCGCTAAAGAACAGCAGGTTAGTTGAAGTTACTGTCGCATTGCTTGTCGAGCTCTCGCGGATGTACGGAGTTCCTGGCGTGAGTTTGAAGTTTGAGGGACTTTGATTTTCTTCTACGTGGGGAAGGAAATCGGGCGGAGCGAATCGCTTTTATCGTCCGCTGAAGAAGAAATATGGGCGATGAGGAAAAGAGGGTTAGGAGATTTGATGATCGAATCCTCCAGACTGAGCCCTCATTCTTCGGGATAGGGAATCTCGAGTTCCATCAGGTCTTCTGCGATGATCGTGTTTGGAAAAATCCTTCTGGCTTGCTCGAGCAGAGGGGATGGGTCCTCATGTCTCGGGCTTATGTGGAAGAGAATCAGAAGGCGAACGTTTGCTGCTCTCGCGATTTCGGCCGCCTCTAAAGGGGTGGAGTGACCTCCTTCTCTTGCCTTTTCCGAGAATTCTTCGCCGAGCGTGCAGTCGTGAATTAAAACATCCGCATCTTTCGAAAGCTTGACTATTTTCTCAGAAGGAATGGTGTCACCAGTGTAAACTATCTTTCTTCCCCTTCTGGCCGGACCTAAAACATCACTAGGGTAGACTTTTCTTCCGTCTGGAAGTGTGATGCTCTCTCCGGCTTTGAGCCTTGAGAAGCCGGGGCCGGGACGAACACCGAGCGAAATCGCTTTCTCAACGTTGAGCTTTCCTGGGCGGTCGTTTTCTACTAGAGCGTATGCTAGAGAGGGGACTGAGTGGTCGGCCTCCGCCGCGACTACTCTGTATTCAGACATCCTGACCTCTTCCCCGTCAGAGAGCTCGCGGATCTCTAAATCGAACGTTAGGTCGTATCTGGGAGCGAAGATGTAGGATTTCAGACGTTCTCCTTCGCCACGCGGACAGTAGATGGATAGTGGCTCTTTTCTTGAGAAAAGGGACATCGTCTGGATGAGACCAGCAAGACCAAGAAAATGATCTCCGTGAAGATGCGTGATGAAGATAGCGCCAACTTTCAGCGGGCTTAAGTGGGCTAGGAGCATCTGGCGCTGCGTTCCCTCACCACAGTCGAAGAGGAGCAAGTCGCTCTCTCTCCTTATGGCTATTGAGGGCATTCCGCGAGATTTTGTTGGAATGCTGCCGGTTGTTCCCAAGAAGATTATCCTTAGAGTCATCACATAATTCTCGTGTTTGGAAGTTAATAATCGATTTTTAAAGCCCACGTGTGCACTTAAAAACTGCCCGGCTTCCTGAAAACGTGAAAACATCTGATGAGACTGCGATGAACCTTCTGCTCGTGATAATCGACCACTTCGAGGCCCGCCTCCTTTCCAGTTTCTCTGATATCTGCCGGTGCAGTTATACAGAGAAATCTTCCAGGCTTGAGAACCTCTGTCATCGAGTGAAGAGATTCTCGATAGAGATCCCAGACCTCACTCCCTGCGGTCGTGGCTTGCCTCCCGTAGGGCGGGTCTGTCGCTATCGCGTCCACCTCCATTCCACCCAGCTTTCTCGCGTCTCCAACTTCCAGCCTGTAATCCCTGATCCCGAAGGCCTCCAGATTTTTCTTCGCTCCCTCAACCATCTCTGGTTTTATGTCAATCCCAACCGGAATCGCACCGACAAGACCCGCCTCAATCAAAATTCCACCGACACCACAGAAAGGATCCAGAAAAATCCCACCCGGAGGTGTTCTCGCCAGATTAACCATACATCTTGCCAAAACCGGTGTCAGAGTGCTCGGATGAAATGCGGGTCTCCTGGATGGTCTCCTCGCCGTAAACCTTTTCCTATCAACCTCCGCTACTTTCACTCCGCAAACACAACTCTCCCCAGTCAAAACGAAAACAAGTTCAAACTCCGGATTTCGCAAATCAGTTTTAAATTTTACCTCCCGCGAAATCTTCTCCGCGAGCCACTTTTCCAACTCCGGCGTTTGAAGATGTTGTGCGCTTCTTTTAATCCTCTTCACGGTGATCGCAAAAGTCTTCCTCGGATTAAATATCTCCAAGAAGTCAGAGCTGAAGAGAGAATCCAAGATTTCCCGCTTGAATGCCGGCGAAGTAAAGAGGTGGAATCCAATCATCCAGCTCATTGCGAGTCTTTCAGCCAGAACAGCAGGCTCCGCCGAGGTTTCCCCAACCAAAACTTGATCGAGAACATCGACTGGTTTAAAAGTATGCCCTAGAGCCTCACACGCCCCCACAACCTCAGCGGCCGGGAGGCTTGAGTGCTCCCCAGAAAGAAGAAAGAAAAATCTCGCCATCAGCGCAACGCCTCAACAATCAGAGGTGCCACCGAAACTACGCTTTCCTTACGCTCAATCGTGTCAGTCGCTACGATTCTTGCGACTCCCGCATTTCTGAGTTTTTCCTTAGCATTCCCGCAGAGAACGGCATGCGTACATGCGGCAAAAATCCTCCTCGCTCCAGATTTCCTCAAAATCCTCGCAGCCTCGGCTACAGTCCCACCCGTGCTTATCATATCGTCTATTATCACAACATCTCTTCCCCTAACCTCAAACCTCTTCGGCCTCATCATAACCTTCGTCGGAGTCAGCCTTCTTTTCTCTAGATAGTCATAGTCTGCGCCGAACTCTCTTGCGACTAGTCTAGCTCTTTCCTCTGAACCTTCGTCGCCCCCCACAACCAATGGTTTCCTCAAGTGAAGCCTCTTTAGCCAAACTCCCAAGAGTGGCATCGCCGTAAGATTCCTAGACTTCAAGCCAAATCTTGGAAGGGTTTCTGGTTCATGGATATCAACCACTATGAAGGAGTCGGCGCCGGAGTTCGAAATAAGGGATGCCACATAATCGAGCGTCACGGCTTCACCTGGTTTGAATCTCTTATCTTGCCTAGCATAGGCGAGATAGGGAACAACCAAAGTGACTTCCAACGCACCTAGATCCTTAGCGGTTTTAGCGAGAAAATAGAGTTCCATCAGATTTTCGTTCTGCGGTTCCGGGGTTGATTGGACGATCACGACGTGCTCACCGGCAACCTCCCGTGTAAACCTGACGTAAAGCTCGCCATCGGGAAACCTCTTGCGCTCGGGTCTTAAGAGAGGACATCCCAAAAGTCTCGCAATCCTTTTCGAGAGCTTCGGGGAAGCCGATCCTTCCACAACCAGCAAATCTTTCACCATTAGAAATCTCCAGTTTATTTTTTATCGGTTGCCTCTGTGGCCACTTCTATTTTCACGTAAGAACGAGTTCTGAAGATATACGTCAAATGTCGAAATTTCCTTCAAAAATCGTCGAAAAAAATAAAGCGCTTTTCTTACCATTTGCAAAATTTAAATTTCCGATAAGCTTTAAATAGGGTAAGAAAAAGATAATTCCGCAAAAAAGAGGTGAAAGAAATGAAGAGTACAACAGCAATGATAGTGATTGCGGCAATGCTAATGACACCGATAGCCATGGTTCTTTCGACGAGTTTCACCAGCGCAGCGCACACAGCAACAATCTCGATCACACCAAGCAGAGTCCGTGGCGGAGAAAACGTGATTCTCGACGTCACAGTAACAAACTCTGGAGATAGCGTGCATGCCATCAGCAAAGTGAGAGTCACCATTCCGTCTGGATGGTCAAAACCATACCCGGTCGTGCGGATTCCAAAGGAGAACAATGTATGCGTTGTTGCAGCTGATAACGTTGTATACATCCCCGCAGGAACCACCGTGCTTCTGATCGAGAACGACAATATCTTCCTGCCGGAGAACACCGTGGTCATCGTGAAGGAGAACAAGTGGGTTTGGGTGCCTCCACTTGGACAGACGCAGTTACTTGAAGACGTCGAGGTCAAAATCGCTGCTAGCGGAGGAACTTTCACAGAGAATGTTGACTGGGAAAACTTTGAGGTTGCCAAAGACGTAAGCTTTGGTTACCCCGTCGGCACGGCTCTAGTTGTGGATCAAGACATTTTGGCGATCAAAACCGGTCCCAGTATCGTAATGCTTCCAGAGAATGCAAAGCTTAGAACTGTTGGCGATATGAACATCAAATTGTCCGACAACGCAGTGAAACCGGCTACAGACATAACCGCGGTCATAAAGGACAATGCTGTGACTCTGGTGACAGACAGACCACAGAACGTGATGAACTGGACCTTGCCCAGCGGGCGCAGTCTACAATTGATTGACAACGAAGTTGTCATACCCGCTGGTACCTTGGTACAGCTCACTAGAGCAACAACATTCGAAATAATCAGAGTCTCAGACAACACAGTGGTCATAAGAAAAAAGGGTCAGGAACTCGATGTTAGCGCCGCAACCGTGGAGAACATCCCGAGCGGATGGTCCGCGAGTAGTGCGGCAACCTATGTAGAGTGGACCGGTGGTCAAATCGCTCCCGGCTCAACCGTGACCTTCAAGATCGCCGTAGAGTCAGCAACTTCAAGCGGTCTTTACAACTTCACAGTGACAACAACGGATACGACAAATCTTGCCAGAAACTGGACTACCTCAGTTGAGGTCGACAGTAACCCGCCAGTGCTCACCCTCGAGGTTGACAAGAGCTGGGTGGGCGGAAGCGAAAACGTGACAATCAAGCTGAAGGGCAATGAATCGTTCACCTTCGAAAACGTAGAAATCTGGGAGAACGGAATGGCTCCCAGGCTGCTCACCCTTACACCGAACGAAGACAACACCGAGTGGACTGGAGTCTACACAACCGAGAACACGGATTACTGGGACAACGACGGTTACATAACCGTGAGAGTAAACAAGGCAAAAGATGTGCTCGGGAACGAGAATACTGTTGCCATCTTCGCTGACAAGATATTCGTCGACAGACGCAGACCGATAGCTCCCAGTCTGACTGGTATTGGACTGTCCGTAGGCATCGAGAACAAGAACGACTACGTGGTCAACGTAACTCTCTCCGATACCGATGATAACCTAGTGTTCACACCATCGGGCTACACACCTGAAGGCCTGAAGCTCGAGGTCCTATTGGACAACGAAGTAGTCGCCAGTGGAGTTGCGGACTGGACCGGACTGGTAAGCTTTGAGCTTACTATTCCGGACGGCAAACACAAGATCGCGGCAAGAATAATCGACAAGGCCGGAAATATCGGTGAAGAAAGCATCGACAACTTGGTCGTCGACACACGTGCTCCAAATGTGACAGTAGAAGTAAAAGAGAACGTCTCAGGGGAGAGCATCTCTGACGGAGGTTACGCCAACGAAAACGTCTTGGTGATCAAAGTGACCTTCAGCGACGAGGTTCTGGGAATAGAGAATAAGCTCAACTGGCCAGACCTCTTCGAAAACGAGAACCTTGACAACGGTTATGTCGTCGTCCTGAAAGCTATCGATAACAAGGGAGTTCTGCCAGCAGACAACTTCGTTCTCCTCCCGAAGATCTACCCCGTTGAGGAGAACGTTGAAAACGCCGTACCGAACGTCTTCCTAGCCTACGTTCTAGAAAACACTATCTGCCTGCCAGAGGGAACGTACGAGATCGTTGCAATTGCCGGAGACAGTATGTTCTCGAACTACGGTAAGGGAGCTCAGAGAACAAAGGTTGTCCTGCGCTTCACGGTCGACATAACACCACCTTCCGCGCCGGTTCTCACGACCACACAGTACGTGGGAACCACGAAGGAATCCCCGGAGAGGTCGAGGAGATTCTCCTACACCATCTCCGGAACCGCGGAGGCTGGTGCGACCGTGAGAGTGCTAGCCAACCTCTACAACTTCAGAACCGGCCAACTCATCCAGTCTGGAGTTGTTCTGGGTTCCACAACAGCCGGCAGCGACAACCGCTGGACGATCATCATTGACATCAGCCAATACCAGGGTAAAGTCGTCGAAGTCCTGACCGAAACGATCGACGTCGCAGGAAACGTCAGCACATCCCGCACTAGCTACGGTTATCTGCTATACGATGCCAGCGCGCCAAGAGTGACAATCGATGCGAAGTATAAGAACATGAAGACTGGTCAGAGCTCCGTCGTCATCGAAGGAACAATCACAATCGACGAGTGGGAGACCTACGACGACATCACCGTGACGGTTAGCCCGGCTGGCGCTTCCGTGAACCTTGACAGAACTACAGGCAAGTTCACGGCAAGCATCCCGCTGGCCGAGGGTAAGAACCAGATAACTATAACCGCCACGGACCTGGTAGGCAACTCCGGCTCCGACGCTGCTATAATCACAAAGACTGTTACACCATGGGCAACTTACGCAATCGTCATCGTCATCATCGCACTGATCCTGGCCGCAATCGCTATCTTCAGGAGAGCCTGAGGGTCGATTTAAAACCGGCCCTCTAGCCTTTTTTTCTTTTTTATTTTCTTTTCATTCTCCCAGTGTAGAGATTTTTGCCGTGTATGTCTATAGCTACTACACAAGGAAAATCCTTGACTCTTAAGACCCAAATGGCCTCGGCTGGCCCCAGATCTTCCCAGATTACCTCCTCGACCTCTTCAACAAATCCGGCAGCAAGCACCCCGGCGCCCCCTGGAAATGAGAGATAAACACATCCAAGCTCGGGAAGTCTGGCGGCAATTTTTTCCCCAACACCTCCCTTGCCAATCAAAACCTTTACTCCGGTGATTCGCAGAAACCTTTCCTGAATTTCGTCCATCCTAGAACTCGTTGTCGGCCCTGCGGAGATAACCTCATATTTTTCCTCATGTCTGACAACAAGCGGACCACAATGATACACCACGCCCCCTCTCATGTCAACAGGCGCCTTACCCGATTGAACGACCCTCACATATGCCTTGTCTCTCGCCGTGAAAATTCTCCCAGAAATTTTCACGAGATCTCCAGCACGAAGCTTGGATATATCTCTTAGAGTTACCGGAGGATGAAGGATTTTCAAGGCTCTATCACCTCCATCCTTCCGTCAACAAGCCTAGCCAGTCCCCTTCTCCCCGGCCAGCACTGGAAGGAAAACGCAATAGGAAAACATGCCGTGTGAGTCGGAGCGGTTTCGATCTTCACACCGAGAACAGTACAAACTCCACCAAGACCCATCGGACCAATTCTCAACAAGTTCGTCCTTTCAGTTAACGATCTTTCCAACTTCGCAAGTCTTCGATCCGGATTTCTCACATCCAACCGCCTGAGGAGCGCTCGTCTCGATAACAGGATCGCGCGAGAAGCATCACCCCCGATTCCGACACCAACGATAACGGGAGGACAGATTTTACCACCAGCCTCCCGCAAGACTTCCAAAAGTTGCGCCTCTACCTTTTCCAAGCCATTCGATGGTGAAAACATGAAAAGTTTTGAAAAGTTCTCCGTTCCGGCACCCTTAACAAGCAAAGCCACTTCAAGCCCCTCATCTGCTGGTTCTATGTTGACAGACCACACACCTCCAGAAATCGCCACACGGCTCAGCGGATCCACGGCACTCATCCTCAGAGGTACCTTTTCCTCCGCCTCTAGAACCGCTGCACCGATTGAACGAGCAACATCAAAATCAAGCCTCTCCCCAACACGAACGAAAAAGGAGAGAACTCCAGTATCCTGACATATTGGTGCTTCCTTCTTTTCAGCCAGCTTTAGATTCTCCAGCATCATCTCGAGCTGCAGCCTCGCAACCCTTGAACGCTCGATCCTCACACACCTCTGAAGAGCTTTCCGCACGTCTTGAGGGGCTCTAGTTTCAGCTTTTTTTACAAGTTCGACAATACAGGCGCGGAACTCCCTCTCAGAAATCATCACTCCACCTCTATCACGGCCGTTGTGAAGAAGGGACCGCGAACATCCACCCTCTTCTTGTTCGATGTTATAAAGTTCCTCGCGGGCTCTTCTATCTCCAAATTTATGTCCGATGGCAGCTTCACATTTTTAATCTGAACCTCCACCATTTTCTCCCCACTCTCAACGGCTTCCTCCGCTCTCCTTCCGACCAAGTTTGCAAAAGCCGACATGAACTTTATCCCAGTCGAGATCCCCTTCTCCCTGACTACTCTGACGAATTCTTTTTCCTCCCAGCCAGTTGGCGGAACCGCTATGATGTTTCCGTCATAAACAAAGATTTCGTTAAAACCTGCGGGTCCCACGAGCTTTTTATTCTCCTCCGGTTCCACAAGCTTAACGCTCACCCGTCTCCCGCCGATTTCACCCTCGAAGACAAGAAATCCGCACGGACTGGGAGCATCGGCATATTTTTTCGCTATCTCAAACAAATTTTCGGCGATCTTTCTCCCGACCTCTGTTTTAGGAATCTCCACCATGTGAATCATCTTCGCTATCTCTTCATCGGAAAGAACAACAGGTGTGTAGAGATACGGATAAACCAGCCTGCGTATATCCGTTTCCCCCGTCTCGATCATGAGAAGACGTTCAAGCCCGATTCCCAAATTGAAAACCGGATACGGTATCCCGTAGTTCGCCAGAGCAACCGGACTGTAAAGCCCTCCATCCCCAACCTCAACAGGACCAGACTTATGTTCTAGGAAGACTTCGAATTCCGTCCCGGGAGCGTAATAACGCGAAGTCGACTTTTTGATCTTCATCTCAACACGCGGATACCCAACTTCGGCAAAGATTCTCCTTGTTATCTCCATTCCATCTTCCAGCGTTATCTCCTTCGCCATCACGACAACTGACGCCGTCCAAGACTCATACAGATGCGTTTCATCGAGTCTTTGTTCTCTCCTGAACTTTGGCCCGACGTGAAAGAGCTGGATTGGAAGAGACTCTCTCCGGTAGAGCTCTGCGAGTATCCCGAACCAGCCGGCCGTCGTATGCGAGCGCAGCGTGAGATCGCCAGGAACAGGTTTAAGATCTCTCAGCTCAGAAAAGAGTGATAAAATTTTCTCCGCCTCCGCATCGGAAATCGAAAGCTCGCTCGAAATCGTTTCTATCAGGTCGTCCGCAGGAATCTCCCCCAGCTTATACCTCCTAAAAATTTCCTGAAGCTTCTCAACCTTGTTGAACGATGGAAGAAAGCTCCTTATCTCCTCTATCTTTTTCTTCCCGATTCCAATGTCAGGACGCTCAAGCGTTGCGAGGAAGAAAACCCTGTCCAATATTATCGGCGCCTCCGATCCGTATTGCTTATAGACCTCACGCTTGTCGACGATAATCGGGACAATCATCTCCCTGAAACCAAGTCTAATCAGAGCCTGTCTGAATCTTTGTACAAGTTCGAAGAGTGGGTTTGGCTTTCCGCTAGGTTGGAGCTCGAAAACCCTGCCCGATTTCCTGACAAGGTTCGCGCTTTCTTCCCAAGCCTTCCTGAAATCCTTCTCCGCAAGTTCACGCAACTTTCCGACATCAAACGGCAAACTAACCACCCTCCATGAAGGCCAGAGTAAAATCCCTCCTAGCCTGTTCTACTATCCTCCTCACCCGATCCTGTTTGTGTTTCATGCCCGGTAAAACAGACTGTGGGAAATCAAGCTCCATTAACATCTCAAAAATTTCCTCCATAACCCCCAAGATTTTTTCGCTCTCACGCCTATCTCCATTTCTCACACCATTGAGAAAAACCCTGTAAAGTTCTCCGGCAACGTCTGCCAAGGCGAATGCATACGCTCTTGGAAAAACTCCAAGACTCTCAAGATCCGGAAGTGTCCCGTTTTTCAAGATAGAGGCTAGCATAACCGCTTCGGCATACTCCTGCTGAGCTGAAACGAGGACATTATAGAACATTCCCCAACCCTCTTCATCCAAAAGTGCTTCGAAACTTTTTAGATTTTCACCGCTTTTTCTGATCAAAGCATTAGCGGTCTTGAAATTTCCCCTGTGAATAGCGCTAATAGCTCTCGACGCATTTCTTATTATCTCGCGGGAGAGTTTCTGCACATTTTCCTGTATCCTCTCTTGCCGGGCGAAGTGTTTCCTCAATCTTCCTATCGTTCTTCTCAAGAGAATTCCCTCAATCTGGCTTTGACCCCTCTTTCAGCGGAATTAGATATATCTCCGGAATTCTGGGAAGAAGGAAGGGAGCTAAGATCTTCGATGCCCTGCCAATATCTGTCGATGTCAAAATTCCAACTATTTTGCCCTCCTCGACCACCGGCAACCGTCTTATCATATGCTTGTCCATCAGCTGGATGGCTTCTATTATGGGTGTTTTAGATTCCACAGTTATCAGCGGCTGGGACATTATCTTTTCTACTTTTTCGTCCATCGATAAACCTCGAGCCACCGCTCTGACCACGATGTCCCTATCCGTGACAATTCCGACAGGCCGATCTTCCTGGAAAACTATGATGCTTCCAACTTTTTCCTCTGCCATCAATCTGGCCGCCTCCGCAATCGTTCTAGAAGCCTCTATCTTCACGACCTTTCTCGTCATGAAATCTTCAACCGTCACGGGCATGCAATCCACCTCCAAACAAAATCTTTTCTGCCCCAACACTATTAAGATTTCCCGCCGAACTCCTTCGTTGCCCTCAAAATGTTTGTCTTATGATACCTTATTTTGATGATTGCACCCTTCTTTTCGAGATTGTTGACAAGAGCACTGAGTTTTGACTTCGACATGTCGACCCGCCTTCTAAGAACGTCCTGCCTTATCTCTCCTTCTCTTAATATCTCATTCAAAACTTTTCTCTCATCCTCACTCAAAGTGAGCATTGCCACCCTAACCGCTCGCTCAGTTGCGTAGCGTTTGAAAAGAAAAAGCAGAATTGCCGCAATCGAACCAGCTACAGACGCCATGATCGCCACAGCAACAACCAAGGCTGAAAGATCAAAAAAAGGTGAAAAAAGATAAACAATAAAGCTCAGACAAAGCTGAAGAACCACGACAACCGCGACGATCGCTAGCATCTCCTTGGTATCCATCGATTTTATCTTGACATTCTGTGTTTTTATTTCTGGCGACGCGTGGCGGCGACCATCAGAAGAGCTATCCCCCCTGAGACCACCGCCGGCAGCAGAAGAGCAAGAACTTTGGCTGAAAGGTCTTCGACACCCTGAAACAACCCAGCGAGGATGACCACTGGTAAGATCATCGAGAGTATGACTATCCCTGCGTCCTGCCTCATCGTTTCACCTTCTCCAGTGCGGCGGTTTTATCATATCTACGATCGTGGACTGTATCTGCTGCGGAGGTATCTCTCCAGCTTCAACTCCCTGCTGAATCTGATTGATACTCTGCAAACAGTTCTCCGTCCATTCTATGAGATTTTCGACTGGTGCACCGGCCGGAACGTTCTCTTTAAGTGGCAATATCTTGTGCTCCAAGAGATTTCTGACCCTTTCCAGTTGTTCCGGTTTATTCACTCTCCTAACGATTCTGTAGACATGTTCGCTCGCCATGTCCAATGATCGCATGCTTCTGAGATTTTCGACCTGCATCTGGAGATTCTTGATCAAGACCTCGACTGTTGAGAGATCGAGATTATCGATAATTTCTTGAATGTTCTCACCCTGACGCAGCCTTTCTCTTATTTCCTCTCTGATCTGCTTGAACTCTTGCCTGATTTCTCTGATTTCCTCTCTGATCTGGCGCAACGTTTCCTTGATGTTCTCACGCATTTCTATCGGAGGTACTTGAGGAATGTTTACAACTTTGTTCTCCACAACGACTATTACTATAACGATCCTGTTGCAAATAGGTGGAATCCATGGCAGGATCTCTGGCATGTTTTCGCGGATATTCTCGAGCTTCTCCCGGTATTCAGCGAGTTTCTCCAGCACTTCTTCGATGAGCTGATTATCCGTGCAGTTTGTCAGCGCTTCCTCTAGCCTTCTCTGTATGAGTTCTGCGAGATTTTCAGCGTTCTCTGGTTTCACAACAATAATGTTCTCTATTCTGGCCATCAACCTTGTGGCGACCATCATATGGACTCTGTGCAGAGCCGGCTCTATCGGCAAATTCATTCGTAGGTTCTCTTCCGCTTCTTTCTTGAGATCTGCGAACTCCTCACGCATCTCTCTGATTCTCTCGCGGATCCTCTCGCGAGCCTCAACGCGAGCCTGAACTTCTGAAAGAACGCCCATCACTGCACTGCTCCTGCAAAGCGCAAAGGAAACCGCAAGCCTGGCTTTCTCCGGCAGATTCTCGTTCTCCAGAAGAGTCTCTAGTCTTCTCGTGTGTATCTGGACCGCCTCCATCGCCCTGACGAGACCGACGTTTTCAGCAGCCCTCTCCGTCGCCTTCTCCAGTCTTTCAGCGATCTCGTCTGCAAGCCATGCGTATCTCTCGGCCTTTTGACGTCTGACCATGAGCTCTAGCTCCGCTGTTCTCTCTTTTGCGAGAGAGATATCCATCTGCTGTCCACCTGCAAACGATTCTCTGATTCTCTCTCCGATCCTTTCCAGTCCGTACAGCGGACTGTCTGGATTAACATCGATGGAATCTACGATAACCGGTATCGCCATTCCCGCGCCCACCGAGACCAGCACTATTACGACCACCACGGCCGCAAATCCGTGTTCTCCCAGCATTGTTCTCCCTCCTTTCATTTCGGGTGCAGCTCCTCGTGCGGCCCCTGTCACCGCACGACTCATTGATTCCGAAGAAATTTGTGTAGGAGGAAGTATTTAGAAAATCTCCAAAAACGGTTCGATATTTTAATTTTCTTTCTGCAAAAACAAAACTTTTCCAAAAAATTGAAGAAAATTTTCCTTTAGACCGTTCAAATGGTCCAAATTTTCCCAAATTTCAAAAATAAAGCACGAAATAATTGTTTTTGATCAGCGCTTGAGTAGGACAACTCTGCTCGCCGGTTGCTCACCTGGTATCCGATATCCCGTCGCTGAGGAAAGTTCGCTTGCGAAACTTGTAACATCTGCGTGAGAAGGCATGTTCTCCAATTTGAGTCTGCTTCTAGAGTAACCAACCCACATATATCCCTTCACTTCAACAAAGTCCGGCTCAGCGCGAATGACAAGCGGAGCATACGCCGCTGGATCGTCCATATTCATTCCTCTGATTAGAGTTATCCTTATAGCCGTACGACCTTTAAAACTCCTGAGAACATCCAAACTTTGCAAAAGCCTGTTCCACCCATCCTGAATGAGTGGAGAACACAGTCTTCTGTAAAGTTCCTCATTGGGAGCAAGAACGGAGATGTAGAGTTGACTCGGACTTGGTATCTTCTCCAAGACTTTTGGATGCATGCCATTAGAGACAAGAAAACTTGTCATTCCACGTTTCGCGCATTCTTCGATCAGTTCGGCAATCTTAGGATAAAACGTGGGCTCACCAGCGAGCGATATCGCACAATGCTTCGGATTCTTCGCTTCCTCAAATTTCTTTCTGTTAACTACCGGATTCCCGCCGAAACCGCTCAAGAGTTCTCTCTGCGCTCTGATGGCTAAATCCAAGATCAGGGAAGGATCGTCAGGTTCCCCCTCCCAAACACTGGAGGTCACTCTGGTGTCTCTCCAGCAGTGGACGCATTTGTGGTCGCAAAACCACAAAGCAGGCGTCATCTGGAGACATAAGTGACTCTTTATCCCGAGCTCACGTCCGTAAAACTCCTCTTTGTAGCAAACGCCCCGGTCTAACAAGCTCTTTTTCGTCCAGTGGCAAACCTTCACAGCGCTATGTCTTCCGATTATCCTGTAGCCCGCCTTCTGTAGACGTTCACTTTCCAAGTGCATACCTAGCCAATTTCTTCTGAAGAAGATTAAACAAATTTCTTTTGAGATCTTTGAGCCTTCCTTCTCCCATCATGCTTGCCGCCCCTGGATGTCCCCCACCGCTTCCGTTGAAAATCTTCCCGAGTTCTTCCGCCACTTCACCAAGATGAATTTTGGTCTCCTCGATGAACTGCTCGCTTGCCCTCATGCTCATCCTTAGCTTACCCTTATCCTCAGATGCGACAAAGGCAGCGTCCGCACCGATCTTCACGAAAATCGAAGCCACATCACCCTCAAAAGCTCCGACCTCTGAAAAAATGAAATGAAAACCGTGAATTCTTTTAACCTCCGATCTTTCAATCGCCTTAAGAACCGCTACCCTCTTTGACTTATCCTCCGGAGGCTTGAGTAATTCTACAACTTTTTGATAATCCGCTCCCGCCTTCAAAAGCTCTGAAACCACGAGAAAGGTCTTTGGTTTAGCTAACCTGAAATGCGCCGTGTCCGTAAGAATACCGGCGAGAAGCATGGAGGCCTGCTCGGGGGTTAACTTAAGTCCCATCTCCTTCACGAGATCCGCAAGCAGTTCACATTCGGAAATGTACTCTTCAAAAACAAAATGAAAATCCACGGCTTTTCTGGTTTCCTCATTTGGTCGGTGGTGGTCTATTACTATCTTCAAACCCTGAAATTTTTCGACTTTTTCACCAAAACTTCCGAGATGACCAAAACTGGAAGTGTCCACGAGGACTATGGCATCAAAATCGAGCTCCGGGTTGATTTCCACCTTCCTTCCGAAATACTCCAATATCTGCCGAGCTGGCAGGGATATGTCATCGGCGACAGCAGCCACTGATTTTGCTCCAAGCGTAGAGAGAACCTCGGAGAGAACGACAGTGCTTGCTACCCCATCCGGGTCGGCAAAGTGGTGACAGAGAACTAACGCCCGCTTGCCCGAAAGCGACCTGAGGGCTTCCGCTACCTCCATCATCGACAAGCTAACCGGCCGCCCCACCTTTCGGCTGTCCCTTGAGAGCCTCTTCCAGCTTCTGGCGCATTTCCTCCAGTCTCTCCAGAATTCTCTCCTGCTGCCTTGCCAGCGTCTTTATTCTCAAGTCCAGCTCCTCTTTTTCTTCAGTTAAACTCTGTTGCAGCTCCTGCTTGTTCACCCTGACCAGAATTGTCCCAACGCTCTTGTAAACCACAGCATCGTCAGGTAACTTTTGCAGCTCCTGCAGCGCCATCTCTGTTTCCTTAATCAGCATCTCGAGCTGCTGTCTCTGCGCGATTATCGCCTGCGCCTGCTGCTGCGCCTGCTGGAACTGGACGAGCTGATGTCTAACCTGCGGGGAAAGCTCTTCCATTCCTCACACCTCTCCACCATCTCATCCGCTAGAGCTATCCACCTCCCCACGGAGTTTATGGCAGCTCTCAGCGAAGCCGTGTTTGGAGCATCTATCTCAACATATAAAACGCTTTCCCTTAAAAACATGGAAACTCTGCATCTTGATCTCTCTATATCCTTCTCCGGTAGAACCGCCTTGAATACACTTTCTGCTTTTTTCGTGTCTTCAAAGTCGAAATAAAGCTTTGCAGAAACTCTTTTAGGCTTCGCCACCGACTTTCCTCCAAGAAGAAACATATAACTCCGGAGGAATCCTTCCCTGTCCATCCCAGAATGCTATTTCTCTTTCTCCGACGAGCACCGCAGGTTCTCCGGATTTTTCAGCAATCTGTAATTGCAGAAACTTTGATATCTCGTGGGCAAGGGGTTCTCCCCCAGGAAGAATCTTCAAGTGCGTAGGACTGATTTCTATCTTCTTTCCGGTTCCTCTTTGAAGAACAAAATCCGAGAAGTCGATTTGGAGTTCTTCCCAGAGGCTGCCACGGGTTGGCAATATACACCTGAGAAATCCTGGCTTCCCATCGGAGTTCTCCACTATCCACACCCCTTTGAGCCCGAAGCGGAATGCGAGCGAGAGAAGTTCGTTGACCGTTTTAGTTCCCCGCGGAAGGTAGCGGGAAGACGGGAGGACTCTTGAGAGTTCACGGGCAAGAATTCGCGTCTCGTGATACGGCCTCCTTGAGGTCGTAAGCAATATCATACAATCTCTTTCAAGCGGATTCAGTCGGATAGTATGCCCGACCTGCGAATTTCGTCCCGCATCGTCTGCACTGCCATATCGCCGTGCTTATTCTCTTGGCCTTCACCGCACCGCAGTTCGGACACGGATACTGTTTCCTGGCCTTCTCCGCAACTTCGGCATATCTCCTCCTCAGAGTGAATCCATAGCGCGGGCCGAATTTTCCGGCTATTCCAACCTTTTTCGTCCTCTTTCTAGCCATTTTAACCTACTCCTAATAATCTTCTGAGCTCCGCGGACTTTTGCCTTGCAATCTGAAAGGCTCTCTCCACTTCCTCTCTGGTAAAGTATCCCTTTCCTCCCTTCTGCATAGCGCACAAGGCTCCATCCTCCGTGAAAGCCATCGTCAGTCTAGCATCCATCACCTGCTCTTCCTCAAGATTTGGATCCAGCAGAAGCTGATCGCCAATCTTCGCAAAAGTCACGGCTACAGGATACTTTCTCAGCGGAAAACCTTGAAGCTTCCAAGCCTCATCGGCCGGTGGCTTCGTATCAGTCAGAGCGGCTATGGCTGCGAGAGCCGAGGCATCAATAAGGTTTCCGTCGTGATCCAGAACATAAATATCTATAAAAACCGTCCAGACTTCCTCGCCCGGAACTATCGCCATCTTTTCAAGCTCCAAGCATTTAGACTCCCGGATACCGCGGTCGACGACCCTCGCAAGCTCTATCGCATCTTCGTCCGGCGGACCTGGCTCAAAAGTCGGTGAGGCCAAAGGAAGAAGCTCCGCGTTCACGACCAGAATTCCTTCTTCCGGCTGGTCGGGAAAAGGTTCTCCTTTCCCTATCTTCACTCCAACAAGCACCTGCGTGGCACCCATCTTCACAAGAGCCGATCCGTTAGCAGTTTGGATAATCCCTTTCTCCACGCTAACACTTCTGAACTGATCGAAAGCTCTCCCATCTATTCTCTTCCCTTGCTGCAGCAAACTCATTATGTAATCCTTCTTTATTCTGGAAACCACTTCCATTTCTCACACCTTCACCACATATTTCTCCTTCAAGGCACGTCTCTGAGCCTCAAATACCTGCTCGCACCCTTTGAAAGCAAAATCCAGAGCTTGCTTAAACTCTTCCTCCGTGAAATGTCCGTCCATCTGGAGAAGCGTGATCGCCTTTCTCCTGACTATCATCGCGACTGGCATGTCTGTCTCTCCAAATTGATCTTCCTCTTTGTTAAGATCCAAAACCACTGTTCCATCGACCTTTCCCACGGCAATCGCGGAGACAAGATCCTTCATTGGAATCCCGGCGTCGGCTAGGGCAACTGCCGCGGCGTTTATCCCGGCTGTTCTTGTCCCAGCATCGGCTTGAAGCACCTCGATAAACACGTCTATGACAGCTCTTGGGTATAATTCCAAGAAAAGAACCGGTTCAAGGGCTTCTCTTATGACCTTGGAAATCTCAATCGATCTTCTGTCTGGTCCTGGTTTCTTCCTCTCCTCAACAGAGAACGGTGCCATGGAATATCTACAGCGCAGGATGCACTGGTCGGGCTCTGCTTCATGCTTCGGATGCATCTCACGAGGTCCGTAAACCGCCGCAAGAACCTTGTTTTTTCCAAGCTCTACATAGGCTGATCCGTCAGCCCTCTGCAAGGGTCCAGCAATTATTTTCAGTGGTCTCATCTCGTCCGGTGCCCGACCATCTAGCCTTCTGCCATCAATTATCAGCTTTTCAGGTTTCTGCATCCTTTACATTCCTCCCTTCCAGCATTAAACGTATTCGGTCTGTCAGACCTGGTATGTGCGCTTCCCTCTCAATTCTCTTCAGAGCCTCAACTATTACAGCCGTGCGCTCAGGTGTTTTCGCCCATATAACTATTCTTCCATTCTGTCCGACCAAAAGTCGACATCCACCGATATCCTGAAGAACCTTGAGCATTGAACCCTTTTTTCCTCTCACGCGTGGGATTTTCATGGGAGAGATCTCTACCATTCTGCCTCCTCGCAACCTCCCGAGACCAGCTTTGCCGCCCTCAAGTAAAACGTACTTTCTTTCGTTAACTTCTTTGACCTGCAGAGCAACAACATCACCAAGTGTGAGATGTTTGTGTGGATTTTCCCGGACCGGATCCACCTTTCTTTCTAAGTAATCGGAAAACAGCAGATTTCCAGTATAGGGTGAGTTTATGTCCACAACCCACCCCCAAGCGTGAACGTCTATCACAACTCCTATGACCAGATCGCCTTCCTTGGGAATATATCTCCCTTCTAGCGGGATCACCTTAATCGTTTCATCGCTGATTTCCGCTAGACCAACCACTGCAGCAAATATCTCGTCACCTTCCTTGTAAACTCCTTCCTTGATCTTGTACTTTCCTTCCGCGATTTTCTGACCTGGAATCACAAGCTCCCTGTTCTGAACGAGAATCATTCTATCACCTTCGTTTCAACCTCTCCTTTCGTTAGCTCGTTCAACTTTTCGTAGACTTCGGCTTCCACAGCAGCCGGGATCTCCATTAAAACCACCCAAGAACCATCTTGAAGCCACTCCTCCTGCTTGATGGTGCCCATTTTTCTCACAACGTGGATAGCTTTTCCGACGTAGGCTGGCGGAATTTTAACTGCAATTTTCCTGATTTCAAATTTCAACGGTAGAATTGGAAGCAAGGCCTTGACTATCTTCGGAATCTGCTCTTCAGCACTCTTGAACTCGTCGATTTGAACCTTTGCCTCCTTCAGGGCAGCTTCTATCCTTGCCGGAGGATGAGGAGTTCCAGTCTGTGGATTTATCGCCCTTCTTGAAAGGATAGTCACGATTTGCTTCACCTTTTCCTCCCTCATCTTTCTGCGCTGCTCGGTCGTAAGCTGAATTTCACCGTTTTTCACGATTTGTTCGGCAACCCGGAAAACGTCGGACGTACCGAAAACCTTTAAAAGACTTTCTTCCGACGCCGACTCTCCCTTCCGGGCATCTTTGAAAACCTTGTCAATGGCGAGCATCGCTCTCATGTCTACCTGCTTGCCCTCTCGCAGACTAACAGCCAAGTTTGGGTCGACCAAAATTTCGAAGTTCATGCCGTGACTTGAAAATCTCGCTATCACGGCATCCTCTAACTTGACCATAGGAGACTCCTTCTACTCCTTCGGTCTGGCTTTTTCGTATGGCTTCGTATACTTTGAGATCTCTGTCTGCGTGAGCTTTCGGAACTTTGCGGTCTCCATTGGAATCACAGCCATTTCTAACTTGTCGGAAGTTAAGGGCGGCTCGACAACTTTCGATAGGGCCTCGACCGCAAGCTTTATCGCATCTTCTAAACCGAGGTTCGGGTCGTATTTTTCCTCGAAGAAGTTAACCACGGTTTGCGATTCCCTACCTATTGCCTGACATTTGTAAGCAGCTACAACTCCGCTTGGATCAGTCTCGTAGAGGCTGGGCGTTCCATTATCCACTCCTCCTATCAGAATTCTCACCCCGAACGGACGAACGCCACCGTGCTGAGTGTAAAGTTGCTGGATATCTCCGATCCTCTTGGCCAATGCGTAGACCGTTATCGGCTCGTCATATCGCAGTCTGTTTATCTGTGCCTCAAGTCTTGCTTGATCTATTAGGACTCGACCGTCAGCGATGAGGCCGGAGACTGCAGCCCCTATGTGCTCGTCTATCTGGAAAATTTTCTCTATCGAAGTCTCCTCAACGAGTTTGCTGCGGACCATCTTTTCAGCTGCGAGGACAACGCCATCCTTGACTTTCATCCCGAGAGCTGTGAGTCCCCGTTTTACCGCTTCTTGAGCGTACTGGACCTGATAAAGTTTGCCATCCGGGCTGAAGACGGTTATCGCCCGGTCATAACCCGCGCCTGGTGGTGCAAATACCATTTTCCATTCCTCTCCTTTCTTCGACTCAATAATCGTAAGAGAACGATGCTTTTAATCCTTTGCTTTTTAAAGCTTCATGCCATAATTTGTGCTTCCCCTGGGCGTGATGTGAATTTTAGTTTTTTCATAGTGTAAACACAAAGCATCAGCTGTTTTTTCTCAAAGCCAGAGGAACATCGAAGAAATTTTTTAAACTAAGGGAAATTAATAGTGAATATCAATGGAAGCAAGAGCTTTCGACGTGTCCTTTTGGATGGAGACTCTGCAAAAACTGGGTTATCCGCTTCGAGAAGAGAAGCTGGACACAGAAACACTGAAGGATGCTGGGGTTATTCCTGCCCACGTTAGTCCTGTAGACGTATTGAGGATTTACAAGGACGATTACGTGGAGGGGATCATCCTTCAATTCTCCAAACTTCCTCCGAGGAGTGTCCGCTCTCAAGTGGCGAGAAACTGGAAAAGCAAAAGACTCATCAGGCCCCTCCTCTTCTTCACGGACGGGAGAGATAGTTACGCTGTGATCGTTCCGGGAAAAGGCACTGGAGGGGAAGTAAAAATCCTTTGGCTTCACGAGAGACTTTATCGCACCGACATAGAGGTTCTGGAATCTCTCAGGTTTCCAGGAAAGGAGAAACTGAAAGATGCCTATGATACGAGCTTCTTTCCGTATGAAAAAGTCAGGGATGAGTTCTTCGAGGGATACCGTGAACTCTACGAGAAAACGGTTTCGGTCCTCAAAGCGAGTATGGGGGAAAGAGCATCCTCCTATGCTCAGAGGTTCTTGGGCAGACTCATGTTCCTGTACTTCCTTCAAAGGAAGGGATGGTTGAAAGGAGACAGGAAATACGTCGATAGGATAAAAAATGTACGGGACTTCAACCGCCTGTGTTACGAGGAACTCGCCAAAGGAGAAGGTGGAATGCCTTTGCTCAATGGATCGCTTTTCGAGCGAGAAGAATACTTCACACCGGAACTCGAGGATAAGACGGAAAAGAAGCTTGAGCCCATCTTTTTGGAGGCTAGGGAGTTTTTCAACAGATACAATTTCACCGTGGATGAGTCTTCCCCTATGGAGATGGAGGTATGCATAGATCCCCTCCTGCTGGGAACCGTGCTTGAGAACCTCCTTTCGGAAAAGGAAAGAAAAGAGAAAGGAACCTTCTACACCCCTCCCAACGAGATAGGGTTCATGTGCAGGAAAGCCATTGCGGCCTGTCTGGGGCTCAAAGATAAAGTGGTGGAAAGAAATGGGAGACTGGAGCTGGTGGATGGACTTGAGGAATTCTTAGATGAACTTAGGAGAGAAAAATCGGAAAAGAAAGTCAGGGAGTTCAGAGAAAAGCTCCTCTCCCTGCGGGTAATGGATCCCGCGGTAGGGTCCGGTGGTTTTTTGGTAATTATGATGCAGACCCTGATCCAGCTCATCCACGAAGCCGAGGCTACTGTGGGATGGAGAGGGGACCCAGAGGAATACAAGAAAAGGATTCTCCCTAACCTCTGCGGCTTCGACATAGAGCCTGAGGCAGTGGAAATAGCAAAGCTGAGGCTCTGGCTTTCCTTGGTCATAGACCAGAGGGAACCTGAGCCTCTTCCAAACCTAGACTTGAACCTCATGGAAATCGAAGATTCCCTATATCCTCCTTCCCAGAGTCCAAAGCTGGACGAGTTTATGGAGACAAAGCTTTCGGAATTAATAAATGAATTTAGGAGACTCAACGCGGAGTATCTCAGAGAGCACACAGAGGAAAGGAAAAAACTGCTCAGAAAGAAAATGAGCGAACTGAAGAGGAAAATCAGTGAGAAGATGGGGGTACGCGAGGGTCTTACCATCGAAAGCCTCTATCCTTCCAAGGTGGATATCGTGGTAATGAACCCGCCCTATGTCAGGCAGGAGCAGATACCGGAGGGAAAGAAGAATTTGTATGTTGGGATTTACGGTTTGGACAGGACCTCGGATCTCTATGCCTACTTTATGTTAAGAGCCATTCAATTGGTCAGAAAGGGCGGGGTGGTGGCCGTCATCTCTTCTGATAAGTGGTTGGAGTCGGGCTACGGAAGAACTTTACAACGAGAGCTCCTGCCACACCTCAGGGCGGTATACGGGCAAAGGAAGAGGAGCTTTCAGGCTGACATAAACACCGTTATAACCATCCTCCAGCGGGAAACGGGGGAGGAAAGTGTCGATTTCATCTACTTGGACTCCTATACGGGTAACACTATTAGAAACTATAGGTCCTTTAGGAGGTCAGAACTGAAACCAGGAAAGTGGTACTATTTACGCTCCCCCCGCATTTTCGAGGAAGTTTTCTTACCGAGGTTGACTCACAAACTGAAGGAATTCGTTGAAATAAAATTTGGGATTAAAACGGGAGCAAATGAGTTCTTCTACATGAAGGATGTGAGCCACCTCTATGAAGCCGACAGGCTCGCGAATCCCCAGAAATTCAGGGATATCCCAGCAAAGAACCGGAAGGAGTTGGAGGAAAAGGGGCTGATATACATAGAAAATGAGGCCGGAGAGAGATTCGTAATAGACCGTAAAGACACGAAGCCCCTCGTGAGGAGCCCAAAGGAGATAAGGAGCTTCTTGATTCCTTCCGTCAAAACGCTGTGTCTCTACACCTCGGACCCCGGACCCTTCACCAAGAAGTACATCAAATGGGGGGAATCGCAGGGATTCCATAAACGTCCCACCTGCAAGGCGAGGGAAAGATGGTGGGAGCTTCCCGAGTTCGAGCCCACCCACATCCTCCTTCCCATGTCTTGGAGGGACCTCATCTACATACCCTTCAGCAAGAATCCCGTGATGTGTGACCATAGGTTGTATGCTTTGTATTGTAACAGGGGAATTGATCCCTTGACCGTTTGGATTTACATGAATTCCACCCTCTTCTACCTCACCGTGGAGCTACACTGCAGGAGGCTTGGAGGTGGAGGTGCAGCCACAGACATAATGGTGGAGGACTACGAGGAGTTAACTGTCCCAGACCTGAGTGACATGAAGATAAAGTTCGACCCACACAAGCTGATGGAAAGAAAACCGTTGAAGTATGCGGAGGAAATCAAGCAAACTGACAGGAAAGAACTCGATAAGGCGGTAATCGAGAGCCTTTTAAGTATGCCAGTCTCTAAGCCACCCTCTTGGTTCACCGTCCAAACAGTTTTCGGCACACGTCCCAAGCTGGAGCTGGATTCCCTTCTCAACGAGCTTCACCAGGCCTTCCTCGAAGTGGTGGAAGATAGGCTAATAAAAGCAGGGAAGGTGTTGGCCACTTGACTGCTAGAATCGTGGATAATAGAAGGGAAGTTCTGGCGGAAGTCCTGAAAAGGGAGCTGGCGAAGGCTAACGAAATTATGATTGCCACGGCTTACTTCAACATCCGGGGCTGGGGTGCCATCAAAGAAACCTTGGTTGGAAAACCTCTCAAACTCTTGCTGGGAAAGGAGCCCACGGAGAGCATGAGGTGGGAAGACGAGATCTTAAAGGAGCTAGAGGAGAACGAGGACAACCCTGAATATTTCAAGCTTCTCCAGGAAGCCATATCCCATTTTGAGTCCCCAGAAGTAGAAGTGAGAATTTTGGAGATGCCCTTCTTTCACGGAAAGGCTTACCTAGGCATTTCCAGCCAACAAGAAGCCAACGGAGTGGCCGTGGTCGGATCTAGCAACTTCACCTATGCCGGTCTGGTCAAGAACCGTGAGCTCAACATGGTAGACACGGATCCGATGGCAGTTCAACAGCTCTTCGACTGGTTCCAAGAAGTCTGGGAGATGGCAAAGGATTTCAAGGAGGAGTTCCTCTCCATGCTCAAGAACTATACCGTCACCTGGACCCCCTTGGAGGTGCTTGCCAAAGCTCTCTACGAGAGCTATAAGGAAGGACTCGAGCAGATAGAAGAAAAGGAGAAAACTTTTGAGAAACTTTATCCTCATCAACGCCTTTCGGTGCTGGAGTCCCGCTTGAAGCTTCAAAAATGGGGAGGCGTTTTAGTCGCGGACTCTACGGGGTTGGGCAAAACTAGGGTAGGTCTGGTGTTGGCCCACGATGCCATGCCTGACCGCACTCTTCTCATAGCCCCCAAGAGTGTGCTGGAGACCACTTGGAAGGAGGAGATGAGGAAGATGAACATCCAGCTGGAAAGCATCAACTCCGAGAGGCTGTCCAGCGACCCTGAGGGAACAGTTGAAAAATTCTCGGACCCGGAGAATCCCCTTGGTCTAATCATAGTGGATGAGGCGCATCAATTCAGGCATCCGTCTACCAACCGCTATCGGGCTTTGGCGGAGTTAATCAACAAGAATCGAGCCGATGTGGTTCTGCTTACTGCTACTCCCGTCAACACGAGCTTGATGGACCTTTACTCCCTCCTAAGTCTTTATTTGCCCGATACAGCCTTGGAAGGAGGATCCCTGAGAGGATACTTTACCGCCAGACAAAAGGAGTGGCTAGAAGGAAAACCTGTGGACATGGACGAGGTTCTCCGAAGGTTCGTGGTGAGAATCTCAAGAGATTTCGCCAAAGAACTTTCAAAGGAGGTAAAGTTCCCAGAAAGGAAGCTCCTCAGCATCCACTACTCTTTGCCCTTCGACCCCGAGAAGGTAATGGAGATTCTAGAATCCATGGATTTCAAGTGCTACGATTTTTCCGTCGAGAAGCTGAGCGGAGAACTGAGACTTCCTGACGGAAGCATCATCTCGAAAGCTGTGGCCTCCGAGAAGCTGGAAAAACTCAAGGAGCTGGTGAAGACGGTAGTAAGAATAAACCTACTGAAGAGGCTCGAGAGCAGCTTGGAGGCCTTCCGAAAGTCCTTGGAGAAGATGGAGAATTATTTGGAGAACGCGGTCAAGTACGCGAAGGAGAAGGGAATCTTCCTTCCCCCGCGAGTAAGGGGAGAAGTACTTTCGCTGGTTGGAGAAGAAGAAGGAGGAGAGCTTCCGGAACCTGAGGAAGTCTTCAAACTCCCGGAGCTTGTGGAGAAATGTAGGCTCACCCCTGCGGAAATCGAAGAGTTCCAGCAAGGGTATGAGAAAGATAAAGAAAAAATCCAAGAACTCCTCAAGCTGCTTCCAGAGAGAGATACCAAGCTCGAGGAGGTTAAAGCTTGGGTAGAAGAAACCTCACGTAACCTGACCGGAAATAACGGCATCATCATTTTCACGCAATACGCCGACACCGCTCGGTATTTATACGAGAGATTCAAACACCTCTCCCCCTTCCTAGTAACAGGAGAAGGAGCCATAGGGCCTCAAGGAAAAAGGATGGGGGAGGCTGAAGGAGTCGAAGAATTCAAGAAAAGAGGAGGACTGATGATCAGCACCGATGTTCTCAGCACCGGCCAAAACCTACAAAACGCCCAATACGTGATCAACTACGATTTCCCTTGGAACCCAGTGGTTCTCATCCAAAGGGCAGGAAGGGTGGACAGGATAGGTTCTCCTTATCCTGTTGTGTATTTAACCAACCTATTCCCGGAAGAAGACACTCTACAGCGCTTCCTCCGTCTGACGGAAAGGTTGTATCTGAGGTTAGAAGCCATCCGGAGTACCGTAGGGCTTGATGCTTCGGTTTTGGGAGAGCAACCAATCCCCAAGGACTTTACGCTGATTAGGGCCCTCTCCAAAGAAGACCATGAAGCACTCAGGTTCCTCGAAACCCAGATGGAGCAGTTCACCAACGATCCTGCTGACGTTCTAGCGGAAATCCTAAGGGAAAAAGGAAAAGAGTGGCTGGAGAAACTGCCTTGCGGCATAGGTTCCTTCATGAGGGGGGAGAGGGAAGCCCTTTTCGTAGCATTTACCGACGGAAAGGAGATTTACTGGAGGTTAAGGTATTTCGATAAACCTCAAACCGAAACTTCACCCATTAAGGTCATAGAGATTTTGAGAAGACCTGGAAACGGAAAGGGAGAGAGAATAGATTATGAAAAGTTAGTGGAACGTTTAAAACTGGTCAAACTGGAACTCATCAAGGAATTGGAAAGGAAAAAAGTTCGTCAACGAACTCAAGGTCCTCTAGGCGGTCGGAGGGTTAGAGAAATCTTTGAGAAGCTCAGCGCCTTAGGTGATGAGGGAGAAGAACTGGCCGCAGGTTTTAGGGAAGTTTGCGATAGGACAACGGTGGTGAACCAGCTCTACAGAGCCATGAAGGAGGAAAGGTTACTGGAGGAAGCAAAGAAGGTGATACCTCCTCTCTTAAAGGAAAAGAGAACTTTAACACCAGAAGAGGAGGAAATCAAACTTAAGAGGATTTGCTGGTGTTGGATTTCACCCAACAAAAAGTGAATTTAACTTCTGGTGCGGCAGGCGGGATTTGAACCCGCGTCACGAGCGTGGCAGGCTCGTGTCCTAACCAAGCTAGACTACTGCCGCCCGGAAATTATCTAACCACACAAACTCATAAAATTTTCTCCAGTTCATTTCGCACGCACGAGATCAATACATATCCCAGCGGCTAATGTCTGACCCCCATGTCTTATAGCGAACCTGCTCATGTGCGGAATGTCGGAAGCCCTCTCGATAACGATTGGCTTGAGTAGCTGGACCTGAATTATTCCTGCCTCCCCTTTGCGCAGAGCTCTGGGAGTCTCCTCCAAAACCGAACCACTCCTCGGGTCTATCTTCTGCAAAATCTGAACAACCCGCCCGGGCGCGTGCGCAGCATGACAGTGAAAAGTGGGTGTGAAACCGGGAGCGATCTCGGGCGGAGAAAAAAGAACAACAACCTTTCCAGTAAACGCGGAAGCCACAGTCGGTGGGTTATCAGGATGTCCCGCCACATCTCCTCTTTTAATCTGCTCCTTCGAAACCCCTCTCACATTGAAACCTATGTTATCCCCAGGGAGCGCCCGCTGCACAGGTTGGTGATGAATTTCTATCGATCTAACCTCACCCTTCACACCTGGTGGCTCAAAAACAACCATATCACCAACTTTGAGCACACCTGTCTCAACCCTCCCAATCGGAACTGTCCCGACACCCGTGATGGAATAGACATCTTGGATCGGAATCCTGAGGGGTTTGTCGACCGGCTTCGGCGGTTCCTTAAGAGCCTCAAGAGCCTCCACAAAGGTTGGGCCTTTATACCAAGGCATGCGTGGGCTATGCTTGGTTATTCCTTCCCCGTGAAAAGCGGATATCGGTATGTAGGGAAACTCCTCCGCCCGCTTATATCCGATGCTGGAAAGGAGAGTCTGCAAGTCCCTCTTCAGCTTCTCATAAACGTTCTGATCGAAATTCACCAAATCCATCTTGTTTATGGCGATGATGAGTTGATCAACCCCGAGAGTGAAAGCCAGCACGGCATGCTCCTTCGTCTGCGGCATAATACCATCATCGGCAGCGACCACAAGAACCGCAGCATCAGCCTGACTTGCCCCTGTGATCATGTTTTTTATGAAGTCTCTGTGCCCAGGAGCATCGATTATCGTTATTATATTTTTCGACGTTTCAAACTTCTGATAAGCCACGTCTATCGTCACGCCGCGTTCTCTCTCTTCTTTTTCTCTATCCATTATCCAAGCAAACTTGAAGCTGCCAGCCTCTTCCTGAAGTTCCTTCTCAGAAATCACGCCGGTTTCGACAAGCATTCTACCTATAAGAGTAGATTTTCCGTGATCTACGTGACCTATGAAAACTAGGTTTATGTGAGGCTTCATCGAGGACTACCCTGTCCCAAATGCAACCTTGGCAAACTCCTGATAATTTTTGGCTGCTATCTCAAGATCTCTCGCGAGTCTATCGGCTGCTCTCGCAAGCGGGTCCACATAAGGACGAAGAATTTCCGGTTTAGTCTGTGCATATCCCGAGAGTTTCTCAGCGATTTTCTTCATCCGGCTGGACAGATCGGTTAAATATCCGGTGATTTCGGGTTCTAGCACCATTTTCCTCTCAATTCTTTGAAGCATGACGCGCAGAAAACTCCGAACGGTATCCAGCTCCGTCATCACGTCCCCGCTCGGTAGATCGGCGAAGTCTCTCCTCCAAACGATCAATCTCATCCTCTGAAAGAGAAGCTCAACATTTTTAGCAACGGGACGGAGATCGGAGAGAAAAACGCTCGGGACTGCCATGGATTTTGGATCAAGTCTCTTTAGCGAGGCAAGCGGTTCTCCTGCATCCATCCACCACGAAAAATCCTCCAGCGGTATCTCCTTGAACCTCTTTTTAGGATAGGCGGAGATGTAAAGATAAACGGATGCTGCAGCAACTAGCAACGTCGCAAGAGCAATCCCCATCGTAAGCGGAGTACCAGAATAAGCCGATGCTCCGACCGCGATTATTGCGACAATCAGAGCAAAGACCGGCCAGATTATTTCCATCCTCTCACTTCATTATCACCAACAAGACTTAAAAAATGCTTTTTTGGAGTTTGGAGAAGAGGAAAAATCGTGGAGAGTTGGGTTTCAGAAGAACATCCTCGGGCTTGGTCTTTAAAAATAAGGGAGAGATTAGCCGAGGGTTTCAGAAGAGGGATCGTCGTCCCGGAAGGGTTGATCGCTCACGGACGCGGAGAAGCTTTCGATTATCTTCTCGGTGAAAAAACCTGTCCCTTCGCTAGGAAAGCCATAAGAGCTGCTGCCGCGATGCTTCTTCTAGCTCGTTCACCCGTGATTTCTGTAAACGGAAATGTTGCAGCGCTTGTGCCAAACGAGATTGTAAAATTGGCAAAAGAGACAGGTGCAAGGATCGAAATCAATCTCTTCCACAGAACCGACGAAAGAGTCAAAGCTATTGCAGACTGGTTGAAGGCCCATGAAGCTAAAGAAATTTTTGGAACCGACAAAAGATACTTCACAAAAATTGACGAAATCCATAGTGAGAGAAGGGTGGTAGATAGAAGAGGAATCTACTCGGCGGACGTCGTTTTCGTTCCACTTGAAGACGGAGACAGAACGGAAGCTCTGAGAAGAATGGGCAAATGCGTAATAGCGGTCGACTTGAATCCTCTCTCGAGAACAGCAGTAGCTGCAAACATAACGATAGTAGACAACATCGTACGAGCCGCTCCGCTTTTAATTTTGGAAGTCAAAAAACTTAGACACATGAGCTCGAGAAGGCTCGAAAAAATTGTGAGGGAATTCGACAACAAAGAAAACCTGAAAGAAGCGTACATGCACATAAAGAAAAGATTGATGAAAATCAGCAGGCAATAAGTGTCCTTTTTATTAGATGATCCCGGATTGATTAGTATATGGAGCCGGGGTAGCTCAGTAGGTAGAGCGCACGGCTGTTAATCGGACGCGAATGAAGAACGAACCTCCATTCGAAAAACGGACGCGTGGCCGTGCGGAAACCGTGAGGTCGGAGGTTCGAGTCCTCCCCCCGGCGCCAAAACTTAAATTGACCTACTTTAGCATACGTTCTTCATGCTCACGCAAATATTGAACCGACCTGCTTACGTCTACAAAAAGTTCCCTTACATGCTCCACGTGTTTCTTCTCAACGATCTTCGCGCCTTCGGCTATGGCGACTTCGGATGCGGGAGCAAGAAGCTGGATCGCATATCTGAGAGAATTTGCCTCACCGATTTGTGCCAGATATTCCAGCGCCTCCTGCGAGAGATTTATTTTTTCGGTTTTAGCTCTTATCTTCAATATTTCCAAAATCTCCTCCCTCGTATACGGTTGTGTGGTTATTATCAGAAGCCTGTCCAGAAGATCCAGTGGCATGCCATGTGGAGCTTTAAAGTCTGTTCCTCTGACTACGGTAAGTCCCCTGTTTGTGGCAAAGATGATAATCGGAGCAAGCTCCTGTTCCATTGCCCTACCGAGAAATGCAAAGGTTTCTATGTCCAGCATAGAACATTCGTCAATAAAGACAACTCCCGGGAGTATTTCGGCCTTTCCCTCCTCCACCCATTCTTTAACAGTTTCATCTACTGTTGCACGCGTTTCGGCCGAAATCTCCTTTCTACCCTCGCCACCAAAAAGAAGTCCAAAGAAGCTGATGCTGCTTCTGGAGTGCGCAAGATCTAGATCATGAAGGGTTACCGTGTAGACGAACTCCTTATTCTTCAATACGGGACCGCTCGGAACATCAACAACCTGAACACTGGAGAGATCAATTTTCTCTTTTTCCGCGGCTTCTCTCGATTTTCCTAACTTGACGACCCTACCACCATCGACATCTATCTGAATCACGTCGCCTGTTTCCACCCCTTCTCGTATAAGAGAAATCGCAAAAGCTTGATCCATCGAAAGTTTTTGAGAATGATCAAGCGTGGCAAGCTTTATCGTCCCACCGACCGGAATTTTGACATAAGGATTGTAGGGATGTGGCTCCTGTCGAATGGAAAGCTCCTCAACCTTCCCCTCGTAAACTCTTCTCATCTCCCGTATCCTAACACCTATAGCCCTCCGCAGAGCTTGCGTGAGGAACTCCGTTTTCTTTATTTCAGCGGAGTAGATTTCCGAAGCCGTGAGAAGGACCACCGGAACATCGCGTCCCAACTCTTTTGCGATGGCTATCGCCAGAGCTGTTTTACCAGTTCCGGGGGGTCCGGCTAAGAGAACGGCGCGTCCGGCAAATTTTCCCTTCCGAACTAAATGAACTACCAAGCCTGCCGCCTCTCTTGCTTTGATCTGACCGACCATCCCTGCAGCCACTGGTTTTGCTTTTAGACCTTCCAGACCGAGGCCGGTTATGTGGGTGTGAGCAGCAACCCGTTCCCATTCTTTAAGAGAAACCGGAACTGCTCCCTCCTCCATGCACAAGCGCCCCCAAATTTTTTTAAATTTTCTTTTAAGTTTTACTGTTAAAGAAGATTTTTGAACCATGAGAGAAATCAAAATAGAGTCGTGGAAACATGCCAAAAGTACTGATCTTGACGAAAAGTGAAGTCGAGAGCCTTCTCTCGATGAAAGAAACAATAGAAGCTGTTGAAGAAGCTTTCCGAGAAAAGGGAATGGGCAAAGTCCAAATGCCTCCGAAGTCCTACGTTTTCTTCAAAGAATTCAACGGAGATTTTCGGGTGATGCCAGCCTATCTCGAAAGCATAGGAGCTGCCGGTGTCAAAATTGTTAATGCTCATCCGGACAATCCGAGAAAATACGGACTTCCAACCGTAATGGCCATCATAGTTCTCATCGACCCGAAAACCGGGACTCCGCTAGCGGTTATGGATGGCACAACTATAACCAACATGCGGACTGGGGCGGCCGGAGCTGTTGCGGTCAAATATCTCGCTAGAAAGGATTCTAGAATCATAGCAATGGTTGGGGCCGGCGTTCAGGCCAGAACCCAACTTCTAGCCATCTCCGAAATCATGAAAATCGAAGAAGTACGGGTGAACGATGTTAGGAGGGAGAAAGCCGAAGAATACTGCAGAGAAATGGAAAAGAAGATAGATGCCGACTTCATTGTTTTTGATGATACGGAAAGAGCCGTGAGAAACGCGGACATCGTGATAACAACTACGCCTTCGAGGAAACCGATTGTGATGAACGAGTGGATAACCGAAGGCGTCCATATAAACGCTATAGGAGCGGATGCACCAGGGAAGCAGGAGCTGGATCCGGCAATATTAAGGAGGGCCAAGGTGGTGGTTGACGACATTGAGCAAGCATCACACAGTGGAGAGATTAATGTACCTATCTCTCAAGGTTTATTCAAAAAATCCCAGATTTACGCAGAACTTGGTGAGATCGTGACGGGTAGAAAATCCGGCAGGGAATCCAAGGACGAAATAACTGTTTTCGACTCCACAGGGCTCGCTGTTCAAGATATAGCAACAGACTGGTTGGTTTACCGGAAGGCTCTTGAGCGCGGCATCGGGAGGGAAATGGAAATTTTCGATTAAATTCTCAGGATAGGAGTCAGTTCTTTCTGGAGTGCATCCAAGAATTCATCGAAGAGGTTAACTGGTACACTTGCGCCTGCAGCCGTGCTGTGACCTCCACCTGAACCTCCAAGTCTTGAGACTATCCTGCGTAGAATCTCGTTCAGATCAACCATCGAGTCGCGTTTCCTCCTCAAGCTCATATCTATTTCTTCGCCGCTTCTCCTAGCGCAAACACCTACCTCGGCGCCCGTAATCCCCACAGCAAAAATCGCGGCTTTTCCCAAACTTCCCCGCGGCAGATCACGGACTATCGCGAGAGGACCCCTTTTCTCAACATTCGCCTTAACGTACTTGTAAAGCTCCCACTCTGATTCAGTAGCCTGAATAGCGCGTCTGATCACCTCCGGCATCCTAGATGGAAACTCAAGCCTAGAGAGGGATTCGACGACCATCCTTTTGAATTCGTAATCACCACCTGCCTCACCTATCGCCTGGCTGAGGAGACCTGCCTCCATGTAAATCGTCCGGCGATCATATCTTCCAAGAGTCTCCTGAACAAAGGAAGTTTGCTCACAATAATCTGCTATCGAACCCCAGAGGGCTATACGCTCATGTTCCTGACTGAAACCGTGTTTGAAAAGCCTGAACGTCAGCTCTGAGGCGCTTGGACCCAGCTCATGGGCGAGAGTCGTTGCCGGTATGTCTTTCTTGAGCGTGCGGTAGGGGAGAGGGTGGTGATCCACGTAGATTACTTCGCCAGATTTGGAAAGCTCACCAATCGTTGCGAGTATTTCTTCTTTTTGCGTTTCGTTTATCGCTATGTCTAAAATCACAACTGTGTAATTCGGTCTGATTTCTTGAAGATCCCGCAAAAGGTTAACCGGTCTCGTAAATTTTATTTCAGCGTCAGGAAAGAGGGACTTGACAAGAGCCGCAGAACATACACCGTCAGCATCTCCGTGGCAGAGAATCTTTACTCTCAAGCTTATCAAAATACTGGAAGTTGTGAGTTTTTAATGATGCCGAAACAATCAAATAAATCGACTGAAAGAAGATGAATAGGGGCCCGTAGCTCAGCCAGGTTAGAGCGTCCGGCTCATAACCGGGTGGTCGAGGGTTCGAATCCCTCCGGGCCCACCACTCGCGATGAAGATCGAAAGCTACGAATTCGGACGAATCATCATAGATGGTAAAACTTACACGTCTGATGTTCTCGTCTTCCCAGACAGGGTCAGAGATAAGTGGTGGAGGAAAGAAGGCCACCGTCTTGACGTGGATGATCTCGAGGAAATTTTGAAATTCCAACCTGCTGTTCTGATCGTGGGCACCGGTTACTCTGGTTGCATGGAGATTCCGGACTCCACAAAACGTTACTTGGAGATGAAAGGAATAAGATTAATAGAAGCGAAAACTGGAGAGGCTGTGAAACTTTACAATAGTTTGAGTGAAAAAGAAAAGGTTGCTGCTGCGCTCCATCTCACCTGCTAATCCCGAGATCGAATTTTAATAATTTAAGCGAGACTAGTTTAGATGTACAAGAAATCAAAAGATCGATTTGGAAGATCTATATTTTTTCCGCTAATTCTAACGGTGCTCGTTCTAACGGCTTCTATAGTCTGCGCATCTCAGCAATCCCGACAAACGATGCGCCGGGAGATAAAACCTTTTGAAGTCTTACTGCTTGTCGGTGTCATACTCGTTTTCTCTTTCCTGGGAGACAAGATATTTGAAGTCTCGGGCTTTCCAGATGTCGTTCCGCTCATAATCCTCGGAATCTTGCTCGGACCGATCACCGGGCTGATCAACACGGAAATCCTCAGCCCATGGATTCAATACTTCGCCACTCTTGTGCTCGTTCTGATTCTTTTTGACAGCGGAATGAAGCTTGACATGAAGCAAGTTTTCGTCGAAGGGCCCCGTGCGATAGCGCTAGCGATTGTCGGATACGTTTTCAGCTCCATCACAGTTGCTACTTTCGCGGCGATCTTCCTGTGGTGGGGAAAACCCTTCATTTATTCAATCATTCTCGGAGCAATACTGGGCGGAACTAGTAGCGTCATCGTAATTGCCATCGTATCACGCATGAAGGTGAGCAAAGCCTGTTCAACGATAGTTACAATTGAATCAGTGATAACCGATATCATCAGCGTAGTTCTCGTTCTGGCGGCTCTCAAGGCAGTCACAGGGGCTGTAGGATTTACAGAGATTGCCAAAGATATCGGATCTAGATTTTTGATCGGTATGGCTGTCGGGCTCTTTGCCGGGTTGCTCTGCCTTTCTTCTCTTTACGGGTTGCGTGGAACTCCAAATATCGACGTCCTCCTTTTTGCCCTCGTCCTGATTGTCTACGCTTTCTCCGAGTGGATTGGAGGCAGCGGTGCTCTCTCCTCCCTTTTCTTCGGACTCATCTTGGGTAACGAGAGAGGGGTCTACCGAGCATTCAGAGTGAAAAGAGGAGAATTTGTCGATGCGGGCTTCAGAAGATTCGAGACAGAGGTGACCTTTATTCTCAGAACGTTCTTCTTCCTTTATCTAGGATTGATGTTCTCCATCCGGGACTTGAAAATCCTCTTGGCTGGCGGATGTCTCTCAATCCTCCTTTACCTAGTGAGGAGCGTAGCCGTAAGAATGACAACGATCCGTTCACCACTCGCAGAGGAAAGGGATGTAATTTCTATTCTTTTCGCGAGAGGACTGGCGGCGGCCATATTGGCGACGTTGCTAACAACCTTCGCCGATCAAAATCCGACTCTCGCCGAACTCTCGAATATCTATCTTGGAGTCGTCACATCGGTGATCTTTTTCACTTCGATCGGTTCCGCAATCGGTGCTTTTATCGTGAAACGTCGAACAAAAAATCGTAGAATTTAACAGAAACAAGGGATAAAACAAGAATGGTAAAACGATGAAGGATTCCTCTATCCCAAAGAAAGTCATTCTCGCTTCGAAAAGCGACCCAGCCGCGCAGAACATCAAAAGACACCTTCTCAGACTCGGAAACTTCATCGAGATCGAAAAAGGTGTGTACACATCACAAAAGGCTCTCCTCATCGAAACGAGCCCTCAGTCCGTGTCGCTTCCTTCCGGAACTGATGAAGTCATCGTAGCATCCAGACATGCAAGCCAGTCGGGCAGGCCTTCGCTCACCGTGCACGTCCCAGGACTCCCGGAAAAATCGCTACTACCACCAGCATCTCCGTCAACCGTTCGTGCCGCTCTTCTTGAACTTAGAAATCAGGTGGCGCGTTTAAATTTACCTCACCAAGTTTCGCTAGAAGCCACACACCATGAACCAGGAGACTTCGCCGTTCCAATAACTTTCGTCGAGATCGGGAGCGAAGAAAAGGAGTGGGTTAACGAAAACGCTGGAGAAGCAGTAGCCCGAGCGATCCTCTCCGCATTGGACCCTCATCCATGTAAATTTGCGATCGGTGTCGGTGGTCCGCACTATTCTCCGCTTTATACGAGAATATCTTTCGAGTCGAACATTGGATTCGGACATATCCTTTCTAAACATGCCCCAGCAAATGTCGAACTCATAAGACTGGCTCTAGAAAAGAGTTCTAGTCGAATGATCGTGCTCGATTGGAAAGGTGCGACAAGAGAACAGAGAGAGATATGTCTGGAAATTTCCGAAAATTTTGGAATAGAAGTCGTAAAAGCCGGTTCCCTCCTCGTTAAAAAACTTTAAATTGACACTTGTCTAGTTCAAAAGGCGGATGATATGAGCAAAAGTGTTACTCCTAATCCCGAAGGAATTTGGAAACCCGGAATTTCCCCTGTGCCTACGAGAGGTCCGGCACCCCCTAAGGGCGTGACACAAGAGGAGCTCGAGGAAATACTCAGAGAGGCGAGGGCAAAGATTTTCGTGGTTGGTTGCGGAGGCGCTGGATGCAACACTATTTCGAGAATAGCGAAGGTTGGGATAGAGGGCGCCGAAACGATTGCTATCAACACCGATGCACAGGATTTGCTCTACACGGTCGCGGACAGAAAGATTTTAATCGGCAGGGAAACTACGCGGGGACTCGGGGCGGGCAACGATCCGGACAAGGGGGAAGCTGCAGCCAGAGAAGAAGAAGACGTAATCAAGGATCACCTCTATGGGGCAGACCTAGTCTTTGTCACATGTGGTCTGGGCGGAGGAACGGGGACAGGATCTATCCCAGTCGTTGCGGAGATTGCTAAAAATCTAGGAGCTCTAACAGTCGGTGTCGTCACACTTCCGTTCACGGTGGAAGGCACGAGGAGAATGAAAAATGCGAGGCGAGGACTTGAGAAGCTCAAGCAGGTGGCAGACAGCATCATCATAATCCCGAATGATAAGCTTCTGCAGCTTGCGCCGAATATCTCCCTCATCTCAGCGTTTGAGCTCGCCGACAAGATCCTCATGAACAGCATCAAAGGGATAACAGAATTAATAACAAAGCCTGGTCTCGTGAATTTAGATTTCGCCGATGTCAGAGCCGTGATGAAAGACAGCGGGATAGCGGCAATAGGTATAGGAGAATCAGATACAGCAAACAGGGCGGAGGATGCCGCAAATGAAGCTCTTAACAGCCCACTCTTGGACGTCGATGTGACCGGTGCAAAGGGAGCACTCGTAAACGTTTCCGGAGGACCCGATCTCAGCGTAGCGGAAGCGGAAAGAGTTGTCTCTAAGGTTTCGGAAGTTGTTGATCCGGAAGGCCAAGTGATATGGGGAGCGCAGATAGATGAAAACTTGAAAAAAACGCTCAAGGTTATGGTGGTTCTCACGGGAGTGCATTCGCCCTATGCTGCTGAACCGAAACTAACTAGAAAAATAGAAATCGATCTTGGACTAAAGGAGATATAGGGATGGGAGAGTTCATCCAAAATTGCAAACGACTGTTGCAAATAGCCAGAAAACCGGATTCAGAAGAATTCAGTAGAATAACAAAGATAAGCGGACTAGGTTTTTTGCTGATAGGAGCTATGGGATTTATAATTATGTATGTCGCCTCTATTATTTCGGGGGCTTGAGGAATGGAAGTTCCGAGAGTCAGGATCTATGCGGTGAAGACAACGATTGGCCAAGAAAGAGCTACGGCGGATATGATTTACGCCAGAGCAAGGAGTAAAGGCATCAAGGAGTTTATCTCTGTTGTTGTTCCACACGGACTTAGGGGCTATGTCTTTGTCGAGGTGGAGGGTGACCACACCGTCGTGGAGAAACTCCGTTCTGGAATAAAGCATGCAAAGAGTGTGGTGAGGAAGGAGGTTGCATTAAGAGAAATCGAACCCTTCATCTCACCGGGTCCGCCACCCATCAAAGTGAGCGCCGGGGACCTTGTAGAATTAACTACTGGACCGTTAAAAGGAAATAGGGCGAAAGTCATCAGAGTAGACGAAGCAAAAGAAGAGGTTACGATCGAACTCATCGAGGCAACCTTTCCGATTCCAGTCACGGTCAAAGTAGATATGATTAAAGTCATAGAGAAGAAATAAATCCTCTGGGCATCTTTTTAAACAGTGGGTGCTATTTTTGAAAAGGTTAGGAGATAACCATGTCCCCAGAAATAAAGTTGCTGATTGAAGGAGGCAAGGCAACTCCGGGCCCCCCAATTGGCCCAGCCCTTGGTCCCTTCGGGCTGAATGTGGCAAAGATTGTGGCGGAAATCAACCAAAAAACCCAAGAGTTCGAAGGGATGAAAGTCCCGGTTACGTTGATCATTGATCCTAAAACGAAGAGTTATGAGATAAAAGTTGGACTTCCGCCAGTTTCTGCTCTGATCAAGAAAGAGCTGGGCTTGGAGAAAGGAGCGAGTGCACCACAAAAAGAGATTTTTGGGAACCTCACAATGGAGCAGGCTATCAAAATTGCAAAGATGAAGCGTGGAAGTAGTTTGGCGAAGACCCTCAAGGCTGCTGTGAAAGAGGTTCTTGGAACCTGCGTGAGCATGGGTGTAACAGTCGAGGGGAAGGATCCGCGTATTGTCCAGAAAGAAATCGATGAAGGAAAGTATGATGAGGTGCTTAAAGAATGACAATCAATAGAAAGGAGATTCTCGAAGCCATAGCAAAGGCGAAGCAGAATAAGGGAGAAAGAAAGTTCAAACAAAGTTTTGATATTTCCATAGCGGTCGAAGGTCTAAATCCGAAAAAACCCGAAAGCAGAATAACAGCAGATGTAACTCTGCCTCATGTTCCTGGAAAACCACAGAAAATCCTCTTCTTCGCCGATGGAGAACTAGCTAGAAGAGCCAGGGAAGCTGGTGCGGACAGGGTTGTCGGAAAAGAAGAAATTCAAAGACTAGAGGGTAAGAAGAAGGAAATAAAGAAACTTGTTGAGGAATATGACATGACGGTTGCTCAGGCCGACCTCATGGTTCTTGTAGGCAAGATCCTCGGACCGGTTCTTGGACCGAGAGGGAAGATGCCGAGACCTATCCCTTCCACGGCCGACCCCGCGCCGCTGATAGAGAGACTTCGAAAGACGATCAGAGTAATGAATAAAGGTCAATTATGCTTCCATACAAAAGTCGGCGATGAGAGCATGGATGATGAGAAGATAGCTGATAACGTGATGGCGGTGATAGAGGAAATAGAGAAGAAAGTTTCAGACGCCGGAGGAAGGCTGAAGGCGATTTATCTTAAAACAACGATGGGCAAACCCGTTAAGGTGGTGGTAAAGTGATTTCCGCTTCAAAAAGAATTCCGCAGTGGAAGAAAGACCTTGTGGAAGATCTGGCGCGCCTTATGATAAGTCATAGAGTAATAGGGATCGCTGATATCTCGAACCTTCCCTCTGAGCTTTTCCAACAAATAAGGCAGATTTTCCGGGGTAAGGCTAAACTGATAGTCGCGAAAAATACGCTCGTCAAGCTCGCTCTGGACAGGGCATCGGAAGTCAAACCAGAAATAAGAAAATTGCGCGATCACGTCAGGGGACAGACTTGTTTGATTTTGAGCGATCAAAATCCTTTTGAGATAAACGCTATCTTACGCAGAAACATTCGGAAAGCCCCAGCCAAACCTGGAAGCATTGCCGCAACCGATATAATAATCCCGGCTGGGGAAACCGATCTACCACCAGGACCAGTCGTGGGGGAGCTACAGAGAGTCGGGATAAAGGCGAGAATTCAGGCTGGAAGAGTTGTCATCACAGAGGACTGCAAGCTTCTGAAAGCTGGAGATGTTATCACAAAAGAAATTTCGGATGCCTTGGCGAAGTTTGGAATATTGCCCGTAGAGCTCGGATTAAAAATTAGAGTAGCTTTTGAGGACGGATTGATCTACACGCCCGAAATTCTAGAAATTGATGAAGAAAAAGTATCAAAAATGGTCAAGGATGCCGTTGCGGCTGGCGTATGTCTTTCACTGAACTCCGGATATCCGACCGCAACAACCATAGGAATAATGATCGCTGAAGCGCATGCGAAAGCGATTGGGCTTGCTGTAGCGTGCAGATTCCCGGCAGACGAAGTTCTTCCAAAACTGCTTTACATTGCACATGCGGAGATGCTTGCTGTTGCGAGGCGAGTAGGAGAAACCGAACCAGCAGCTATTGACGAGGATTTGAGAAAGCTGATCGGTTCAGTTGAACAGATGAAACCCGTCGAGGAAAAACCTAAAAAGGAAGAAGTTGAAGAAAAACCTAAAGAGGAGAAAGAGGAAGAACTATCGGGACTGAGCGCACTGTTCGGGTGATGGAGGTGAGCGGAATGGAATATATACATGCTGCGCTGGTGCTGCATGCGGCTGGCAAGCAGGTAGACGAGCAGGGAGTGATCAACATACTGAAAGCTGCCGGGGTTGAGGTTGACGAGGCGCGGGTTAGAGCGCTCGTTTCCGCGCTCAAAAACGTAAACATAGATGAGGCCATAAAGAGCGCGACCATTCCGGCTGTTCCTGCGGCTCCGGCCGCACCAGCCGCGCCTTCAAAGGCTGAGGAGAAGAAAGTAGAAGAAAAGAAAGAGGAGAAAAAAGAGGAAGAAGCTCTAGCAGGACTTGGGGCGCTCTTTGGATGAAAAATTCCATGACGCCCGAAAAATCAAGCGTTTTAATTCCCACGATTAGTTAGTATGGGCTAAAGTATGCAGGAAATTTACAATGTCAGGCTTTTCAGAGAAGAGGGCTTCGTGAGAAAAAAGTGCAGCGGATGTGGAAGGTTCTTCTGGACGCTTGATCCGGCCAGAGAGACCTGCGGAGATACGCCTTGCGTGGAGTACTCGTTTATCGGAGATCCACCGACAAAAAGGCGCTACACGTTGCACGAGATGGAGGAGGTTTTTCTTAAATTCTTCGAGAAGCGCGGGCATTCAGTTGTAAAAAGGTATCCCGTTGTCGCTAGATGGAGGGACGACATCTTTTTAACTATCGCTTCAATAGCCGGGTTCCAGCCTTGGGTGACGAGCGGACTTGTACCACCACCAGCGAATCCTCTCGTGATAAGCCAGCCGAGCATAAGATTAAAGGATATAGACAATGTAGGCAGATCTGGAAGACATTTCACGCTCTTTTTTATGGGTGGACATCACGCATTCAACTATCCCAAGAAAGAGATTTACTGGAACCATGAAACTGTAGAATTCTGCCACGAATTCCTAACGAGGAGTCTGCGAATCAAACCGGAGGAAATCACATATATAGAGAGTTTCTGGGAGGGTGGTGGAAACGCCGGAGAAGACTTTGAGGTTAACGTCAGAGGCTTAGAGGTTGCCACACTTGTTTTCATGAGGTATGCTGGAGAAGCTGGAAATTATAGAAAGCTACCGATAAAGGTTGTGGATACAGGTTACGGAATGGAAAGGCTTGTTTGGATTTCTCAGGGGACTCCAACTGGGTATGACGCCATTTTTGGCGAGTTGGTGGAAAGGATAAGACAAATGGCTGGCGTCAAGATGCCTCCTGAACACATTTTGCGAGAGAATTCGAAGATGGCCGGAATCATCGACATAGAGAGCGGAAGAGATCTGCGCACGCTCAGAGCAAAGGTTGCAGAACGAATCGGGATCGATGAGGGGGAGTTGCAGAGAATACTTGAGCCAATTGAATCTATTTACGCTGTCGCTGATCATCTCAGATGCCTGTGTTTCATGTTCGCCGATGGAATAACTCCGAGCAATGTTAGGGAGGGATATTTGGCCAGACTCGTTCTCAGAAGGACGATAAGAATGGTTAGGGGATTGGGAATCACTGCCCCCCTCTCGGAGCTCGTGGACATCATGATATCAGAGTTGGCACCATGGTTCCCGGAAATTTGGGAAAAAAGAAATTACATCTTGCAGGTTGTGGAGGTTGAGGAAAAGAAGTATATGGAATCTCTGGAGAAAGGTGTGAAACTACTCGAAAGAATGCTCGTGGAGATGAAAGAGAGGGTTTTGACCGAAGAACAGTTGATAATGCTTTACGATAGTCATGGATTGCCGCCGGAGAATGTCAAGGAGATCGCCGAGAAAGCTGGTGTAAAGGTCGAGGTACCTGAGGATTTCTATATAAAGGTTGCTAAGGCTCATTCTAAGGCTAGACATGTTCCTACAAGCGTTTCTCCAGTCGATAAATCTGAGCTAAAAGGACTGAAGCCGACAAAGCTTATTTTCTACGATCATCCAAAGATTTCCGAGTTTCGAGCTAGGGTGAGGAAGGTCATTGGAGAATACGTTGTGCTCGACAGAACCGCTTTTTATCCCGAAGGAGGCGGACAACCGTCGGATATGGGAGAGTTGATTGGAAAGAAAACCGAGGCGAGGGTGAAAGAAGTCGTAAAAGTCGGAGAAATTGTGCTACACAGAGTTGAACCCCCCAATTTCAGAGCCGGAGAAGCAGTCATTGGTAGGATCAATTGGCAGAGGAGAAAATCTCTGATGATCCATCACACAGCGACGCACATATTGCTCGGGGCCCTGAAGAGAGTGCTTGGAGAGCACGTCTGGCAACAGGGGGCGCAGAAGGGTACGGACAGATCTAGGCTTGACATCTCACATTTCAGGCGGATCACGCCGGAGGAGATTGAGAAAATCGAAAAACTCTGCAATGATGTGATTTTTGAAAACAGAAGAGTTATCGCCAGCTGGATGAATAGAAATGATGCCGAGAGCAAATATGGATTCGAGCTTTATCAAGGAGGTGTGGTTCCCGGGAAAAAACTTAGGGTCGTGGAAATCGAGGGATGGAACGTTCAAGCATGCGCCGGAACACACTGTGAGAGCACAGGAGAAGTTGGTCTTCTAAAGATACTTGGAGTTGAACGTATTCAGGATGGGATCGAGAGATTGGAGTTCGCTGCTGGAGAAGCCGCTCTCAAGATAATCAGAGAAAGGGAAAACGAAATCTCAAAAATCTCGGAGTTGCTAGGCGCACACAAGGAAAATGTTTCTGAAGCTGTGGAAAAACTCTTTGGAGAGGTTAAGGAACTGAGGAAGAAAATTCAGAGAATGGAGGAAAAGATTGGGAATATGCTTGCCGATTGGCTTAAGTCAAGATGTGTTAGAATCGGAGAGTTGAGCGTTTTCAAAGCGAGAGTTGATGACGTGGGGGTCGGGGAACTGATTAAGACCTGCGAAAAAATCGTAAAGGAGAATGAGAACGCGGTAGTCGTGCTCGGGAGTGCGGCGGAGGGTTCCGCCAAAATTGTCATGATGGCTGGAAGAGGAGCTGTTGAGAAAGGCGTTGATTGTGGAAAAATTATGAGCAAAATCTCGGCGGTGATCGGCGGTGGGGGCGGAAGAAAAGATTTCGCCCAAGGAGGTGGAACTAAGATTGAAAAACTGGATGAGGCTCTCGAAATGGCAGTTTCAGAGATCTCCGCCATCTAGAACGAATTAAAAAGCTGGATGATGGAGGTTTTTAGATGCGCGATTTCAGGGAAATTTGCGAAGAATGGCAGAAGATCTGGGAAGAGAGAAAGATATTTGAAGCAGAGCCAGATGAGAGGCCCAAGTTTTACTTGACTGTTGCATATCCTTACGTCTCCGGTCCCATGCACATCGGACACGGTAGGACTTACACCGTTCCCGACGTCATTGCACGCTACAAGAGAATGCGCGGATATAACGTTCTCTTTCCCATGGCGTATCACTTCACAGGGACTCCAATTGTGGGGGCTGCGAGGAGAGTTGCAAGGAGAGACCCAACACTCGTGAGGGTCCTGACCGAGAGATATGGGGTGCCAAGGGAAATGCTTCCAAAGTTTGAAAATCCGGAGTTCTACGGGAACTTCTTCGCGAAGGAGAGTGAAATGAGTTACAGAAAAGGTATGGAGAAGCTTGGGTATTCGATTGATTGGAGGAGAGAATTCAGAACGATAGATCCGCACTACAAGAAGTTTGTGACGTGGCAGTACCACAAACTCTGGGATGCCGGACTGATTGTGAAGGGCAGACATCCTGTTAGATGGTGTACGAACTGCGGAAACCCCGTTACAGATCATGACCTGCTAGAGGGAGAAGGTGTGGAGGTGCTAGAGTTCACGATCATAAAGTACAGAATGGGAGACCTAGTTTTCCCAGCTGCAACACTCAGACCTGAGACTCTTTTTGGGTTGACAAACATTTGGCTGAATCCAAACAGCGAATATGTGGTGGTTTCCGTTGATGATGAGAAGTGGGTGGTAAGTAAACAAGCCGTCGATAAGCTGAGGATGCAGGGATACAGAGTAGGGGAGCTAGAACCATTCGAGATCAAATTCGGGGCTCTGGTAGAAGTGCCTATCACAAAGAAAAAAGTGCCGATACTACCAGCAACGTTCGTTGATCCGGATAACGTCACAGGAGTGGTCGGGTCCGTTCCTGCACATGCGCCTTACGATTACGTTGCCTTGGAAAACTTGAAATCATCCGATCTCTCGAGATGGGGTATCGGCAAAGACTTGGTTGAGAAGCTTTCACCAATTGGTCTGATTGAGGTGGAGGGTTATGGGGAGTTTCCGGCTGTCGATGTCGTGCGAAAAATGGGAATCTCGGATCAAACTGACCCAAGACTGGAGGAGGCTACGAAGGAGGTCTACCGAGCGGAATTTCTTAAGGGAACTATGAGAAGCTGGATTCCAAAATACGGAGGGATGAAGGTCTCAGAGGCCAAAGTCGCGGTCAAAGAGGATTTGATAAAGTCTGGAGATGGAGCGATTATGTATGAATTCGCGGAGAAGCCCGTCACCTGCAGATGTGGAACCGGAGTCACCATAAAAATCGTTGAAGATCAGTGGTTCATTGATTATGGGCGAGAAGATTGGAAAAAAATGGCGAGGAAATGTCTCTCCATGATGCATCTCGTCCCGCCGGAGACGAGAACACAGTTTGAATATACGATTGAGTGGCTGAAGGAGTGGCCTTGCACTAGGAAGATTGGAATGGGAACTCCGGCCCCGTGGGATCCTAGCTGGATAATAGAATCCCTGAGTGATTCAACGATATATATGGCATATTACACAATCTCACACATACTCAAAACAATAGATGCAGAGAAACTCAATGATGAGGTTTTTGACTACGTATTTTACGGAAAAGGTGACATAACGGAAATCGCAAGAAAGAGCGGGATTGAAAGGGAAAAGTTAGAGAAGATGAGGAAGGAGTTTACATACTGGTATCCTCTCGACTACAGAATGTCGGCAGATGAGCTTATACCAAACCATCTTACCTTTCACATATTTCACCACGCACTGCTCTTCCCCGATGCTTGTCCGAGAGGAATCGTAAGCTTTGGAATGGTTATACTCGAGGGTCAGAAAATGTCTTCTTCTAAGGGGAACATAGTGGCGATATCTGAGGCCGTGAAGGAATTCGGAGCGGACACTGTGAGACTTCACCTGCTGGCGGTGGCGGAGCCTTGGCAGGATTTAGACTGGAGAAGCGAAGAGGTGAAGGCGACACATTCTAATCTCAGAAGATTTGCGTCACTTGTAGATGAGATTCTTTCAATCCCTGTGGAGGATGGAGAAACCGGACGAGCAGAGCAATGGATTTTGAGCAGGATGAACTTCCATCTTGGAGAAACGACTGCCGCACTTGAGGCTTTTGAAACGAGGAAAGCCGCACAGCATGCGTTTTACATGATGATGCAGGATGTGAGAAGATATCTGGAAAGATCTACAAGTTCTGCTAAGGGCAAGGTGCTTAGGGATGTTCTGGATGTCTGGATTAGAATGCTCGCACCATTCATTCCGCACGTCTGTGAGGAGATATGGAAAATGATGGGTAAGGATGGGTTTGTCTCTCTTGCAAATTGGCCGAGTGTGGAAGTGAGAAACCTTGAGGTTGAGTTTGCCGAAGCTTTCGTTGACGAGATCGTTGAGGACATCTCAGAGATCAAGAAAGTCATCGGAAAAGAAACGCCGGATATCGTTTGCATTTACGTAGCGGAGGAATGGAAATGGAAAGTCTGCAGGATGGCTCTAGAACAGATGAAAAAAGGGAAGATAGACTTTGACGCTCTTCTGACAGAGGCGAGGAGATTTGCAGAAGATATGACCGAAAAAGAGCTGGCGAAGATTTTGCAGACGATGATCGCAGAGGTGAGAAAGGCTTCTCCAGAAGAGATAGAAGCTATTAGGAAAGGAGTTAACGAATTTGATATCCTGAGTGATGCCATCAGATACATCGCGGGTCAGGTCGGAGCAAGAGAAGTTCGTGTTTTCAGGGAAAGCGATGAGGAGAAGTATGATCCAGCCGGGAGGGCGAAGAGGAGTCTGCCCCTGAGACCGGCTGTATACGTGGAGTAAAAAGAATGGAGAAGCTGGTCGAAGCTGCCAGGGATTTGAGATATCTGCTTGACAGGGGCTACCGGAGAGAATCCGCGGTCACGTTTGTAGCAAATCATTTCAGGTTAAATGAATGGGAAAGACACCTTTTGGCTAGGTGTGTTTTTTCCAAGGAGGAGGCGAGGAAACATAGGGAGAAGATCGTCGGGATCAGGGAAGTAAGGAAAAGATGGCTAGCTGTCGATGGATACAATGTGCTAATAACAGTAGAAGCTATTCTGAGAGGTGAACCTGTGATAATGTGTGAGGATGGAATTGTTAGAGATCTCAGAGGGGTTTTCGGAAAGTATCGATTTGGTGAGAAGAGTGCAGAAGCAGTGGATGAAATCGTCAAAGCGATTTCAAAAACTAAACCTAAGAGGGTAACCGTACTCTTTGACGCCCAAGTGAGCAGAAGTGGTGAGTTAGCACGTTTCGTGAAAGAAAGGCTGGAAGAAAGTGGAATTCGTGGAGAGGCTAGAGCGGAGAAAGGGGTCGACAGTAAAGTGGCGAGAGCAGAGGTTACAGCGAGCAGCGATCGTGTGGTCATCGAAAAGGCAAGGATGATTTGGGATATTCCGGCTTACATCTTGCGCAGAAGAAAAGAAAAAGTTTTAAAAATTTGAGTCTCTGGTAGCTTTTGCAAACAGGATGTCCGGTAAGCAAACCGTACCTTTTAAAAGTTCGAGAGTTCTACTATACTTAGAAAGCCAGATATCAAGCTCACTCACTTCTGGCTGTAAAAGAAGGTGCATCGTGTGAACGAGAAGCAAAACTCAGCGGAAGTTAGGGAAGTGAAAGAAGAGAGTCTCATCCCAACCGTGAAATATATGATTTATGCATCGCTGGAAGCGAATGGGGTAGTGGATAGACCAGATGTTGTCGGAGCTGTCTTTGGGCAGACTGAAGGGCTGTTGGGAGATGAACTCGATCTCCGGGAGCTTTTAAAAACTGGGAGAATTGGGAGAATTAAAGTTGATCTGCAGACTGAAGGGGGGAAGACGAAAGGAACTATAATGATTCCTTCGAGCTTGGATAGGTATGAAACCGCAATCATAGCGGCTGCGTTAGAGACTATTGAAAGAATTGGACCTTGCGAGGCCAAGATAAAGGTTGAAAAAATCCAAGATGTGAGAGACACAAAAAGAAAGTACATTCTGGATAGGGCGAAGGAAATTCTGAAGAAGCTCGAGGAGGAGCTTCCAGAAGCACAGGAGATAACCGAGCATGTGAAGGATACGATCAAAACCGGAGAAATAGTTGAATACCGTGGGTTGCCGGCCGGACCAGAGGTCGAGACCTCGGATGCCATAATCATTGTTGAGGGCAGAGCGGATGTTCTCAACCTGCTCAGAGCTGGGATAAGGAATGTCATAGCCGTTAACGGAACTAGCGTACCGCCGGAAATTGTCGAACTCACAAAGAACAAGACCGTTACGGCTTTTGTTGACAGCGATAGAGGAGGCGATCTAATCCTGCGCGAACTTTTACAGGTTGCAAGGGTTGATTATGTTGCTAGGCCACCGCCGGGAAGAAGCGTCGAAGAACTTACAAGAAAAGAAATCATCAAGGCGCTTAAGGATAAGAAACCGGTTTCGGCGATCATTCACAAGATTCTTCCCCCGAAAAAAGACATTCTCCAGAAACTTATGGACACTATGAACAGACTTAGGGGAACTTTGCAGGGGGTTCTCTTCAACTACGGTCTGGAGCCCATCAAAGAAGTACCTGTTGCGAATATCAAAGAGGAGATAAAGAACTCAAGTGGTGTGATGGCAGTGGTTTTCGACGGCATAATCACGCAGGAGATGACAGACCTGGCAGCCGCAAAAGGCATAAAGCATATCGTGGGGCTTACATCAACTGTTTCTAAACCTCCGGCGAATGTCGAGATCCTTACACTGGAGGATTTCAAGAAGCAGGGGTTGGGGAAAGATCGCGCTCCATGGTGATTGCGCTTTCCCCGTCAGCGTAATAGAACGGGACCTCGAACCTTTCGACGAAACCTAGAGTGCGGTAAAATTTGATGGCAGTGACATTGCTTTTCCTCACTTCAAGTCTAACCAAGGTCACGCCATGCTTTCGGAAACGACGGAAAATCTCTTTCATGAGGGCTGAGCCGATTCCTCTGTTTCTGTAATCTGGATCTACAGCGATTGCGAGAATGTGGCCGATAGAGAGCCATCTGATCCCTGCTATTATATAACCGACGATCCTCCCTTCGAATTCGGCGACGAGGAAAGTCTCAGGATATGTTGAAAGAAGCTTCTTTAAAAGGTCTATAGGGTAGGGGTCTGGAAAACACTTGAGCTCTATCTCAAAAACCTTCTTGAGATCTTCCTTTTTTGCTTCTCTAATCACGAGACTAGGAAGCTCGGACATCGATTTTCGTATTTTTAATTCTTCAGCCACAAAAATAAAGCTTGGGGACTGCCGTGGTCTCGCAGAAAAAGAGAGGGACGAATTTTGAATATCGGGTGGCATATCTCTTCGAAGAGTTTGGATTTGAATGGGATAGAGCCGGAAGCTCTCTCGGAATCGATCTGAAGATCTACAAAAAAGGAAAACTGAGATATTTGGTGAGCTGTAAAAAAACTTCTAGGTTGGTACCGATTTACGTGGCTAAGGATGAGATCCGTATGCTTGAGAAGAAAGCGAAGGAGATGGAAGCGGAAGCCATTGTTTGTTTTGGGTTCCGAAGAACCCCCGTTCTAGCGCTGAAAACAAAGGAAATCAAAAGACTTCCAAAAAGTAGGATGTATTATAGAATTGATCCAGATGTCGGGAGACCGCTGAGAGAAATTCTCGAGGAGGAAAGCGATTGATAAAATTGATTCCTGGAGAGCCAGCGTTGATAGTGAGAGCTGGTGGGCAGAAAATCTTGGTTGTGGCAGATTTGCATCTTGGAGTAGAGGGGGAGCTAGCCGAAAGCGGGATTTCTCTTCCAAGCCAGACACCGAAGGTCAAAAAGAGGCTTTTGAGCCTTGTTGAGAGATTCAAACCTGACAGGATTATTCTCTTGGGAGATGTGAAGCATGGAATTCCGGTTGCTAGTTGGCAGGAATGGAGGGAGCTTCCAGCACTACTCGAGGAGCTCATGAAGTATGCGAATGTAGAAATCGTTCCAGGTAATCATGATGGAGACATAGAAGGAATGGTCCCAAGAGGGGTTGTGCTGCACGATGTCAGAGGAATAAAGCTCGGGAATTCTGTTGGTCTGCTACATGGGCATGCATGGCCATCACCCGATGTTATGGGGTGTAAAGTTCTGGTGATGGGTCACACACATCCAGCGGTTGAGATCAGAGACAAATATGGTGGAAGGATAGTGGAGCCGGTGTGGCTAAAGGTCGAGCTCGAACGGTCAAAATTACCGAAAGAACTCAGAGTGGGGAAAAAATGTCCAAAGTTGATTGTCATGCCTGCCTTTGGAGAAATGGTTGGGGGAGCTCCTGTGAACAGAAAGATGTCTGAGGAGTTCATAGGTCCGATGTTCAAAAGTGGGGCGGCGAACGTTCTAGAGGCTGAAGTTTACCTCTTGGATGGGACTCTGCTGGGGAGGGTTAGAAACTTGGAAAAAATAGCGGAGGGATGTGAAACCTCTTAATATTCCACGTGAATATGACAGTAGTGAGAAATTGAAAAAGATAAGCAGGGTTCTTGTAACTGGCGTGGCTGGGTTCATGGGAAGCCATCTCGCCGAAAGATTCATCTCCGATGGTGTGAAGGTTGTGGGGATCGACAATTTCTCATGTGGCTTCATGGAGAACTTGGAAAATTTGGTGAAGAAAAAAGAGTTTCATCTTGTAAAGGGAGATATCAGGAAAATCGCTGACTTGCAAAGAAGCATGAAGGAAGTCGAAGGCGTGCTTCACTTTGCCGCACAATCAAGCGTTCCTAAATCAGCTGAGAATCCGCTTGAGGATTTTGAGGTTAATGTCAGGGGGACCCTGAACGTTCTCGAATGTGCTAGGAAGCTTGATGTTGGAGTCGTGATTTTTGCAAGCTCATCGACGGTCTACGGTGTTACAGAGGTTCTGCCGACTGATGAAAACCAGCCTATTTTACCGATCTCTAATTATGGGGCCTCAAAAGCGGCTGCAGAAGCTTTCTGCGCATCTTACTCTGCGCTCTATGACATCAAAACAGCAAACCTAAGATATTACAATATTTACGGTCCGAGATCCCGGCGTGGGGTCATGTTTGATCTGCTCGAAAAACTGAGAAAAAACTGGAGGGAACTCGAGGTTCTTGGAGACGGAAAACAGACAAAGGACTATCTTTACATAAGCGATGCGGTTGATGCGACAATGCTTATAATCGAGAAGGGGAGACTGAAGGGCGAGGCTTACAACGTCGGATACGGGAGAAATTTCTCGGTGAGCGAGATCGTGGAGGAAATCTTGAAGATTACTGGGCTTGCTGGAAAGACGAAAATTAGGTATACCGGTAAATCTTGGCCCGGCGATGTTCCGGTGACTCTTGCAGATATCTCCAAACTTAAATCGCTTGGATTCAGACCGAAGGTCTCTTTAGGGGATGGGCTTCGAAAATTCATAAACTGGTATGAAAAAACCTATGGGTGCGTTGGGGCGAAATAGGGGCTTCAGAACAGACGCCGGGTGTTTAGGATGAGAATAGGAATCGTCACGGAGTTCTTTCCCAAAAGCCCGGAGGTTGAGGTGAGAGGAGGAGCTGAGGCGAGGGCCTTTCACGTGGCAAGAGAAATCGCGAAGAGCGAGGAAGTGACGGTTTTCACGACCAGAGAGATTGGAGACCAGAAAGAAAGCGAATTTTTGGGAATCAGAGTCATCAGGCTTGGTAAAGAGAGAAGATATTCCCAGAAAGGGAGCATTGTGGAAAGGCTAAGCTTCATCGTCGATGGCATAAAAACGGAGGGGGAACTGGATATCGTCGATGGATATTGTTTTATCGCATATCCTGTCGCTTGGCTGATTTCTAGAAGGTTGAAGATCCCAGCCGTTGCGACATATCATGATGTGTGGTTGGGAAGATGGGTTAAGAACGTTGGAGTGATCGGCATAGCTGGAGAGCTTCTTGAAAGTTTCATGTTAAGCAGAAAGTGGGACCGGTTCATTGCTGTAAGCCAGTTTACCAAAAGAATGCTCGTCAAACACGGTGTTTGTGAAGAGAAAATAGAAGTAATACCGAATGGTGTAGATGTTGAGAAGATCCGCAAGCTGGAGGCAAAAAAAGAGATAAACCCAACAATCTGCTGCATATCGAGGTTAGTGGAGTACAAGCATGTGGATGATATCTTGAGAGCGGTCGCGGAGGTCAAAAAGGAGCTACCGGATGTCAAATGTAAGATTGTTGGAACTGGACCTGAAGAAGAGAAACTGAGGAAACTCGCTGCTGCGTTGGAAATCGAGAAAAATGTAGACTTTCTTGGATTTTTGAAAAGCCATGAAAAAGTAATGGAAGTTCTGAAATCTTCACATGTTTTTTGCTTAGCGAGCACGGTGGAGGGGTTTGGAATCGTGCTGCTCGAGGCGATGGCGGCAGGGGTTCCATTCGTTGCGACGAAAATCGAACCTCTACTCGAAGCCTCGGGGGGGAAAGGAGGTCTGTTTTTCGGCCCGGGGGATATCAAGGATATGGCAGGAAAGATTTTGGCGGTTTTGACGGATGATAATCTGAGAAAGAAACTTGTGGAGGAAGGAGAAAAATGGGTGGAGAACTTCAGATGGGAGAAAATTGGAAGGAGGGTTCTGGAGGTTTACCGCGACCTGACGAAGTAAGCGCGGTGATGACTGTTTATAACAATGCAGATCAGCTTGCGAAGTTTTTCGAATCTTTTCTCGAGCAGACTTATCCAGTCAGAGAGATAGAATTTGTGATCGTGGACGCGGGGAGCACGGATGGAACCGTCGAGGTCGCAAAAAAATATTCTGAAAAACTCCCCAAACTGAAAATCATGGTTGAGCCCGGGTGCAACATAAGCAGGGGGAGGAATCTGGGGATAAGAGAGACGAAGGGGAGATACATTTTGACTTTTAATTCTGATGTTAGACTCGAAAAGAACTGTGTGGAGGAACTCTTGAAGGTTCTGATGGAGCATCCGGAAGCCGGGGGTGTGGCCGGCATGCAGGTTTTTCCGGAAAGCCAGAACTTCGTGGCAAAATGTGTTTATTTTATACCTGGCATGGCCCAGGTCAGTCTGGTCACAACGCCAACGCTCAAAGAAAAAGATATCGTAGAAACCCATTCGGTCCCTTGCGAATGTGGAGTGTGGAGAAGAGAAGCCCTGCCTGAGGGGTTGTTTGACGAAAAAATTCAGTGGGGTGAGGATTCGGAATTTCATTTCAGGATGATGAAATCTGGGTGGAAAATCTACGGAACGAGGAGGGCGAGATTTGAGCACTTTTACAAGAGCAGCGTGCGGAAGTTCTGGAGGCAGCAAGTTGCGTACGGTTATGGTGCTGGTCTGATGTTCCGACTTGGGAAAGAGATAGGATGGGGATTCCGGTGGAAAAGGTATGTTGCGCTATTTTTACCCTTCGCCGTCGTGGCTTGGGCGGTTCTCACAGCTTTCTGGCCTATTCTTGGGCTCCTGCTTTTCATTCTCGGAATCTCCCCTCTTCTTTTAATATCAGTTAAAGCTGCGGTGGCTGGCGGACCGAAGTTTTTCCCTGGAGTGTTTTCTCTTTTAATCGTGAAATATTTTGCGAACGAGGTGGGATTTTGGAAGGCTCTGTTAAGACGTTCTCCGTGATCATCCCCACCTATAGAAGACCGGTTGAGCTAGACAGGCTCCTCACGGATCTGGAGAAACAGAAATTTGAGAAACTCAGAGAAAGGGTTGAGGTAATCATCGTGACTGAGAATCCGGACGAGGATACTCTTAACGTTATAAATAGCCACGAAGAAAAGAGCATCCTAGATATTGTCAAAATAATCTTCGATAGGAAGTTGGGATTACCGGGAGCGAGAAACAGGGGGATAGAGAAAGCCAGGGGGGAGTTCCTGATTTTCCTTGACGACGACGTAAGAATTGACGAAAACTTTCTGAAGGAATGTGAAAGATACTCCGAACTGAAAAATTTCTGCTTTAGGATAGAGGGAGTGAAATCCCATCTGCTGGATAGAATTTTTGTGGGAAAGATGATTTTCCCCTTGGGTTTGGTTTTCGCCGGGTTTGGGGAAAGGCTGGAGAAAATCGTTGAAATATCGCATCTTCCAGGAGCTTGCTTCATCGTGCGGAGGGGTTCTGGATTGATATTTGACGAAAAACTAGGGGAGGGAAACGCATACCTTGAGGATTGTGATTTCTCTTTTAGACTTAGAAAGCTTGGGGAGAAACTTTACTATGTTCCATTTTACTCGATCAAACACATGCCACCGGAAAGTGGTGGATGTAGGGAACCGGATTACAGAAGATGGCTTAGGTATTATTGGAGTCACAAGAGCTATTTCATACGCAAGAATGGAAGTAGCGCTTGCCTGATCGCGGCGTTTTTTGTGGCATTTCTGGAGTGCTTCTATCTTTCTGTGAGCAAAGGGAGAAACTTTTTCAAGGAGTTATTCCGTGGTTGGAGGGAAGGAATCCTTGGAAAACTAGAATAAACTTCTGTCTCCAAGTGGTTGTGAGGATGAAAAGCGATTTGAAAGTATTCATTTGGCAGAGGGGATGGCTGGGAGGAGCGGAAAGAGTGATGCTTGGACTTGCGGAGACATTTAAGAGTTACGCCCGAATAGAGCCTGTTTTAGGGGTTTTTGAAAAAAACGAAAACATCGATTTTGAACAGGTTTGCGTGAACAGAATTTTTCCGGAAAAGGCGGTTGGATATAACACGATTTGGGCCTCGTTTTATCTGAATAGAAAAGGTATTCTTGATGATTTTGATATCGTTATAGCCCATGGGGGCGGAATGTGGAAAACTAGGAAAAACTTCTACGTTTGTCATGAAGCAGGGGATCTAGATGCTTTAGCAAAAAACCTGCCCCTATTCTCCAAGCTCACGTTTTTTCCTCTGAAAGAGCTTTACATTTGTTTTATCAAAAAATCTGATCTAATCATATCGGCCACAAGAGAATGCGACAGATTTTTAGAAAGGCATGGTGTGAGGGATTACGTAAAGGGGCGCAATTTTGTGGATACCAAATTTTTCAGGCCAAAAGGAAAAAAACCAGGCGGAGCTTTCAAGATTCTTTTCGTCGGAAGGGATGAACCCAGAAAAAACCTTGGGGCTCTGAAAGAAGTCTGCAGAAAACTTCGTGGAGTTGAGCTCAACATAATCGGAGCGGTAGGAGAAAATGAGGGGGATGTTAGATATCTGGGTTATGTGAGTGATGAGGAGCTAGCTGAATGGTACAGAAGATCTCATCTTTTTGTTCTGCCATCTTTCTGGGAGGGCTTTTCTGTTTCAATTCTCGAGGCGATGGCGAGCGGGACCCCTGTCCTAGCTAGCGTGTATGCCATTCCGGAAGAATTGAAGAAATTTGCTATCACTTTTGATCCGTACTCAAAAAACGAGCTTTCCAAAAAGATTCAATGGATAATGGAGAATTATGAAGATGTGACAAGGATTGCCAAGAAAGCGAGAAATTTCGTCGTCAAAAACTATGAGAAAGAGATGGTTTTGAGATGGGAGGTAGAAACGATTCTCGAAAGATTCAGAAGGAGGAAAAGAAGATGAACTACAAAGTTCTCTTCATTCCTGGAAATGTCTACCACGTTAGAATGTTTTCCAAAGTTGCGAAGAAGCTGAAAGGAGATGTACTTGCGATAAGTTTGGAAGGATACGGCGAAAAGGGTAGAGCTGGGATAGAGCGAGCACTTCAAGAAAACGGAATTCGATTTAAACGGGTTCAAGATTATCGAAAGAAGGATCCGGAGTTTATCCTACGAGAGGAGAAACCCGACGTTGTGGTTGTTTTAAACGATATCGACCCAGGTTGTCTCTATTTCGTCAGAGGAGCTAACAGACTGGGAATACCAACGCTTCTCATAGCTGAAGGGATAGTTGTGGACACTCCGCATAGAAGCTTAGGACCAAGTTATTTCATAAATATCATCAAAAATGTTTTGTTCTCTGGAAATATTGCTCATTCCATAAAACTTCTCGTTAGAAGAACTTCCAGCATATTGTCCGGAAATCCTGAACCCGGATATGATAGGTATGGTGCTGAGTGTATGAAAATTGCTGTCTGGGGCGAATATTCAAAGAATTTTTTTGAAAGTAGAGGCATACCGTCGGAAAAGATTGTAATCACGGGAAATCCACTGATGGACGATATTTTTAGATTAAAACCGAAGGCCGATAAAATAAAAAAGCAATTGGGTTTACCAGCTGGGGCTAAACTCATTGTGTACGCTTCTTGTAATCCTATTGATATTCAGTATTGGACGGAAGAGGAGACAGCTCATCTAGTGAGACTTTTAAACAAGATAGTGCTAAACATGAAGAACTGCTTTTTGCTTATCAGACCTCATCCAACTGAACCGAACGAAAGATATCTGCGCTTTTTACAAGGAGAGGATACAAGCAAAACATTCGTGAGCAAAAAGGAGAATCTTTACGATTTGTTGGCTTCTTGTGATCTCTTGATAACTGAGGGCTCAGTAGTGGGGAGCGAGGCCGCTGCAATGGGAAAACCCGTAATAATCGTCAATTTAACCGGTAAACCCTACCTAAACAGATATTACCCCAAATTGTTAGCGGACGAGGGAGTAGCCATTGAGGTTCTAAAAGAATATGAACTCGACAACTCAATCAAGCGGCTTCTGAAAAGCAAAGACCTTGCGAAAAATCGCTGGAAATTTATAAGAAAGTATTTCTATAAGTTGGATGAGATGTCTTCTCAGCGGGTGGCTAGTTTAATAGAAAAACTTGCCAGAGGGCGGGGCGGATAGCTTATGAGATTTTTATTCCTAAATCCTGATTTTCCCTATAAGCAAAACGACCAAATAATAATCACGGGCGGATTACAAGCACACGGTTTTTTTATAGCGAGAGAACTCGTCAAAAGAGGACACGAGGTAACTGCTATAGCTTTTTTACCAGAAGGCGGAACGGAGGTAATTGATGGAATTAGGGTTTGTAGAGTTGGGAACTGGACTACCGAACACAGTATGTTTAAGAAGACATTTAATTTTGGAAAAAACTTGATGGAGCTTTTAAGAGCTGGAATGTTTATAGCCGAGGAATATAAACCAGACTTCATCTACAGTTGGTCAAGTGAAGGCTTTATTATTTCTCCCGTGATAAGTAAACTGTATAAAATCCCGTTTATTGCAAGCATCCATGGTATCGGCGGGTTGAATGTGTTGTTTTACGGTTTCTTTTTGAACAAGGGAGCATATGCCTGCCCCACGTCTCTAGGGGAGCTAGTGCTCGCGACACTTGGTAGTAGGATGGCAGATCTGGTTGAAACGATCTCTACAGAAAGTAAAAAACTTATCATAGATTTCGTCGGAATTGATGCCAGAAAGATCTTTGTGACTGGCAATGGTGTGAATATTGAAGATTACGAATATTCTGAAGACAAGGAAAACCTAATCGTTGTTCTGGGCAGACTTACTCGCGTTAAACGAGTTGACAGGGCAATAGAGATCTTTAGAAGGGTAAAAGAGAAAGTGAAGGATGCGAAACTGTGCATTATAGGTGATGGTCCGGAAAAGGAACTACTGATGCGTATGACAAAAAACGAACCTGATATTATTTTTACCGGCATAATACCAGAGAAAGAAAAAATTTCTCTTCTGAAGAGAGCAAAAATCTATCTTTCGTCCTCTTCTTATGAAAGTTGGAACATACCACTTTTAGAAGCTTGGGCATGCGGAGCTTATCCAGTAGTTCCCCACATCCCTGCTCTTGTGAATATTGTCGGTCCTTATGGATTCGTTTACAAAGAAGAAAGTGAAGCCGTTAGAGCAATTACGCATATGCTAATTCAAGAAAATGAGAGAAGAAAATGTACATACGCCGCAAGGAAGTTTGTAGAAGAAAACTATGATTGGAAAAAAATAGCAGATAAATTTATCTCAGCAGTCGCTAGTTGGGATAGTAAAAGATAAAATTTTAACTTTTAGCGAAGGCCGATAAAATAAAAAACAATTGGGTTTACCAGCTGGGGCTGAACTCATTGTGTACGCTTCTTGTAATCCTATTGATATTCAGTATTGGACGGAAGAGGAGACAGCTCATCTAGTGAGACTTAAAAGATAATACTTCATGAGCAAAAAAGAGAATCTTTACGATTTGTTGGCTTCATGCAATATTTTAATAACCGATGCATCTGTTGTTGGAAGCGAAGCCGCCGCAATAGGAAAACCCGTGATCATCGTCAATTTGACTGGAAAGCCTTATCCGATCAGGTATTACCCGAAGCTATTGATAGATGAGGGGGTAGCCGTGGAGGTGAGAAGAAAAGGCGAGCTACTTCCAACAATCGAAAGACTTCTAAACAAGAAAAGTCAAAATGAATTGATGAAAAACCGTGAAAAATTCGTGAGGAAATATTTTTACCGAATAGACGGGAAGTCATCTGAGAGAGTCGCAGAATTGGTAGAAAAGATGGTGAAGAAATAATGAGCTTCATTGAAGGAAAGAAAATCCTCGTGACTGGAGGAGCAGGATCGATAGGAAGCCTGCTTGTTCAAGAGTTGCTTGAACACAAACCGAAAGTAGTGAGAGTTCTGGACTCGGATGAAACACGTTTGTTTGAGCTGAAATTGAAAATCGGGGAGAGAGAGGACATAAGATTCCTTCTCGGAGATGTCCGGGATAAAGACAGATTGAGATATGCAGTAGAAGATATAGATTTGGTTTTTCATGCGGCCGCTTTGAAGCACGTGGAGGAGTGCGAGTACAATCCCTTCGAGGCGGTGAAAACCAATGTTTTGGGTACGCAGAACGTGATTGATGTAGCGATTCAAGAAGAAGTCGAGAAAGTGATCTTCACGAGTAGCGATAAAGCCGTCAATCCAACTAATGTTATGGGGGCGACAAAGCTTCTATGTGAAAGGCTTATCACAGCAGCCAATTATTACAAAGGGGCTAGGAGAAGCGTTTTTTCAAGTGTTAGATTCGGAAACGTCGTTGGTTCGAGCGGCTCAGTCATCCCGGTTTTCCTAGAGCAGATAAAAAAAGGCGGTCCTGTGACCATCACGGATCCGGCAATGACAAGATTCGTGATGTCTAGCAAAAGGGCAATTGAGCTTCTCATAAGAGCCACAGAAATGGCGAAAGGCGGGGAAATCTTCATTTTCAAGATGCCAGTTGTAAACATCTCTGACTTAGCTACGACTATGATCGAAAAGTTTGCTGAGAAGTATGGACATGATCCCCAAAAGATAAAAACCAAGATAATTGGGAGGAAGCCCGGAGAAAAGCTCTATGAGGAGTTGATGACGGAAGGGGAAGCCGAGAGAGCCCTAGAAACCGAGGATATGTTCATCGTCCTTCCGGAGATAAAAGAGATACGAGCAAATTTTGAGTATCCAAAAGCTAAGAAGGCGGAGGTTAAACCCTACAGATCCTGTGATACCAAACCGATGACCAAAAAAGAGATCGAAAAGATGCTTGAGGAGCTTCTTCCGGAGGCTTAAATTTGAAGGTTCTGGTCACCGGGGGCGCAGGATTTATCGGTAGATGGGTTGTGAAGAGGCTTCTTTCCTCTGACTATAATGTCATCGCTTACGACAACTTGAGTAGCGGCAGCTTAGCGAACATAAACGAATTCTTGAAAAACAAATGTTTCAAATTTGTCAAGGGAGATGTTCTAGATGTCAGAAAAATGAAGAAAGTTTTTGAAGATGTTGATATCTGCGTTCACCTTGCTGCCCAAATAAATGTTCAGAAATCGATAGAAGATCCGGAGGAAACATTTCGGGTGAATGTTATCGGAACTCATAATGTTTTGGAGGAATGCAGAAGACGTGATGCGAAACTCGTGCTCGTTGGAACTTGTTTAGTCTATGATACCAGTCTGGGAAAACCGATAAGTGAGAACCACCCGGTAAAGCCGGCCTCCCCTTACGCCAGTTCTAAGCTTGCAGGAGAGGAACTTGCGCTCTCCTACTTCCGGGCATACGGATTGCCTGTTGTCGTAACGAGACCATTTAACACCTACGGGCCTTTCCAGCGAAGCGACAGCGAGGGTGGGGTAGTTAGCATTTTCATCAAGAGAAAGTTGGAGAAGAAACCTCTCCTAGTTTTCGGGGATGGCGAACAGACGCGCGATCTTCTTTATGTCGAGGACTGTGCAGACTTCATCGTAAGGGCTATGGAGAGCAGAAGGGCTGTGGGTGAGATCATCAATGCGGGAACTGGAAGAGATGTGAGCATAAACGAACTCGCACTTATGATCTGTGGAAATAATAAAATGATAAAGCATGTGAAGCATCCACATCCACAGGCTGAAATAAGAAAACTCGTATGTGATTTTTCGAAAGCAAGAAAACTTCTAGGATGGAAACCTGCAATAAGTTTGGAGGAGGGAATAAAGAAAACCGAGCAATGGCTGGCGGGAGCATGAAGTTCCTTCCATACGGACTTCACTGGATAGATGAGAAAGATATCGAAGAAGTTGTGAAGGTTCTGCGAAGTGATTGGATCGTAATGGGCAGTAAAGTTAAAGAATTTGAAAATGCTGTATGCGATTACGTCGGGAGCAAACACGGGATTGCGGTCAACTCCGGGACTGCCGCGTTGGATATCGCTGTCAATTCTTTGGAGATAGAGAGCGGAGAAGTGATAACAACACCATTTACGTTTGTGGCTACAGCGCACTCTATCCTGTATGCTGGGCTCAAGCCTGTCTTCGCCGACATAGAAAAAGATACCTTTAATATAAACCCCGAAGAGGTCGAGAAAAAAATAAACGAAAAAACAAGGGCGATAATTTACGTTGACTTTGCCGGGCATCCCTGTGAAATCGATGAGCTGAAAAGGATTGCTGAGGAGAATGACTTATGGCTGATTGAAGATGCAGCCCACGCGCTTGGTGCCGAGTATAAAGGAAAAAAGGTTGGAAGTTTCGCAGACATCACAATATTCAGTTTCCATCCTGTGAAGCATATCACAACAGGAGAGGGCGGGATGTGCGTTACTGATGATGATGAGCTCGCTGAAAAAATGCGAATCCTTAGAAATCAGGGTGTTGAAACCGCCGCGCTTGAGAGGTTTGGACCTAAGGGGAAATGGACATACGATGTGAAGATGCTGGGCAGAAATTACAGAATGACAGATTTTCAGGCTGCGCTCGGTCTTTCCCAACTGAAAAAGCTAGAATATTTCCTCAAAAGAAGAGAAGAGATCGTCAAAATCTACATGGAGGAACTGGCTGACGTTCCTTTCGTAGAACTTCCGATTTCTCGACCTCACGTTCGGCATGCTTGGCATATTTTCACCGTGCTTGTCTGTAAAGGGATCAACAGAGATGAATTCATTCTTCATCTTAGGGAGAGGGGAATCGGTGCGGCGGTGCACTACATTCCCGTCTACAAATTTTCCTATTATAGGGAAAAATTCGGTTTCAGACCAGAAGATTTTCCAGTGGCTGAAGACATTAGCGAAAGAATAGTCACCTTGCCCTTATTTCCCAAAATGACGGATGAGGATGTCATGAGAACAATATCTGTGGTCAAAGAAATCGGGAGGGAGATTTCCCGATGAAGGACCTTAAAATTTTGGTTGTAGGATGTGGGTCTATAGGAGAACGTCACATTAAAAATCTGCTTTCGTTGGGGATCAAAAAACTTTCGGCATACGACAGCGATGCGAAGAGGCTCAAATATGTTGGAGAAAAATATGGAGTAGAAATCGAGAAGAATTTGGAATCGGCGTTAGCGAAAAAACCTGATGGGGCTCTCATCTGTACGCCTCCGGTTAATCATGTCCCTCTTGCCAGGCAGGCCTTGCATGCGGGTGCAAATGTGTTCATCGAAAAACCCCTCTCCCACTCGATGGATGGTGTAGACGAAATTATCGAAGAAGCAGAGAAAAAGGGTTTGATCATTTCGGTGGGATACAATTTCAGATTTCATCCCGGTATGCGACTCGTGAAAAAAATTATCGAAAGTGGAGAGATCGGAAAAGTGATGTTCGGTAGAGCACAGGCTGAGCAATATCTTCCTGACTGGAGACCTTGGCAGGATTATCGGAAAAGCTACACAGCTAGGAAGGAGATGGGTGGCGGAATAATTTTGGACGGATCACATGAGATAGACTATATGAGATGGCTTTTGGGAAATGTCAATGAGGTCTTTTGTTTCGCTGGAAAGTTGAGCCCGCTTGAAATCAATGTCGAGGATACGGCGAGCATTCTCATGAAGCATGAAAAAAACAAACTTTCAAACGTTCATATCGATTTCGTGAGGAGGGATTATTCTAGAATGTGCGAGATCGTAGGAGAGGAAGGAACTGTTGTCTGGAGTTTCCCCGCTGGAAGTGTAAGAGTTTTTCTGGCAAAAAACAAAAAATGGCGAAATGTGTATCGGGGATGTGACTGGAATAGAATGTATGTAGAGGAAATGAGACATTTCATAAAATGTTTGGAGGGAAAAGACAGACCGGAAGTAAATGGCGAGGAGGGAAAAATGACCTTGGAAATAGCGCTTGCTGCGAAACTATCCGCGAAAACCGGAAGAGTGGTGAGGGTCTAAGGATGAGAAAAACTGTAGCTATCATACAAGCGAGAGTGGGATCTACCCGTCTTCCGGGCAAAGTTCTGAAAGAGATCTGTGGAAAACCCATGTTATGGTATGTGATAGAGCGGGTGAAAAGAGCTAAGCTCATAAATGAAATCGTTGTAGCCACTACAACAAATGCTGAAGATGATGAAATCGTAAAAATTGCAGAGCAGTGCAGGGTCAAGACCTTCCGGGGTAGCGAAGATGATGTTTTAGACAGATATTATCGGGCGGCCAAAGAATTTAAAGCGGACGTTGTTGTTCGGATTACCGCTGATTGTCCTCTTATTGACCCAGAAATCGTCGATAAAACGGTGGAATTTTTCTTGAAAGGTGATTTTGATTATGTGAGCAATACTGTCAGGCCAACTTTTCCGGATGGACTCGATGTGGAGGTGTTCTCGTTTGATGCTTTGAAAAAGGCGTGGGAGAATGCCACCAAACTTTCGGAGAGAGAGCACGTCACACCATACATACGAAAACATCCCGAAAAATTTAAGATAGGAAGTTTTGAGGCTGAGCATGATCTCTCTCATTTGCGTTGGACCGTCGACAGAGAAGAGGATCTGAGATTTGTGAGAGAGGTTTACGAAAGAATTGGAAAAGAAATCTTTCACATGCAGGATGTTTTGGAGTTGCTGAAGGAGCATCCTGAACTTGCCGAAATAAACCGCGGCATAAAAAGGAATGAAGGATACGAAAAATCGTTAAGAGAAGACAGAGAGATTGTAAAAAAGTGATGAATGTGAGAAAGCCCAGCAAAGGTATAAAACTCTGGAAAAAAGCCAAAAAGCTCATTCCGGGAGGAACACAGCTCCTCTCGAAAAGGGCAGAGATGTTTCTACCCGAGCAGTGGCCATCGTACTTTCGACGAGCAAAAGGGGTTGAGGTGTGGGATCTAGATGGAAACAGATACATCGATACATATATGGGGATTGGCGCCTGCATTCTCGGTTACTCGGATGACGATGTGAACGAAGCCGTGAAGAAAGTGATAAACGAGGGCTCGATGTGTACCTTGAACTCTCCGGAAGAGGTCGAGCTCGCCGAACTTCTTTTAAAACTCCATCCTTGGGCTGAGATGGTCAGATATACAAGAACTGGTGGGGAAGCAATGGCGGTTGCTGTCAGAATTGCCAGAGCATATACCCGAAAAGACAAAATCGCTTTCTGCGGATATCACGGCTGGCATGACTGGTATCTAGCGGCAAATTTAGCGGATGAGCGAAGTCTTGATGGACACCTCCTTCCTGGCTTAAAGCCGCTTGGGGTTCCCAGAGTTCTAAAAGGCACAGCATTGCCTTTCCATTACAACAAGATAGAGGAATTAGAAAAAATCATCCAGGAAAACGACGATATTGGAGTTATTGTGATGGAACCGAGAAGGGAACAAGAACCGAAAAACGGCTTCCTTCAGAAAGTGAGGAAAATCGCCGACGAAATCGGAGCGGTCCTGATTTTTGATGAAATATCTTCGGGGTGGAGAATGAATGTCGGTGGAATTCACATGCTTTATGGGGTCTATCCTGACATTGCCGTTTTCGGGAAGGCTATGAGTAACGGCTTCCCAATGGGTGCTGTTATCGGGCGAGGAGAAGTGATGGATGTGGCGCAGGAGAGCTTTATAAGCAGCACTTACTGGACGGAAAGGATAGGACCGGCGGCGGCTATCGCGACCATCAGAAAGCTGAAGAGGTGTAGAGTACCTGCGCACGTGAGAAAAATCGGTGAGAAGGTTATGAAAGGATGGAAAGAGATGGCAGATGAAAACGGTCTAAAACTTGAGGTTGTCGGAATGCCGGCTCTGGCCACTTACAAGCTGGGCTATGGAGAGATAAACCAGGAGATATACACTCTCTTCACGCAGGAAATGCTCGAGAGAGGATTTTTAGCATCCAAGAGCTTTTATGTCTCCTATAGCCACACAGAAGAATGCATCGAGAAGTATCTCGGAAATGTCGACGAAGTTTTCGAAATTCTTGCTAAAGCCATCGCGGATGAGAAAGTTCAAAGCATGCTGAAAGGACCAGTCGCCCATGCTGGATTCAAGAGGCTAACCTGATTCTTACTCTATCATTTCCCAAGTCAGGGGTGTGCCTGCTTCTATGTCAAACTTTGCCCTTCTGCCGAGGATTTCTTTGAGATACTTCGGTGGTAGGCCGTAGTTTGGTCTTATCGATCTGACGTTCTCCTCGGTAAACATCTCTCCTTTCTTTACATCCCTAACGACGAAAAGCGACCTTGCTAACTGCCGGCTCTTCTTTTGTTTTTCCGTAAGTTCATAGGTCGGTTTGCCGAGAGCCTTCTCAACCTCTCTGACTGCCTTCACCATCTCCGAGAATTCTCTTGGCTCCAGCGAAAAAGCGCTGTCAGGTCCGCCGATCGTTCTATCCAGTATGAAGTGCTTTTCTATCAAAACCGCACCCAGAGCCACGCTGGCGACTGGAACAGAGATTCCGCGAGTGTGGTCTGAAAGACCTACAAGAACTCCGAACCTTTTCCTCATGTCGGAGATCGTCAATAAATTGACATTTTCCAAAGGTGTTGGATATTCTGAGACACACTTTAGGAGGATGACCTGATCATTACCGACCCTCCTGCAGGCGGTGAGAGCTTCCTCGATATCGGAGAGGGTAGCGATTCCCGTTGAGATCATCACCGGTTTTCCTTGGCTGGCGACATATTCGATGAAGGGGATATCGGTTACCTCAAAAGAAGCGATTTTGTAGGCTGGAACATCAAACTTTTTCAAAAAATCGACGGCGGTTCTCTCGTATGGTGTGGAAAAGCATATGAGATTTAGTTTTCTGGCGAGATCAAATAACTCCTCGTGCCATTCCCAAGGCATGTAAGCCTGTTTGTAGAGATCGTAGAGATAGTGGCCGTCCCAAGGCGTCCCCTGTTTGATTTTAAAATAATCCTTTTTTGAGTTTATCGTAAGCGTATCGGGAGTGTAAGTCTGGAGCTTTACCGCGTCCGCGCCCGCCTTTTTCATGGCTTTTATCGTTTCTTTCGCCAAGTCCAACTTTTGAAGATGATTTGCGGAAAGCTCGGCGACTATGAATACTGGATGCCCCTCGCCGATTATTCTATCTCCTATTTTCAACTCCACTTTCATGACGCTTTCTCCGATATTCCTCTTCGGTCATTCCCATAATAATTACGTCTTTCCACTTTCCATCTCTGAAGACAAATTCTCTCAACCTTCCTTCTTCGACAAAACCCAATTTTTTATATAGATGTATCGCCCTCTCGTTGTCCTCTATGACCTCCAGCTTCAGAGTGTGAAGTCCCGCAATGTCGAAAGCAAGTTTTAGAAGAATATTTCCCAAAATTGTTCCAATTTTTTTCTCAGAAAAAAAAGGATTCGCATACAGACCCAAATATCCGTTTCTGTTCATGAAATCCACTCTGGTTAGATACACTACCCCCATAAATTTGTTTTGCCTCCTGACCAAAAAATAGAAGTTTTTTGAATCTTTTTTGAGAGACCAAATAAAACGGTAATGTTCGTGCGGCGAGATGATCCTATTATTATACATCCACTTCCTCACTGTATCATGATTTCTCATCTTCAAAACGATGTTCTTCTCGTCTTTGTTTAAATTCACGAAATTAATCAGCTCTATATCATCAATTTTGAATTTTTTCAGACGTAAATTTGCCAAGTTTCCGTGTTTCTGCTTCATTCTATCAGACCATAAATTAGCATACTTTCCGTATTAATTCAAAGGCTTCGGCAAATTTTAGACCAACTTTACTTCCCCAAACTGCCGCATTAAATTTTATAGTTTCGAGAGAGCGGGGGTGAGGAGGTGTTCTCAACTCCTCTTTGTAGGCCTCCATGGCATGAAGCTTTAGATCAATCGTATCCGATATATCGACAAATACATTTGGTGAAAAACGAGTGGGGTACCGCCATTCCGTTGAAGACATTATTTCGAAGGAAAGTATCTCTTTCACGGTTTCATTAGGTAAAGGCCTCATTGCAGTAATAGTTGCCTCATATGTTATTCTATGATCAATATTGAGATCCTCTCTGAAGTGAGTAAAAACAAAACTAGGACGTATCATGTTTTTAATTTTTTCAATTGATTTTACAATTTTAAGTAGGGGTATTGTATCAAACATATTGTCTGGAAAATCGAGCATGAAAAGTCGCTTTGTGCCAATTATCTTATTTGCCTCTCGAGCCTGAATTTCTAACTCACTAATCTTTTTTTTGCTACTTTTTTCTTCACTTTCGTATCGCGAAGTTACGCCGCGACTAAGACTCAGCACATATACTTCCCATCCCTGTTTTGCAAACTTGGCTAGAGTTCCACCACATCCTAAAATTTCATCATCAGGGTGCGCTACTATAGCCAGAATTTTGTTCTTCAACTGCCTCAAACCTCCCAACTACTTTTCCTTCCTTCTTGTGTGCTTCTGAAAACAAGATTACCACATTATTTATCTTAATGAAAGCTCTGGGGTATCCCTCAGCGTCCAACATTCTTATGAAATCATAAAGATCATCGAGATTTTTAATATCTGCTCCTGCTAAATTACTTTCCTCTGGGCTTCTTCTTTTGAAAATTACTACTTCCCCCGTTTGTGGTACAGGAATTGGTCTGGATTCTAAAATTTGAGGAATCATTTTTGTGAAAATGATCTCAGATGCTTTAATAAAAATTTCCTCTGCGCTACCCAATCCTATGTAAAATGGGACTTTCAAATAAATTTCCCCAGCATCTATGTCTCTGCCGATCCGAAAAGCTGTTATTTTTGTTTCGTATTTCTTTTTCAAAATCAAATTTTGTAGTGGACTTCCTCCTCGACCATACGGTAAGTCTGTAATGTGAAAACCTATACATTCAAATCTCGTATACACCTCTGGTGGAATAATCCAAGACCAATGGGGAAAAAAGATGTAAATCGGTCGAATGTTCTCTAGATTCTCAGGCGACAAATCCTCTTTCTTTGTCATGATATATACATTGTATTTCCCTTCCAATTCTTTTTGAAGTTTTTCTGCCAGCCTAATATTCCAGCTTTTGATTGTGGCGACAACGATGTTTTTGCTCTCACCCATCTGGATTCCTCCCATACTTGAGTCTACCAATTGACTATATTAATCTTGCAATAAATTTTTGAGATTTACGACTTTTTAGCCAAATTGGAGTTTATCCATCCACTTCCGGAGTCCAACTACTGTTTCTCAAGTCTTTAGCAAAACGATTTCATCCACTATTCTGAAATTCTTTAACAACTCTTCTAGCCCCCTGCCCGTCGACATATTTTCTCCCAATTTTACTCATCTTTGACCTAATTTTTTCGTCTTCAAGTTTTTTCAGGTGCTCGATTATTTTTCGGAGTGTATTCTCACTTCCGGCAAAACCAACGTAATAAGCGAATCCAGCCCCCTGCCAACCCTTACAGTTCAAGAGCTGATTTTCCGCCACGGCTATGAGAACAGAAGGTACTCCAACTCTGGCGAGTTCATATGTAGTCTGACCTCCAGCACTCACGGCAACATCGCATTCAAGCATGAGTTCCTTCATCTCTTCCGCGGATAAGTTTCCGAAAATCTTCACGTTTTTCAAATCCATCGAAAGCAACTTCTTTCCACTCGGCGACTGTGGGTCTACGACAACGCATAGCTCACACTGTGGAAATTTCTCGGAAAGAGTTTTCACCACTGACGGTATCAATCTCCTCGTGTCATTTAGACCAAAACTGACAAAAATTTTTTCGATCTCCGGATTTACAACTTTTTCTTCAACCTCCCAGAAAGCCCTTCTAAGCGGTGCGAACTTTGAACCCAATAAATATCGAACACCCTTCCTTTTTGGATATCTCAGCTTCTCAGCGTAGATGCTTCCATTCAAGACGATGCTTTTTGGCGGATAGTCCAATCTTCTGAAATCGTCAACAAATAGACACCTTTTTAACTCACTTGCCCACCGGTAATGGTCTAGCGACGCCAAGTACGAGTCTATCACAACAAGATCGGCGGAAGAAAGAAAGCTTTTGAACGTCTCGAAATCATCGATCCAATTTTCCAAAACTACGTCCCTATTTAGAAACTTGACGATTTTTTCATCGCCTTTTACAACGAAAGTGGTCTCCCTACCAACCTCTTCAAAAGCATCGGAAAGAGCCCTGCATCTAGTTATGTGACCAAAACCTGCGTTTTCTCCACCTTCTGTGAAAAATACCACATTGAACGGCATTCCTTATCCACTCGTCTTCTTTAGGAATTCTAAAACAGCCTTTGCGATTCTCTCTCCACATTTCCCATCAATCGGTCCCCCGCTTTCCTCGACAATTTTCCTTCTCCCTTCCCTGTCTAGCTCCGGATTCTCCAGATACATGTTTATGAAATCGACAAGCTCTTTCGGATTCCTCGCGATTTTAACCCCACCAGACTTCGCAACTACTTTGTAGTGCGTGGTGTAAAAGTATCTCCTCGTCGACTCTATGAATGGCCTTTCCCGATATCCGTCAAAGGCTATATTGACTGTTGGCTTGTCCACGGCAACAGAGTCCAAGGTAACGGACGAAGCAATATTGACAGCAACATCGCACGAGTAGAGAAGCTCAGCATAGTGAATCATATCTCCTTCATCAGGTAGCCACATTTTACCCCTCGTATCCATTTCGGTCTGAGCCTTCACGGAATAGACTCTTGGAACCAAGGTCTTACCTCCGCCCTCAAAGGTCACAAAATCGCCATACTTCTCCTCTATGTGCCTATATCTGGCGTAGTTGTCCTCCGGATGAACGCGGACGTGAACGTGAACCGGGAAATTGATTTCGCCCTTTCTAACCGCCTCGCATAAAATCTCCACTATTTCAGGCTCGTAATATATGCTCCGAGCAGTTGTGTAAAGGATAAGTTTTTCCTCTTTGAGTCCGAGCTCCGTTCTTATCTTCCTTTTAGCCTCCTCGGGGTTTACTCTTACAAAATAATCCTGATGCGGGATTCCGACAATCGCGATCTGATTCGGATGATACCCATAGTAAGACATTAACTCCTTCCTGTTGAACTCGCTCCAAGCGATGACGAAATCTGAGGGCGGAAGAATCCCCTTTGTGAGATGATCCCAATTCGCAACCATTGAGATTACTGGAACCCCTGCTCTGCGGGCTGTTTGCACGAGCTTCCAATCTGTATGCCTCAGTATGTTTGTTGAAAAAACAAGGTCCGGTTTGTATTTCCTGAAGAGTTCCAGATATCTCGAGTGCTTCGGACTTGCCAATAGCCAATCTAAAGAGTCAAGATACCTCAGAAGAAACCTTCTCTTTCCAAGAATTCTTTTGAGAACCTCAAAAGACGAGTAGAGCAGAAGATTTTCCCTCATCAGATATTTTTCCTTAAACCAAACGTTTTCTACGTAATTTATGTTGAAAACGATCAGTTCCTGCATCTTCCTGAACAGCCTTTCCACGAAATTTGGTAGATATCTGGCCTGATCCTCAAAAATCACATTCTCCCCTTTCACGCCCGGCAAATCTTCCAGACAAGATCTTCCGCCAGCAAAAGGGGAAAATACCACTATCCGCAGGTCCTCCTGAGATTTTAATATCCTGAAGGCGTCGGTTTGGATGATATTTCTGGCCGAAAACCAATCCGGAATCGTCATGAAGATTGTCCGCATCCATTAAATTAGGAGGTTCGATTTTATTAACGATTCTTAAAAGCATGAGGTTATCAAGTTCTTTTGATGAAGAAACCTAGCAGAGAAAAACTGAAGAGGATAAAGCTGGTAGCCTTCGATTTCGACGGAGTTTTCACAGACAACAAGGTTTACGTCGATCAAGACGGAAGAGAGATGGTCTGCTGTTGGAGATCAGACGGAATTGGATTGCAAAAACTGAAAGAGATCGGCGTCAAAACCGTTGTAATAAGCTCGGAGATAAATCCGATTGTCGAAAAGAGATGCGCAAAACTAGGATTGGAATGCGTGACGGGTGAGAAAAACAAACTAAATGCCTTCAAGAAAATCTTGGAAAGAGAGAAAGTTCTTCCGCAGGAAGCTTGCTTCGTCGGAAACGACACCCCGGATCTCGAATGCATGAGGTTTGCCGGATTGTCGATTGCGCCAAAAGGTAGCATGCCTGAAGTAGTGAGAGAGGCCGACTACGTGACAAAAAATCCAGGTGGGAGAGGAGCCGTAAGAGAAATCTGTGATATGATTTACGAGGCAAAGAAATCTACCACTCGAGAGCCTCAAGTGGAACGATAGTATCCTCGGGCAAATCCTTCTTAGCCACTTTGCCAACAAGCATGTCAATATATTTCGGCTTGAGCCCCGTTCCCGGACATTTAACGGTGAGATCTTCCCTTCTTATGACCTCTCCAGCCCTTATGTAGCGCGTCGTTACTATGCTTTTCGTCATTTTAAGCCTCAGAGGCATCTCTATGTCCAAAATCTTTTTCTCACCGTCTCCGAAGGCCTGCTCCAGCTTACGGATGTTTTTAACCAGTTCGGCTAGACCTTTCGGCTCTAAAGATGCGGCATGGTCAGGTCCTTTCATCGTCCTATCGAGCGTGAAGTGTCTTTCGATCATACATGCACCCATCATTCTGGCTCCAAGCGAAATGACAAATCCTGATTTCTCGTGCCCTGAATATCCGACCGGTACTTTGTATCTTTCTTTCAGCTTCTGAATCATCCGGAGATTTGACATCTCGTTGTCGTGCGGATAGGCCGAAACACAGTGGAGGAGGATGAAATCGTTTCCATTTCTCCGTATGACTTCGACCGCCTCATCGAGCTCCTCCCATGTGCACATGCCGGTAGAAAGGATAACCGGTTTTCCCTTCTTGCATACGTAATCGATCAATGGCAAATTTGTGACATCAAAGGAGGCTATCTTAAAGCAAGGGACACCCAGTTTCTCAAGAAAATCGGCGCTTTTGAAATCAAAAGGCGTTGCATAAAAATCAATTCCGAGCTTCTTGGCAAAGTTGAAAAGCCTATACCAATCTTCTTCAGGAAGCTCCAATTTTTGTCTGTGTTCGCCATAGGTAGCCCCAAAAGAATCGTATTTCAGATAAGGCATGTTTTTGAGTTCATTTGTCATTAGAGAATCGATATCCCTCTTTTGGAATTTGACGGCATCAGCCCCACACTCATAAGCAGCCTCGATCAGTCTTTTAGCAATCTCGAGCTCACCGTTGTGGTTGTTCCCGATTTCAGCGACGATGTAACATGGATGGTCGTCGCCCACCCACCTGCTGCCTATCTTGACCTCTCTTATCTCTTTCATCTTTCCAAATTATGATGACTTCTTCTAATAAAAACGATTTTTGAAAAATTTTCCCCAAACAGAAAACTCTATTTATCTACACGAAAAATCAATTTTGAAGCATGACGGAAGTAGACTTAGAGATGTTAAGCAAGCTTTTTGGTCTCGAGGGCAGGGTTGCCATAGTCACGGGCGGCACCGGACTCCTCGGAAGAGAATTCGTAAAAACTCTCCACGGCGCAGGGGCGAAGGTCGCAGTCTTTGACCTTCAAACCGAGGTCCCTGAGGAATATCGAGAACTTTTTAAAAGCGAGAGAATTGCCGTCTACAAGGTTGATGTGACGGACAGAGACTCGATAGAGCGTGCCCTCGAAGACGTCGTCAAAAAATGGGGTTTTCCAAAAATCTTGGTAAATGCCGCAGCAATAGACGTGCCACCTACATATGGTGGAAAAACTCTAACATTTGAGAATTACCCAGAGGATCTGCTTCGCAAGATTCTTGACGTGAACGTCATCGGAACTATTCTCTGCACACAAATCATAGGAAGCAAGATGGCCGGGGGCGGGGGCGGGAGCATCATAAACATCTCATCCATTTACGGCGAAGTTTCGCCCGATCAACGCATATACGAGCTGAAGAGCGGGCAAACTTTTGTAAAGCCGGTTTCATACTGCGTGAGCAAAGGAGCCGTCTCCAACCTGACGAAGTATCTTGCAACTTATTGGGCCAAAAAGAATGTCAGGGTCAACTGTCTAATTTTTGGTGGTGTTTTCAACAATCAGGATCCCGAATTCGTGAAAAATTATTCAGCAAAGGTTCCGCTTGGAAGAATGGCAAGAAAAGACGAATATAATGGTGCAATACTCTTTCTGGCTTCGGATGCCTCCTCGTACATGACTGGAGCGAACATCGTAATAGATGGAGGTTACACGGCGTGGTGACATGCCCGAAGTTTTCCGCAACTTCATAGGTGGAGAATGGGTCGAGACAACTTCCGGCAGAACCTTTGAGAGAAGAAATCCCGCAAACACGGACGAAGTGATCGGTCTCTTTCCTAAGTCTGATGAACGAGACGTTGAAAAAGCCGTGGAGGCGGCCGAGAAGGCTTTCAGGGAATGGTCAGAGACACCTCCCCCCATTAGGGGAAGAATGCTTCAACAGATAAGCGAACTTCTTAGAAAGAGGAAGGAGGAGCTGGCTAAAGCTCTCGTAAAAGATGTTGGCAAAACGATGAGGGATGCCCTGGGCGAGATAAAAGCTGCCATAGACATGTGCGATTTTATGGCAGGCGAAGGAAGACGCCTGTATGGAAGAACAACTTTTTCCGAACTCCCGAAAAGGCTGGCAATGACCAGAAGATTTCCAATAGGAGTCTGCGGCATCATCGTCCCTTGGAATTTTCCGATTAATCTGATATGTTGGAAAGTTTTTCCCGCCCTAATCTGTGGGAATACTGTTGTCGTAAAGCCATCGGAAGAGGCACCTTTCGCGGCAACGAAGATAGCGGAAGTTTTTGCGGAATCTGAGCTTCCTCCAGGAGTTTTCAATATGGTACAGGGAATTGGAGAAGAAGCTGGAGAGGCTCTCGTTAGAAACAAGAGAGTCAGACTCATCTCTTTCACCGGATCAACGGAAGTTGGAAGAAAAATCGCTTCCATCTGCGGGGAGAGACTCGCCAAGGTCTCGCTCGAACTCGGCGGAAAGAATGCTGCGATAGTTATGGAGGATTGTGACTTGGAGCTAGCCGTGGATGCGGTTGCACGCGGTGCTTTCACAGTCTCTGGACAGCGTTGTACGGCAACGAGCAGAGCAATCGTCCACGCAGAAATTTACGAGGAATTTATCGAAAGACTTGTAGATCGAACAAAAAAGATGAAAGTCGGACATCCAGAAGATGAAACTACGGAGATAGGCCCAGTGATAAGCGAGAGACAACTGAACAAGATCATCACATACGTGGAGATAGGAAAAAGAGAAGGAGCCAAACTGATCCTCGGGGGAAGAAGGTTGACAGAGGGGGATTATTCAAGAGGATTATACTTTGAGCCAACCATTTTCACCGAGGTCAAGCCCGAGATGAGGATCGCCAGAGAGGAAATCTTCGGCCCGGTTCTCGCTGTGATGAAAGTTGACTCCTTCGAGGAAGCCATAAAAGTCCACAACTCAACAAACTACGGTCTCTCTGCATCAATCTTCACTAGAAACGTCAACAGAGCTATGGAAGCCCTTGATAAAATGGAGGCTGGAGTTTGCTACGTTAACGCCCCGACTTTTGGCTCCGAAGTCCATCTACCTTTCGGCGGTGTAAAAGACTCGGGTGGCCACAGGGAGGTGGGATGGGCCGCAATCGAAACCTTCTCCGAGCTTAAGACGATTTACATAGACTACAGTGGAGGAGTTCAGAACGTCCAGTTCAAAAGGGATTGAGGATGAAAATCTTTTTCGAGAAATCAGACTTTGACGAGGTCAAAAAATGCAGAACGATGAAGCTTGAGGAGAAGCTTTCGGTTATCGCAGACATGATCAGATTAAACGCTTTGAACACAATCATCTGCGCAAAATCCGGGCATATAGGAGCATCCTTCAGCGCCGTAGAAATTTTGACAGTTTTATATCACTCCGAAATGAAAATCGACCCCACCAATCCAAAAAACGCCGAACGAGATGTTTTTATTCTCTCCAAGGGACATGCCGCGGCTGCGCTTTATTCAACATTGGCATCCTGTGGCTTTTTCCCAACAGAACGTTTGGCAACCTTTAGAAGGTTAAATGGGCTGGAGGGACATGCCGAGATATCTGCTCCCGGAGTGGAAACAAACACCGGTTCGCTTGGAATGGGAATATCAAAAGCGAAGGGATTTGCTTTAAGCGCAAAGCTGGATGGGGTTAAGAAGTCCGTTTATGTTCTGGTTGGAGACGGCGAACTCCAAGAGGGACAAAATTGGGAGGCCGTTCTCTCAGCGAGTCACTGGAAACTCGATAACCTTTACCTGCTCATTGATAGAAACTATGTACAAACCGACATGCCTGTTGAAAGAGTCGTCGATATCTCCCCAATCAGAGAAAAACTGAAATCATTCGGATGGCATGTTGAGGTCACAAACGGGCATGATATTGGCAAAATCTTGAGAGTTCTGAAAAAAATAAGGAAAATAAGGGGTAAACCGAAAGCCATCATTCTCAACACGATAAAAGGAAAGGGTGTTTCTTTCATGGAACATCCTGTGGCTCTCAAGTCCGGCAAGGGATTCTACAAATGGCACGATAAACTCCCCTTCGGAGAAGAATATCGGAAAGCTTGGGGGGAAATTGCAACGAGAATAAAGAAAAAGTTGGCTAGACATAAAATTCCCATAGCTTTCCCCGTCTTCCGCCCAGATTTAGCAGAAAAACCTCCAAAACCCGGAGAGTCTCTAGTCGAAGCTTTCTCACAAATTCTGGTCGATGTAGGAGGAAAGAAAAAAGAGTTAATCGTGCTCGATGCAGATCTCGCGGAGTCCTGCGGCCTGCGCGAATTCCAGATAACCTTTCCCGAGAGGTTTGTGGAAGTCGGAATCGCGGAACAGGACATGGTTTCGATAGCCGGTGGACTCGCTCTCGCCGGCAAGCTTCCAATTGTAAACACCTATGCCGCATTTCTAACCTCCAGAGCAAATGAACAAATTTTCAATAACTGCTCTGAGGGTTCAAAGATAATCTATGTCGGTCATCTCGCCGGAATCCTCCCCGCAAAACCGGGAAAATCTCACCAAGGAATCAGAGATATAGCCCTCCTGCGAAACATTCCAAATCTTCTACTCTCCGCGCCTTCATGCAAAGAGGAGTTGAGAAGAATCTTTGAGTTTTTGGTCTTCGATTACGATGGGCCAAGTTACCTTAGGCTTGAGCACAACATTCCAAGGTTGCAAATACCATGGAAAGAACAAAAACTCGAACTTGGCAAGGGAATAAAGTTGGCGGATGGGAAAGATGCCGTTATGATAGGTTATGGTCCGACCATGCTTTCCGAGGCTCTGATTGCCCGCCAAATGTTGGAAAAAGATGAGATAAAAGTCAAAATAATAGACCTACCTTGGCTGAACAGAATTGACGAAGAATGGCTCCTGAGAGAGACGGAAGACTTTGAAACTGTGATCTGTTTAGAAAATCATTCTACAAAAGGTGGGATATCGGAAGAGCTAAACAGAATACTTGGCAGAAGAATCTACACAATAGGAATAGAAGGGTACGGGAAATCCGGAGAAAATGGAGAAATTTTGGCTTATTTTGGACTTGATGCGGAGAGCATAAAACAAAAGGTGAAGAAATGGCTCGGGAAATGAAGATTTTGGGACTGATTCTTGCCAGAGGTGGCTCCGTAAGGGTTCCGAGAAAGAACATCAGACCGCTCGCGGGACAGCCCCTTATTTACTACGTAATACAGGCTGCGAGAAAATCCAAATATATAAACAGAATAATCGTTTCAACCGATGACGAGGAAATTGCCAAGGTTGCCAGAGAGTGTGGAGCAGAGGTTCCATTTTACCGTCCAAAAGAATTCGCAAAAGAGGATTCCCCCGAGTTTTACGCCATAGAGCATGCCCTTAACTGGTTGCGGGACAATGAGGGGTACATCCCGGACCTCGTGGTCAAGCTATTTCCCACCTCGCCTTTTCTTAAACCTTCAACAATCGATAAAGCGATAGAGATGATGCTTGAGAATCCAGACGCGGATTCGCTTCGATCAGTCAGGCTATGTAAGGAACATCCTTACAAGATGTGGGTAATTGAGGGGAATAGACTTAAATCGTTCGTACCACTTGATAAAAAACCAAAAAATGGACACAGCTTACCATACCAGATTTTACCCAAGGTTTACATACAAAACGCCTGCATAGACGTGATAAGACCGAAAACCATTTGGGAGAAAAAATCCGTGACCGGGGACGAGATCCTAGCTTTGGTAATGGATGAAATGGAATCCTTTGACATAAACACAGAGCTTGACTTCATCATCGCGGAAGAACTCATGAAAAGAGGTTTTCTCTGAAGATTATTTGAAATATCTTGCAGCCCATGTAACAAGTCTCCGCGGAATTGGGAATGCTCTCACCAGAAGAGCGATGTCATCTCTTGTCAAGGCCTTTGTCGCAATAATCCAGATGAGGTAAAATAGCAGACCTGCGAACGCAACGATCGCTGTCTCAATGAAGACTGGAAGAATCAAAATCGATTTTAGACTCCAGACAATCAGAAGAGTAAAAACGCTTCCAGTTATTGTTTTTATCATGGGGGAGACTGGAAGAGAGAATTTTATAAATCTGCGCAAATATGCAGCGTATACGACAAAACCAGCCATGTGAGCGATAAGCTGAGAAAAGGCTGCGCCTTTCATGCCCCAGACAGGGACCAAAGTCATGTTAAAAGCGATCGCCGCCACACCCATGCTGATCGCTACGGTCAAGATTGCCTTCGGTTTTCCTATTCCCGCGGCTGTCGTGCTGAAGATTTTGTATAAAAGCGATATCAAGGCAGTTACTGCGAAGATTTGAAGAACGGGTGCACCAGCGACATATCCTTCTCCGAAAAGGATGCGAATGACGACCTCTGGAAAAGCTATGAAAACCAAAACAAAAGGCATCATTAATAGAAATGAAAAACTCAATATGGACGAAACTACGCCGCTCAAAAATGACCTATCGTTTTTTGCCCAGAGCTCCGAAATCAAGGGAAAAAGCGGGATAACGATCGATCCGGCCACATAGTATAGCAGACGTGCTGTCGGCTGTGCAACCTGATAGTATCCAACCTCTTCTACGCCACAGAAGGCGGTGACTGCCCAGGTGTCAATATAACTCATGAGCATAGAGAAAATGCTCGCTAGCGCGAGCGGGATCGAAAAGAGAAGAAGAGGACGTGCAACGATTTTGAGCTGAGCCGAGGGAACTGAGAATATTTCGCCGTGCTTAAGTCTAAGGTAAAAAAGGAATATAACGGAGAGAACTAGAGTACCGAAAAGATAGGCTAAAGCGGCGCCGTTTGCCCCCAAATTGAAAAGAAATAGGAGGGGAACCAGAAAAACCAAAATTGATATTTCAAAACCAGCCGTCAGTAAACCGTGCGCAGCTATATCGCGGAAGCCTTGAAAAATGCTGAGCAAAGTTGAATAAAAGATGGAGAGAAAAAGCCATATCGTGAAATATCGGAGAATTTGGGTGGCTCCCGGTTGTCCGATAAAGCCTGAGGCAATGTATGGTGAGAGAAAGAATAAAACTGTTGAAACCGCACCAACTATGGCCACTTGAAGAAGCAGAACGAATTTTATGGATGCACGTATCGATGAATAATCCTTTTTTGTCAGAAACTCGGGGATATATTTCGTAAGAGATGCCGTCAGACCCAGCTCCCTGAAGAAACCAAAAAAGCTCACGAAATAAAATGCAGCATAGACCATTCCATACTCTTCTGGGGTTAGATTTCTGGCCAGGACTATCCTGATCAGCAGAGCGGCTAGACCGGATAGAACAAAGGATAGGAAGATTGTGATGCTTCCGCGGACCATGTACTTCGCGTATTTTTCAGCCTCTGACAACGATTCACCTCCTTATTTTTCTCAAACAAAGAAATAAAACAATTGGGAGATTTCTAAACAAGTAATAAAAACTGGGAAAGAGAGCTTATGAGGATGGAAACGGCGATTCTCCTTCTGTCGTGCCCGGACGCTCGGGGAATAGACGCAAGAATATCTAACTTCATATGGCAGAACGATGGAAACATCATTCATTTCGACCAGCATGTCGACGAAGAATTCAAAAGATACTTCGCCAGGGTTGAGTGGACGCTCGAAGATTTCAAAATCCCTAAAGTGCGACTTAGAGAGGCTTTTCAGCCGCTTGCTTCTGACTTGAAGGCGGATTGGGAAATCCACTTCAGCTCGGAGAAACCGAGAATCGCAATCATGGTCTCCAGGCTTCTCCATTGCCTTTACGACCTCTTGGCTAAGTGGAGGGAGGGTAGATTACGCTGTGAGATTCCTTTGATCATAGGTGACAAAACGGATGCCAGCGATGTGGCCAAAATGTTCGGTGTTCCATTTTATCACATCCCAGTGGACCCAGCAAGGAGAGAGGAAGGTGAGAGAAAGCAAGTGGAGCTGCTAAGGAAGGAAAAAGTCGAGCTTGTCGTCTTAGCCCGTTATGGGAAGATTTTATCGTCATATTTCGTCAATCAATTCAGAAACAGAGTGATAAGTGTTCATCCTTCCTTCCTTCCAGCCTTTCCAGGAAAAGACCCGTTCACACAAGCGTACAGGAGAGGTGTGAAACTCATCGGCGCAACCGTTCACTTCGTCACAGAGGAGATAGACGAAGGACCCATTATCTATCAAGACGTCGTCCGGATTTCTCATAAGGACAGCCTGGCGGACATTATGAGAAGGAGCGAAGATCTTGAAAAAACGATTCTCAGCGAATCCGTTCGTCTCTACTGCGAGAGAAGACTCTTGGTCTACGAAAATAAAACGATAATTTTCGAGTAGAAACCCATTAAGAAGTGGAAATCCTAGAATTACCGGGTGGTTATGAATGTTTAAAAGAGCTCAAAACATCGAGGAGGAATCGATAACCAAAGCGATTCTCGAGCGATTCACGTCCGATTTTCAAAAGCTTCTCGACCTAGATGTTGCTGTTGTCGGAGCGGGCCCTTCTGGCCTCACCGCGGCTAAATATCTGGCGGAGAAAAAAGTCAGAGTGGGGGTGTTCGAGAGAAACCTCCACATAGGAGGAGGAATGTGGGGCGGAGGAGTTCTTTTTCCAAAAGTTGTCGTGCAGGAGAGCGCCCGAAGCATTCTCGAAGAGATAGGAATCAAAATGAAGGAAGCCGGCAGTGGATTGTATACTGCTGATTCGGTCGAGGTGATCTGCAAACTCGCAGCCAGAGCGATAGACGCTGGCGCAAACATAATGGTAGGGATGGCTGCGGAAGATGTTGTTGTCCGAGAAGAGGGGAAAATCTGCGGAATCGTTCTGAACTGGAAAGCCGTACAGATTGCCGGCATGCATGTCGACCCGGTGGCGGTGAAATCCAAGATTGTCATAGATGCGACGGGTCATGACGCATCAATAGCTAGAATCGTGCAGAAAAAGATCCCTGAGGCTAGATTTCCTACTAAGACTGGTGTGGTTATCGGAGAGGGACCGATGTGGGCTGAAAAAGCTGAAGAAGAGGTGCTGAGCAACACTAGGGAGATATGGCCGGGATTAATTGTAACTGGTATGGCTGCAAACACGGTTTTCGGATCCCCAAGAATGGGGGCAATATTTGGGGGAATGCTCCTCTCAGGCAAGCGAGCGGCCGAGATTTCTCTTGAAATTTTGCATAGGAAGATTTAGAAAAACAGGAAAATCTTTGGTGGACCGACCAACGCCATAGAGCTGATATGAGCATGGCGGGCCCGCCGGGATTCGAACCCGGGACTTTCGGCTTTCTCCGGCCTTTCCAAACCTTAGAAGGCCGACGCCATATCCTGGCTAGGCCACGGGCCCAAAGATATCTCAACGAGTACTTACATAAAGGATTTAATCCTGCTGCGTGCGAGTAGTTTGGTTGAAATGGGAAAGCTGTTCGGAACCTTTGGGGTCAGAGGAATCGTGAACCGTGAGCTCACGCCAGAACTCGCATACAAACTCGGTCTCGCCTTAGCCACCCACTTGGGAGGAACCGGAACTGTTGCGATCGGGAGAGATAACAGAACTTCGGGAGAGATGTTCGAGCAAGCAGTCGCAGCAGGTCTTATGGCTGGTGGTTGTGATGTTCTCAGACTAGGACTAACGCCCACCCCCGTTCTTTCTTTTGCTGTCAGATACTTCTCCTGTGATGCTGGAGTTATCATAACGGCATCGCACAACCCGGCGGAATACAATGGGATAAAATTCTTGGGCTCTGACGGAGCAGGTTTCGAAAGAGAACGCGAAACGGAGATAGAAAAAATCGTTGAGGAAAACGGAAAAACTGTGAGCTGGGAAAAATGTGGAAAAAGCTCCACGGCCGACGCTATTGAGCCCTATGTCCGGAATCTTCTGACCAAAATCCCAAAATTTGAGAGAAAGCTGAAAGTCGTCGTTGATTGCGGAAACGCTGTCGGCGCTCTGGTCACTCCATACATCCTGAGGGATCTTGGATGTGAAGTTATCTCCATGAATTCCCAGCTCGATGGAACATTTCCAGCGAGAAAACTCGAACCAGTTCCGGAAAATCTGGGAGAACTGTCAAAAGCAGTCGTGGCGTGTGAGGCCGACGTTGGAATCGCGCATGATGGAGACGCTGACAGGACGGCGATCGTGGACGAAAATGGAGAAATTTTGATGGGCGATAGAACCTTCGCCATTGCCGCACTTCACTATCTGCGCGGGAGAAGAAATCCTAAAATAATCACCACGGTGGCAACGAGCTCCGTTATTGACGATGTAGCGGAGAGACTTGGTGGTAGCGTCGTGAGAACTAAGGTTGGAGAGCCGGAAATCGTGGGAGAATACAAAAGAAATGGTGGAGATATCGGAGGGGAAGAAAACGGTGGTGTTCTTTTCTTTGACTGGACTCCCTGTCGGGATGGAATAATGACTGCTGTCCAATTCATCGCCGAGCTGGCAGAAAGCGGTCTAAAAGTTTCTGAGCTAAACAACACACTCCCGAAATACTACCAAGTAAAGATGAGGATCGAGTGTCCGCATGAACTAAAACAAAAGGTCATGGAAGTCCTCCGAAATAAATTCTCTGGAGAAAGGATATGCACGATTGACGGTGTTAGAGTGGATTTCGAAGATGGATGGTTCATCGTCAGACCATCCGGCACAGAGCCGATATTCAGATGCTTTGCTGAAGCCAAGACTCCAGAGAGAGCAAAAGAACTGGCAGAAATCGGAATGAGAGAATTAAAGTCGTGCCTTAGTGGACTGTAAAAAAGATCCATCGCTCAAGAAAAGTCAACTTTTTCATCGTTTTAAATATCTTCCAACGATCGGGATTTTTTCCCCGCAGTCCGGACACTTTCCGTTTCTCACTCTATACTCGGTTATGTAGAAGCCGCGCCTCTCGATTAGCAGACCTCCACAGCTTGGACAGTATGTGTTGTCGAACTCGTGGCCCGGAACATTTCCGATGTACACGAACTTCACACCGGCTTTCCTCGCGATTTCAACGGCCATCTCTAGCGTCTCCACCGGTGTTGGGGGTTTGTCCGTCATTTTGAAGTGTGGATAAAATCTGCTGAAGTGAACCGGCACATTTTCGCCGAGTTTTTCAACCACCCATCTGCTGAATTTTTCTATCTCTTCACGTCCATCATTTTCTCCCGGAATTATGAGATATGTGATCTCAAGATGAACCCCATGTTCGACCATCCATTCGCAAGATTCGAGCACAGGTTGTATGCTTGTAACCCCACAAATCCTGCGGTAAAAATCTTCAGAAAAGGCTTTTACATCGACGTTTGCAGCGTCGATGTATTTACCTATTTCTTCCAGAGCTTCAATCGTCATGAAGCCGTTCGTAACATAAACGTTGTAAAGATTTCTCTTGTGAGCGATTTTCCCGACATCGATCGCGTACTCAGACCAAAGCGTTGGCTCCGTGTAAGTATGAGCGATACCGGAAGAACCGCTTTCCTCTGTCATGTCAACGAGCCTCTCTGGAGGAATCTCCTCACATGGAATGTCGAATATGCTGGCCTGCGAAATTTCCCAGTTCTGACAGTGCTTGCAGAAGAAGTTGCAGCCGGGAGCCGCTATTGAAAAGACATCGCTTCCGGGCCAAAAATGATAAAGCGGTTTTTTCTCTATCGGATCTACGGCCATCGAGACGATCGAGCCGTAAACGAGCGAGAACATCTTTCCATCCTCGTTTATTCTCGCCCTGCACACGCCTGTTTTCCCATCTGCAATCTCGCATCTTCTCGCACAGAGAAAACATCGGACTTTCTTTCCGGACATTTTCTCCCAGAATTTCGCTTCAACCTTCATTATGTCACCCTAAACTCATGCCCGCACTTTGGACACTTTATCATTGGACAACCAGATACTGAGGTCGGACAACCGCTACAAGATGTTATCCTAGCATAAGATCTGCTGAACGTGAAACCGCACCTCGGACAACTGAGAATATCTTTTCTCATCAAGTAAAACTCCTTCCTACACCCTTAAATCATCGTTTTTTATTGGTGAACAGAAGTTTATCAGATGAGCGAAGACATCGAAAAGGCCGCGGAGGAGATAATTCAATCCTTCTTGCAGGCGGTGCGAGATCTACCGGAGACCAAGGAAACTTACTACAGTTACGAGATGTATAACACAACAAGAGAAGATGCTCCACCGAACAAGGAAAAACTCGCAGAATTCAGAAAAAGATTTCTCTCTATAGCACCGAAAAAAGATGAAGAAGGTAATATCCGGGTGGAGGTTGCGACTTGGGTAGAACGCTAGAGAAGTTGGAAAAAATTAGGAATGGGGAGATCTCTGCCGAGGAAAATGTTCTAGAATTCCTCGAGAGGATTGAAAAGCTAAACGGAAAAATAAACGCGTTCATAGAAATCAACCCAAATGCCATTGAAGAGGCTAGGAAAATCGACGAAAAAATAAAAAGAGGTGAAAAGATCGGTAAACTGGCCGGGCTGGCGATAGCCGTCAAATCAAACATAAATGTTTTGGGTCTCAGAGCAACATGCGCATCGAAAACGCTTGAGGATTACGTCTGTCCCTACGATGCGGAGGTCATCAAAAGAATCAAGAGAGAGGATGGGATCATCATAGGGATGACCAACATGGATGAGTTCGCCTGCGGATCGAGCGGAGAAAGCAGCGCATTCGGTCCGACAGATAACCCCTCAGCACCCGGCAGGATACCCGGAGGATCGAGCAGCGGGAGTGCAGCGGCGGTTGCGGCGGAATTCTGCGATCTGGCCCTCGGGACAGACACTGGCGGATCAATAAGAAATCCCGCAAGCCACTGTGGAATCGTTGGGATAAAGCCAACGTATGGACTGGTTCCCAGACATGGCTTGATAGATCTGGGCATGAGTCTCGATCAAATAGGACCGCTCGCTACTGACGTCGACGGGGCCGCGCTTCTTCTGGAAGTCATGGCAGGAAAAAATGAGAAAGAATGTATGATGCTCGATGTCAAAAAAGTTCAATATTTGGGAAAGTTGACTGACGACATAAAAGGCATGAAAATCGGCGTGAGTGAAAAATTCCGCCTTCTCACGGATGAGCGGATAATGGAAGTCATCGATGGAGCAGTTGAAAGGTTAAGAGATCTCGGAGCGGAAATCGTAGAGGTAGACCTTCCAAATCTCGAGAAAGCTTTACCGGCATATTATCTCATCGTCTCCGTCGAATTTTTTTCGGCTACTAGGAAGTTTGACGGAAGAAAGTACGGAAAAAGAATAGAAGAAGTCTGCGGCGAGGAAGTTTTACGAAGGATAAGACGCGGTTCATACATAAGTCGCAAGGAATACCGGGGGAAATACTACCAGCGGGCTCTTCAAGTCAGAACGATAATAAAAGAAGAGCTGATGCGCGTTCTCAGTAATGTTGACGTGATCGTTGGCCCGACTGTTCCAAAACTTCCACATAGACTCGGAACCAAACTTGCGCCAATGGAGATGTATAGCTACGACTATCTGACGGTTCCGGCAAATTTAGCCGGAATATGCGGAGGTGTTGTGAAAGTAGGAGAAGTAGACGGAATACCAGTGGGCCTACAGGTTCAAGGAAAACCCCTCGGCGAACTTGATGTCTTTCGGGTTCTTAAAGCACTTGAAGGATCAAACGATTAACCCGTTCTGCCTGCAGATTCGGTTAGCTCTCTAAGTTTCTTTGCAAGTTCTCTCGTCAGCTGTCCAGGTAAAAGCCTCCACCTCCAATTTCCGCTCGCCGTTCCGGGAACGTTCATTCTCGCCTCGCTTCCGAGTCCAAGCAGATCTTGGGCAGGAATCATTGAGACTAGAGCTCTGGAAAACATGACCAATTTGATGAACTCGAAGGGGAGCTCATCTGATTTTACTTCCTTTCTCAAGTAATGGAAAACTCTGCTCCTAACTTGAGGATTCGCTTCATTCTCAAACCAGCCTCGAACGGTGTTCGTATCGTGGGTCCCCGTGTACGCCAAACAGTGTTCGTCAAAGCGGTGAGGTAAATGAATGCTCTCTGGAAAATCGTCACCGAATCCAAAGATCAGGACTCTCATCCCGGGTAAGTTGAATTTTTTAATGACCTCAACGACATCTGAGGTTATCACGCCCAGATCCTCAGCTACAAACGGCATTTCAGGGAATTTCTGTTTGACACGACTGAGAAGTTTCTCTGCTGGAGCTGGGACCCATCTGCCGTTGATCGCTGTCGTCTGTCCAGCTTCTACTTCCCAGTACGCCACCAAACCCCTAAAGTGATCTATTCTGACCAAATCAAAGAGTTTCAAGGCATGCTCTACTCTAGATAACCACCAGGCGAAACCATCTTTCTCGTGTTCCGACCACCTATAGACGGGAGTTCCCCAAAGTTGTCCGGTCGGGGAAAAATAATCTGGAGGAACACCAGAAATGTGCGTAGGCAGCAGCCTCTCGTCAAGTTTGAAGAGTTCCGGATGAGCCCAGACATCGCAGCTATCGTATGCGGGATATATAGGTATGTCTCCTAAAATCTTTATCCCTAATTCTTTACACCTTCGCCTAATTTCTTCCCATTGCTTGAAGAAAATGTACTGACCGAAAATCACGCGTTTTATTTCTTTCTGTTTTTCGAGTCTAATGCTTTGAAGAACCTTCCAGTTTCTCTCTCTAACTTCCTTTGGCCATCTGCTCCATTCAGTCCCGAATTTCCGCTTGAGAACCGTGAAAAGCGCATAATCTTCCAACCAGTAGGAGTTCTGTCCAGCAAATTCTTCCAGTTCCTTCTTTTCGCCAAAATTCGAGAAAGCCTTATCTAAGATTTTCCTCTTTAAATCTGTGACGGTCTGATAGTCGACTGGTCCGTGTGGTAAATAGGAGATTTGTGAGAGATCTAGAAGACCATCGCGAGCCAAAAGTTCTGGACTAACTAAAAGCTCATTTCCTGCAAAGAGGGAACTGCTCACGTACGGCGAATTCCCTGTTGATGGATCTGTTGGCGTAAGCGGCAAAACCTGCCAAATCCTCTGACCGGCCTCGGCTAAGAAATCCAGAAATTCTAGGCATTTGGAGCCAAAATCTCCCACACCAAATTCTGCAGGTAAGGAAGATACGTGTAAAACAATTCCACTTCCTCTCTTCAGCATATGCCACCACCCAGTATCCTTCGCAGGATTTCAGCCTCTTTTCCGGAACTTCCGGTGTGAAGCTTGCGAATGGCAAAAGTTCTTACCAGCCATTCGTCAACACCTGGTCGGACCATGTCGAGTAGGTCGATCATCTTTTCCAACTTTTCTACGTCCGAGGATGCGATTAACTCACGAAGCTTTTGTCTCATCAGAGAAACCTGCTCTATGCATGGCTCAAAACCGGCTTGCCGGAGCTCGAGGAGTGTAGATCTTGCTTTCTCGAAATCTAGCTTTTCCACTGCTCCCCTCAGTTCAGAAAGAAGAGCGAGTAGCCACAACAGACGAACTCCGGAGAGAAATCCCTGCTCGACAAATTTCAACCTCATGAGAGATTTTCGGAGTTCCATGAGAAGCTCTGAATCGAGAAGACGTGTGAACATCTCTCTTCGCTCCTCGTCGAACAGTTCAGAAATGGTGTGCTCCCTTTCCCCAGATCTGCGGAAATAGCTGATAACAGCACCCGCCCCATTCTCTAAGAAAAGCTCGAGAATTCCGTCTAGATTCCAGCTCCCAGCTTTGGAGATCCAGGCGAGCATAGTGTTGCTTCTCAAGGCAACAAAGTCTAACTCCTCCTGCTCGAGGGTTGCTTCGCTGGAGATCTTCATCCGGCCAGCCACTAGCCTATGCCCGTCCTTTTGAACATCATTGTGCAACTTGTTCTCAATTCTGTAAACATAAAACTTGAAGGAATTTGGATATTCGGACTGCAGGAAAATTAGAGCAAAATTTGCCGCAACTCTTTTCAGATCGGTCTTCAGGGGGAGCACAACATTGCGGTATATCATGGAACCGTTTCCGAATTGTGAAATGTTGCTTCTGGCTTCCTTTAGAATTTCCAAGAAGCTTCCCTCAAGATATATACCCGTAACCTGCCTCGCCAGCTGCATCGCCCTAGAAGCTTGTGAGAGTATTTGGATCGACGAGATATCTGAGATGTCATCGAAGAACCAGCCACAACTTGTAAACATCTGCATCGCCTGCCTCTCCATTTCGAGCAGCAGAGTAACCTTGATCTTCTCCTCTTGGGTCAATCTTCTGCGAGCGTGCTTGGAGAAGAACTTCTCAATGTTTTCTGGGCTTCTATCCGCCAATATTTCAATATAATCATCCCTGGCAGCCCACGAATCCTTGAGATATTCCGACGAAAAACACTCATATATTTCGATAAGATGCCTGTTGAGCCATTCCATCGCCTTACGCAGAGGCTCCCTCCACTCCTGCGACCAATTGGGATGCATGCCGGTGTTACACCCACAGTTTCTCCTCCATCTTTCCACGCCATGGAAACAACTCCAAGAAGTGTTCTCGCGAATTTCTACCTCCGCCCTAGGGGGATTATGTTCTAGATACTCAGCCGGTATCGTGAGCTGTACATTATCTTTCCCGGATAGGACCTCTACACACTTGGAGAGTTCCCGAGAACCGCAGGGCGTGTGATGACCAAATGTTTCTCCATCTACGGCAACCAAAACGATTTCAGAATCTGAGACAGAATTTTCCAGTCTTTTAGCCAATTCTTGACCGTTTTTGGCTAGGCCGCCGAATGCGACATCGTTTGAAATAACATCATCGCGGAAAAGAATGAACATTTCCCTGCCTGATGGAAGTCTGCAGACATACGGAATTCTCGGATTAATTCTACCACCTGTTTCTTGCCACCCTTTGCCCGCATATTTCACCCTTTTAGCCTGGTGAGGTGAGAGAATGGTAAACTTTATCCCGAAATCAGCCAAGATTTCTAAAGTCTTCAGATCCACAGCCATTTCCGGAAGCCACATTCCTTCAGGTTTTCTGCCAAATCTTCTTTCGAAGTCCCGCACACCCCAGGCAACAATTGTGCGCTTGTCAAGGTCATTGGCAAGAGGGAGAATCACATGGAAATATGGATGAGCAATTGCCGAACCATGGCCAGAAAATCTCTTTTGGGATTTTCCGTCGGCGCTCAAGATCTTCTCATAAACTTCTGGAGAATGCCTCTCCAGCCAGTTCAAGAGGGTTGGACCAAAATCAAAACTCATGAATTCGTAATTGCTCACAAAATCTCCGTCGATAAAGCGGGCAAAGGCGTTGGGGGCGTAACACTCGGAGTTTATTTTGTCATTCCAGTCGTGATATGGATACGCAGAAGTTTGGGTCTCAACTTCCTCAAGCCATGGATTTTCCCTGGGTGGCTGGTAAAAATGACCATGGATGCAAATGTATTTCATGAAAACATCACCCTGAAGATTTTAGGAAAATCGCAGCAAGCGGAGGAAGGGTCAGACGCACAGAATATTGTCTTCCGTGAAATGGGGTCTCTTCGGCCTGAACCCTTCCAAGGTTGCCAACTCCAGAACCCCAATACTCTTTCGCGTCGCTGTTCAGCTTTTCTTCCCAGAAACCTCCTCTCGGAACACCCACCCGGTAATCATACCTAGGAACGGGAGTGAAATTGAGAACCACCAGTATTATGTCTTCTGTAGATTTTCCCTTTCTGATGTATGATATTATGCTTTTCTCCCAGTCACTGAAATCTATCCATTCAAATCCTTGGAGGTCAAAATCCAACTCGTGCATCGCTGGCTCAGATCTGTAAAATTTGTTGAGATCTCTGACCCATCGCTGGACTCCCGCATGACTCTCATATTGAAGGAGATGCCAGTCCAAACTCTCTTCATGGTTCCATTCCCGTCTCTGACCAAACTCCCCTCCCATGAAAAGAAGCTTCTTTCCTGGATGGGAATACATGTAGGCATAGAGAAGCCTCAGATTGGCAAACTTTTGCCAATCATCTCCCGGCATCTTCTCTAGAAGAGATCTCTTCCCGTGAACCACTTCGTCGTGAGAAAGCGGAAGGATGAAATTCTCCGTATAAGCATACCACATGCTGAAAGTAAGCTGGTCGTGATGATATTTTCGATAGATTGGATCCTTTGAGAAATAGAAGAGAGTGTCATGCATCCAACCCATTTTCCACTTCATTCCGAAGCCTAAACCGCCAACATAAGTTGGTCTGGTGACCATCGGCCAAGCGGTTGACTCCTCCGCAATCATCTGGACATCTGGAAAGCTCGAGTAAACAATTTCATTCAATCTTCTGATGAGATATATCGCTTCTAGGTTTTCTTTACCCCCGTACTCATTTGGAATCCACTCACCGTTTCTGCGGGAGTAATCCAAATAAAGCATGGACGCCACGGCGTCTATTCTCAGACCATCAGCGTGATATTTGTCAAGCCAGAAAAGAGCGCTGCTTATGAGAAAGTTTCTCACTTCATATCTACCATAGTTGAAGATTGCCGTCTTCCAGTCTGGATGAATCCCTTTTCTCGGATCTGCGTGCTCATAGAGATGTGTTCCGTCGAAGAAATAGAGACCATGGCCGTCCATCGGAAAGTGAGAGGGAACCCAATCCAAAAATACTCCTATACCGCGCTGGTGGAGATAATCCACAAAAAACATGAAATCTTGTGGTGTTCCGTACCTCGATGTCGGAGCAAAATAACCAGTGATTTCATATCCCCAAGAGCCATAGAGTGGGTGCTCCATTACTGGAAGAAGTTCAACGTGAGTGAAGCCCATGTCCTCGACATAATCGGCAAGAAGTTTGGCAGACTCTCTGTAGGTCAGAAATCTGTTGCCATCCTCCGGAACTCGTCTCCAAGAACCCAAATGAACCTCGTAAATCGCAATCGGGGCATCCAACGAGTTCTTCTTACTTCTCTCCCTCATCCAGTCATCATCACCCCACTTGTAGTCAAGATCCCAAACTATCGAGGCGGTTTTCGGCGGAACCTCATGGTAAAAACCTACCGGATCCGCCTTGTCTGCTTTATAACCGAACTTTGACTCAATGTGATATTTGTAGAGATCGCCTTTCTTAACACCTGGAATGAACCCTTCCCAGATCCCTGATGCATCCCAGCGCGGAGCTAGCGGATGGATGCCCGGCTTCCAACCGTTAAAATCTCCAATTACGGAAACCCTTTCAGCATTTGGTGCCCAAACAGCAAAGTATGCACCTTTTTCTCCGTCTGCTTCCATCAGATGACATCCAAGTTTGTCGTATATCTTGAAATGATTTCCTTGCTTGAAGAGATAGATGTCGTAATCCGTGAAGCGGCTGACGTCGTGCCTCACGGTTGCCATTTTCTCAACCGAGCACTCTTTCATAGACCTTGAGCAATTTAGCGAGAGAGTTAGCCCATGAAAACTTTTTAACTTTTTCTCTTCCACCACGAGCCACAAATTCCCTTCCGTCTGCAGACTCGAGCAGATAGTTTATCCCCCAAGCAATAGACTCAGGCCATGGAAATACTTTTACACCATCTACAAAGTTTTCTATATTCTCTCCCAAACCCCCAACATCCGTTGCAACAACAGGCTTACCGGCCGCCCAAGCTTCGAGGAGAGCTATCCCAAATGGCTCGTTTCTGCTCGGCAAGCAAACGATATCGCAGGCGTTCAATATTTCTAGAAACTCGCGATAAGGAACAAAACCGAGAAATCTGGTGGCATGCGAAATTCCCAGTTCTCTGGCCCTCTGCTCGAGGTAGCCCTTCATGCCACCGCTCCCGGAAAATATGAATCTAGCTTGGGGATGGGCCTCTAAGACTTTCGGTATTGCCTCGACGAGAAGATCCGGTCCTTTCTGATATTCCATTCTGCCCACAAAGTGAATCACGGGAGAGGAGGGATCTATTCCGTATCTCTTTTTGACTTCAGCCGGATCTACGTTTAGCTGATACTTTGCCGGATCGACGGCATTAGGTATTACTTCGATTTTGTTCATAGGAATTTTATATAACCAGTTCAACTCGCCTTTCATCGCGTTCGAGACGGTAGTCACCACATCCGAGATCTGTCCACCCCACCACTCTTTCTTCGAGATTTCACGGAATTCCCACCAATCACCAAACTTTGAACCATTTCTTCCGTATTCTGTGGAATGGAAAGTAAGCACGGCGGGATATCCCTCTTTCTTGAGTTTATCTAGCGCATCGACAACCATCCAGTCATGTCCGTGAATTATGTCAAACTTGCCCTCATATTTCTCGACCTCCCGGAGAGTTTTCACCATCGACATGGACATGTTATATGCAAACTGCACACAGTTCATACCGGGATCAAATTCGCAGATGTAATAGTTCACGCCGTTTATGTACATGTAGCTCGGTTGTCCGGGAGCTCCACGCGTGAACATGTAAACCTCGTGGCCGGCTTTTGCCAGCTCTTCGCAGAGCCTTGTCGCGACTACTCCCAGTCCTCCAACCTGCAGCGTGTAAAGGGATTCCCAGCTCAATACCCCTATTCTCATGATCCTCCACAAAACTAACCGCTAAACCTATTTAAAAATGGAGTAAACTGCGAAAAATTTTGCGAAACGATTAATAGAACATCTGAACACAAAATTGTGGGGAGATCGTTGGAGAAATGGCTTGCGATAGCCGTTTCGCTGGTTTGTGTCGCTGCTTCAATCAGCGGTTCTTTTTATTTGATGTCTAAAGGGAAAGTCACGCTCTCCCCGCCTTATGTTCTCACGCCCGATCTTCTCGAAACAGAGAACGAACAGATTACTCTCAGTTGGGCGATTATGGAGGGAGTGAAATACAGGGTACAAATCAGCCAAGATCAGAACTTTTCCGCGATTCTGATGGAATTCGAGGATTTAGAAACCGGAAATGTCTCCTTACACTTACCTGGACCGGGTACCTACTACTGGAGAGTCAGAACAGAAAAAGGAAAAGATTTCAGCTCCTGGTCAGACGTTAGAAGAATAGTTGTCTACGAACCGGTTATACCAACTCTGCAAAGTCCTGAGAATTCCGCCGAAATTCGTTCGCTGACAGTGACTCTTGGATGGAGTGGACCGCAAAATGTTTCCTTCAGGGTTCAAGTTGCCACATCCATTCTCTTCCAGAATCCGATAGTGGATAATCTCGTAAACACTTTCTCAATGCAGATTAGCCTGCCTTCCCCCGGCACCTACTACTGGAGGGTCAGAATTGAGAACGCGGGTAGAATTGGCAAATGGTCAAGCATATGGAACTTTAGGGTGGCTGTGGAAAATATTCCTCCAACTCTCTTCCTGCTTCTGCCTGAAAACGGTTCCATACTGACAGAAAACACTATTTTCTTCACGTGGGTTGGAGAGAATGATGCTTCCTACCTCTTCCAGCTCAGCGGACTTGACGATTTCTCCGTTCCAATCGAGAATCTTCTGCTTGCTGAAAACAGCCTGATTTTACAGCTTTCTCCGGGCGTTTACTTCTGGAGAGTTGCGAGGGTAGTGGAAAATGTTGCTCGAGAATGGTCGGCGATCTGGACCTTTACCGTCCTCGCAGAAAATGTGCAATTACAATTTGGAAAACACGTCATAATCATCACCATAGATGGATGTCGTCCCGATATTCTTCTGGAAGCTAACACGCCTTACATAGACATGCTCGCCGAAAACGCTCTCTATAACTGGCTCGGTGTGACGGTTTACCCGTCCACCACCCCGGTAGCTCACGCATCACTCTTCACAGGAGCATATCCTGAGGATCATTGTTACGAAACCTCTGGAGACACTTTAGAGGCAGAAACGATTTTTGAGGTTGCTGAAAGTTACGGCTATCGAACTGCTCTCCTCGACGGGAAGGGCGGCAGGATAGCTGGACTGGAAAGAGGCGTAACTTGGGTCAAGAACGATGTGGACTACCGTGCGATAGGGGATCCATATGCTGACATCAGAGTAATGGAAAACGCGATCAAGATATTCATCCAGCATAAACCAACCTTAATGTTTGTTCTTCTTCCGATGGTCGATTCAACCGGGCACAGTTATGGTCATGAAAGCCAACAGTATAGGCAAGCTATAGAGCGAGCGGATGCGGCGATTGGAATACTTGTGGAGAATCTGAAAAATTTGGGACTCTATGAAAACACAATCCTCATAATTGTCAGCGATCATGGGATGACAGGGACCAATCATGGGAGCATAGAACTTGGAGACATGGCTATTCCCATCATCGTTTCCGGGTCGGGCATAGAGAAAAGAAAAGTCCTCGGAGCAGAAATCGTTGACATTGCACCGACGGTCGCAGATCTCCTTAGGATAAGAAAACCAAACAAATGTAGAGGAATAAGCCTCTTCGAGCGCCGATCTGACAACATTTTCGACGAGAGCGATGTGATATATCAGATCATGACTGATAGGTTTGCGAATGGAGATCCATCTAATGACAACTTTGGTTATGGAGAATACCGTCCCGGCAACCTCTTCTTCTATCAGGGTGGCGACTGGCAGGGGATCATAGACAAGCTGGCGTACATCAAGCACCTCGGAGTAACTGCGATCTGGATATCTTCCGTACATTGGAACCAGTGGCTAGACGTTCCTGGAAACTCGGCTGGATATCACGGCTACTGGCCGTACGACTTCTATAAACCCGAGCCTCACTTCGGAGATTTGGAAAAGTTGAAAGAGCTGGTGAGAAAAGCGAGCGATATGGGGATTGCGGTTGTGACCGAAGCTATACCCAATCATACGGGAGACTTTCTGTATGATGCTCCCGGTACGCGACGTTGGAGAAATAGAGACGAAACTCGGTCACCGGAACTCAAGCCTGCTCCACCCTTCGACAATTTGCAGTGGTATCACAACTATGGACACATTGAAGATTGGGATGACCCATTCCAGAGGATCTACCATGACCTCAGAGGCAACATAAGACAGCCAAATGTGTGGGGAGGACTGGACGACCTCGCTCAGGAAATTCCGGAAGTGAAATTGGAGCTTTTCAAGGTTTATAACTACTGGAAGAATGAGGTCGGCTTTGCCGCGTTTAGATTTGATGCGAGTAAACATGTACCGGATAACTTTAGAAGAGAATTCCAAGAAAACGTGGGGATTCCGTGCTTCGGGGAATCTTGGTATGGAGATCCATCAGTTCTAGCGCAACACTGGAAAGACGGTCCACTCTGGGGCTTTCAGGATTTCCCACTCATGTTTGCCGCTAGAGATGTCTTCGCCAGTGAGCAATCTTTTGACAGAATTTCTTCGATTCTCGCGCAGGATATCAACTATCCCAATCCATCTCGTTTGGTTACATCTTTCGAGAGCCACGACATTGAGAGATTCTTGTATGTAGCAGGTGGAGACAACCAGAGACTGAAGCTTGCGCTGACGTTCCTCCTAACGTGCCGTGGCGTTCCTTCTCTCTTCTACGGCACAGAGCAAGGACTTTCCGGTGGAGCGGATCCAAACAACAGGGGGATGATGCCATCCTTCAACATGACGCCGATATATCTCCACATAAAACGGTTGAACGAAATAAGACAGAGATATCCAGCAATCTCGCGCGGCCCACAGTATGAACTTTATAAAGAAACTTCCGTTTACGCCTACCGCAGAGTTTATCAAAACGAACAAGCGATAGTCATCTTGAATAACTCTTGGAGTAACAGAACTCTCTCCATTTCCGTTCCGCTGCCACCGGGCACAGAGCTTGTTAACTTGCTGAACACGGACGACAAAGTGACAGTTGGAAGCGATGGAAAAATAACTGTAAGCTTGAGCGCAAAGGAAGGAAAGATTTACTCCAACGTGGTACGCGAGAATTATTCGAGAGGTGCTCCACCTCCGCAGCCGACTTATTCAACGACAACGATCAGAGTTCACTACGACGTTGGGTGGGGAAATTCAATCTACATAAGAGGAGACACGCCTCCTCTTTCCTGGAGCGTCGGGCTACCAGCAACCTGGACTGAGGGAAACATCTGGGTCTGGGAGACGAACCAAATCCCAGATGGTCAGAGATTCGAGTTCAAACCCCTCATAAACGACGAGCGATGGAGCATTGGAGCCAATTACGTAGGCTACGGAGGTCAAACTATTGACGTTTTCCCGACCTTTTGAAAATTTTTGAGCTGAGGAAGAAACCGACTACTGCACCTACGCAGAAGAGAACAGCAATTGTGACGTATTCTATTAGAGGTGTTGATGGCGGTGAAGTGATGGCAAACCAAGACAGCCCGGTTGCTTTAGCCGAGTAATATGCGTAAGTGGCGTCCTTCCCGGCATAACTGGTGGATATTTCCTTCCAGTCTCCGTCATAACGCAATAACCTTATGTCACGTGTCGAGAGTCCATTCTTCTCGAGCCAGCTGAGCTCGACCCTGAAAGAAAACTTCACTTCTGCGATATCTCCGGCAGGTACGGTAGACTCCACGACGAAGACTCGGTAAACCTTTGCACGCTTGGGCAAAGGAACTTCAACCCAGTTTTCCCAGGGCATAAGCTCTTCGACGTAAATCGCCGGAGCAGCGACATCCTTATTTGTCTTCACTCTTATTTCTTGAATGCTTGTTTGATATCCGACTAGTGCGAAGGCACGCTCAACTCCTGCTTGGAGTCGGTCTGCAGTCAGACGAATTCCGAGTCCTCCGGTAACCTTAATTCCGATCGAAGACGTAAAGACGCTCGCGTTTCCTGCTCTGTCAACGGCTCTGAACTTTACGCTATTCTGTCCGAGTTGGAAGGTAACCCACAGCGTGAAGCTTCCATTCTCTGCCACATTTTCCGCAACTAGGGAATCGTTAACAAAACACTGAACGGTTGCATTCGCCTCCGCTGTTCCAACTATCATCCATCTCCTAACCCTAGTGCTGGCCGGCAAGGATGTCAAAATCTCTGGAGCTGATGGGGGTATAGTATCTACCGTAAAGGATGCGCTGGCCGCTGGTCCCGTTTTTAATTCTGTCTTCGCTCTTACCCTCCAATAATATTTTCCATCTGATAGATCAAACTGAAGCTGGTAAGAAGTATCTGTTAGAGCGTTTTCGACCACGAGAGGACTTGAGAAGTCTTGGCTATCATCGAGTTCAAAGATGTACACCACATCAAAAATGCTTTGTACAGGAGACCAACGGAACTGCGGTCTTTTCGTGTTGATGAAACCCGTGGGGGAGAGGCCCGTGGGGGCTGGTAGCGCCGTGAGATCAACAATGAAAGAGGACACAACCCAATCACTCAGATTTCCGGCATTGTCCTTCGCTCTCACTCTCCAGTAGTAAACCCTTTCCTCTAGGTCGATTGTGAGAGTATACGAGTTCTCCGTGAGACCAGAATTGTCTACGATAAGGGTAGAGAAAGTTGGGGAGCCACTCAGTTGAAGATCGTACGTCACAGGCATGCTTACGTCGGTCACAGTCGACCATCTGAGTGTTGGTCTCCTCACATTCACGCTTTCACCATTTTCAGGATACAAGATCTCTGGTGGTTGTGGTGGAGTAATGTCGACGATAAATCTTTTGGTCACGGAATTCTCACCGATCTGGTCGAGGTTGTCCTTCGCGCAAACTCTCCAGTACCATATTCCCTCGGGAAGCTCAACCTGCCAGCTATTCTCCATGACCCAGCCGGATGTGAAGTTTTCGTATGGAAAACCTGCATCATCACTCAGAGCGACACGATACAGAACCGGCTCTGATGCATCCGGAACTCTCGTCCAGCTTAAGGTTATTCGATTTTCTTTTGTGCAGAAGTTATCGGGCGGAGAAATCGGCGTTGGAGCCGGTGGTGGTCCGAGATCTAGCCGAAAGCGTCTGACCTCCGACCAGTTGCTCGCGTTTCCATCATAGTCTTCTGCTCTAACCCTCCAGAAGTATACTCCTTCTCCGATGCTCGGCTGATAAGAGTTTTCTTTCACATATATATCAACAACAGTTGTGGAAAAGTCGGAAACTTTAGAAATCTGAAGGCGATATCCGAGACCGGAGGATGGTTGCGGATCTACTGACGCCGTCCAGCGTAAGGTCGGAACCGATGTCAGCAAAGCGTCGTTCTCTGGCGAAATAAGAGAAACAGCGGCTGGCGGTATGTTTTCGTAAAAGATGATCATGAAGTCATAGTTGTCCACAGGCTGAACTGTGCTCTCCGTTCTAGTTTGCGGAAAATCATACATTTTTCCTGTTCCTCCGTTCCTCGGAAAAGTGTCATCGGCGTAACTATCGATGTCCACCTGCGTTCCTATATTCACCGGATTTTGCCAGATGTCCCAGCTGTATGTGCCCGTTCCGCCGTTGTCAACGAGATAGAACCTATACCACATTCTTGCCGGCCTTCCCGGAGCGGGAATTGTGGTAACCCAGTATTCGTACGTCCCATCCGAGCTTTCTTTTGACATCCGATATCTCACGGCGGCATTTTCAACAACATTGTTTTCATAAATGTTCTCCCACCAGATTCTAAGCCAAACTTCGCTCAGGTCGTTCTCATTTGTTCTAAGCCTGACAGTTACGTTTTGATCATATAGAATGCGCCTTCCTCTATCAAGCAATGGGGGGAGTACTGTCGTTTCCCCTTGGGGTGAGAAGTAGAAGGAATTGTCTTGATCATGTAAAACGCCCTCCCACCAGATATCGCTATCTATTGAAGCGCCTACAGGGACAGATCCTACGACCTCGCCATTCGAAGCAAAACTCACGTCAAAATAATAATCGACTATTTGATCTTGGACCTCGTTCCAAGTGGTTGGTCCGGTTGTTGTTATCGCATCAAGAGCATCGGAGGTATTAGAAATGTCCACAGAATTGTCGTCGGTATTCTGTCTGTGAGTTATCACCGTGAACCTCAGGGTGCAAGGTGGCGAAACTCCAAGTCTCGCCCATCCAACTCTGAACTCGATTGTTTCATTTTGGGCAGATATCGCTTGAGTGTCATCTGATGTCGCCTGATCCACCCAACTTGTATTAAACACATAAACCCTCTGTGATCCGCTCCCAAATCTCGTCATAATCAGACGCTCCCAACGCGCGGAGTTGCTCGTCGCTGTGTCTGACCATCCACCAAACCAGTTCTCCCCTGATCCGGCTATCCTATCGGTATCCACTGCAACTTGGACACACGGAGCTCCACTTCCAGATTCTATGTCGATATCGACCATTTTTGCCATGAAGTATATATATTGTGTATCGGCAGTGATTCTGAACTCTAAAAGATCCACTCTTCTATCCGGTTGCCAATTATTCAGGTCTGTACGCTCGTCGCCTTGCGCATCCTTCCATATGAATTCCCCGGCGGAAACAGTAAACGTGTTTACAGTTGTTGGCGGGGTGCCAGTCCAGTCGGCTGGAGAACCATCAACGGTCCTAGTGGGCGCATTGACTGGAACTGTATGAACCAAAGAAAGCAGAAGAAAGACTGCAAAAATTAGTGAGAAGAGTTTGCCCGTTATCCGGATTTTGCCGATAAGAACACCTATTGCCAAGCCGATCGCAGAAAGAATACTGCCATATGTTACAATCATTCCACTGTCAATTCCCGTGGGTGGAGAATATTCAGCAGAAGTTGTAACATTTTGGGAGAATGACGCAAGAAGTTCTCCTTCTCCGCTGTAGGCTTCTAGCCTTAGACTGCTTGAGCCAGGAGGAAGTGTGACGGCTATGCTGAAACTTCCATCTCCACCAGCCGTTGCCGTCTGAACGACCTGACCATTTATGAGAACTTTCAAAGATGCTCCTGGTATAGGATTACCGGCTTGATCTTCGACCACCCCGCTGAGTATAATGTCAGAACCCGCTATAGTGGATGGTATTGGTCTCAGACTCAACTGAGCCGATATGGGCGAGATGCTTCCAATGCTTTGACCGGTTGATGAAGCATACTGACTGTCACCTTGAAAAGTTGCGGTAATGGTCACTGAAGTTTGAGCGGTAACAGATGGGGCCGTGTAGGTTGCGGCAGCCATTCCGTTTGAATCTGTGACGGAGGAGGACGATATGCTCCCGACAGTTGCCGACCACAAAATCGTCTTTCCTGCGACCGGATTGTTTTCGTTATCCTTCAAAATCGCCATCAGAGTTCTCGAAGCTCCTGAAGCTAGCGAAAAGGAGGTAGGATCTATTGTTAAGGTTGTTGGCTTGACTCCCGGAGGTGGCGCCGGAGCTTCTGACACAACCACCAATTTGGAGACTGTCGCGCTCGCGCCTCCATCGTCAGTCACCGTCAGCTTTACTGTGTATGTTCCGGATGCTGTATAGACCTTTGTTGGATTACGCTGGGTGCTCGAAGTCCCGTCGCCAAAATCCCATAGCCAGGAAACTATTGTCCCATCTGGATCTCTCGAGTTATCAGTAAACTGCACGGTTTCACCTGGAGCGGGAGAAGTGGGAGAAAACGTGAAATCTGCAACCGGTGGTTGGTTTGATGTGTAAACCAGAATCGCTGCCCACATGTTTTCGACAGTTAGCGAAACAGTTCCGTTTGTTACCGTATACTTTCGATTTCCATTTAGAACATCGACGAGCTCCGTACCATTGGGAACTTTTCCGGTGAGATTGAGAGTAACGCTCTGCGGGGAAGCGCCACTGTTGTAGACGAGAACCGCATATTCAGTTCTCCAGTTCGAATATTTTGTTAAACTTGGATTTGGAAGTTTTCGGAATAGTGCCAAAATCTTCTTACCATCATCCGTCATCAGAGTCTCGACCGTTCCAGTTCTAAGGACTTGATAACTCTTTCTTATCGAAATCAAGTTTTGGTAGTGCCTGAAGATATCCCAGTTCGGAACGTCTGGTTGTTCAGGGACCGGGTATCCTAGCTCTGGCCAGGGGAACGGTCTTCTAGTAAACGGATCCGCATCTCTGACTGTTCCACTCCCCCTCGGATAGTCGCTCGTCATCCCGACCTCATCCCCATACCATATGCACGGGGCGCCTGGGTATGTCATCTGGAAAATCACGGCAAGCTTAACCCTGTCAATTCTTCCACCAACACGCGTTCTCAGTCTGTGATCGTCATGCGAACTCAGAATGTTAAGCTGTGTGTAGAAAGCATCTGCCGGATATGCATTCTTTATGTACTCCAGTCTCCCCGCGAAGCTGCTCGGACTAGCCGTTCCATTAACCCAGTCTATAACCGCGTGCATCCAAGCATAGTTCATGACGCCGTCTAGGTAACCCTGAGTAACGTAATCTGGCTGAGCTGCCGTTCCATGGTCTGGTTCCGCGACGAGGTATCCCTCTGAATTCAGCTGGCTGAAGGCTTGACTGAATTCCCGCCAGAACGCCCAGCCAAATCTATCTTTCATCTGCATGGCGACATCGAGACGCCAGCCGTCTATTCCTATATCGTTCCAGTATTTCAACAGACTGTTTGAACTTCGGTAAAGGTAGTCTTTGTATCCTTCAGTAAGTTGGAGCTGCGGAACATGAGAAAAATTGTTCCATCCCTCATAGTTCAGAGGCCATTGCCAAAATTTGTACCAACTGAAATATGGTGAATTTTGACTTTCGTATGCACCCAGATAATCTGGGAATCTATTTTCGCGGTCAAACCATGGATGTGTACAACTCGTGTGGTTGAACACACCGTCAAGAATCACCCTTATTCCCTTCTCCTTTAGCGCGGAGAGCATTTGTTTGAACATGTCGAGCCCGCCATAAAACTTGTTGGCTGATTCATAGTTTTCAACCGTATAACCGTGGAAGTGCGGACCGTCATGAATCGGATTAAAGTATATTGCTGTTATTCCGAGATTCTCAAGATAAGGAAGTTTGTCCATTATCCCCTTGAAATCGCCGCCATAATAGTCTCTTCCGAGTGTAGGTGCATATCTCAAGTTTCCATAATCGTCCGGCCAGAGTACGTTTGTTTCAACATCCTCCGTCCAGCGCATTTTTCTAGCATAGAGATCTGGGAAAGTGACACCGTTTATATTAGTCCAGGAGCGAAGGAGAAGGGTGTTATTGTCCGGATCATTAGACGGGTCTCCGTTGTAAAAACGGTCGACCATTATCTGATAAAAAACTGCGTTCATTACCCAATCGGGCGCCCGATATGTCGAAGGTGAAGCAGCCGCTCCAACGTCCAAAATTTTAGACGAAGAAGCAAATGGCGCCATAAAGAAAAGCGCCAAAAAAACAAATGCAGGAAAGATTTTTTTCAACGTCACCTTTTAATTTTTTCCATATATTCCTAATAAAAGTTTCGCCTGAAGCTGGAAACTTTTTCGAAAGATATAAAAACCGCAGAAGAATACTTTAGATGGAGGGAATGAAGAGAGAAATATGTATATTGATTGTGGGCTTTCTGATGCTCTCGCTCATAATTCTACCGAGACCGTCGAAAGCTCAAGCTGTAAACGTCCTGTTTGAGATGGAGGATCCGGAGGATGATGACCACGGAATTGACGACTTCATGTATCCGGAGGACCCCAAGTTTGCTCCTGGAGTTTTCGATCTGACTTACTTTGCGGTCAAGGATGATGGAACAAACATAATCTTCGAACTCACATTCAAAAATCTCGGCGGGAACCCAGATGGTGCTCCACATGGATTCTCCATTCAACTCATAGAGATTTACGTAAACGATGGAACAGGGACTGCCACGTCGGTCATCCCCGTCTCGGACACGGAAACAGAGGATTCGGCGAAGGTCGTAATTCAGAATGGCTGGAAGTGGGCGGTGAGAGCGAACGGCTGGCCGAGAAATTACGGCGGAAGATACAACACACATGGAAGATGGCAAACGGGAGAAGTTTTCGATGTCTTCGTAACAGCTAACCAAGCAACTGGGAAAGTTCAAATAAGCGTGCCAAAATCCGTCGTTGGATCCCCAAGTGAATCAGCTCCTTGGTATTGCACAGTACTCGTCGGCTCTGACAACCTTGGAGCGTGGAGAAAGGTAGCCATGGTTGAAAAATCTCTCATCTTCATTCGCTGGTTACCCGATCCAGATGCTGCCAGAGCAACTTGGCAATCAAGGGTAATGGCTGCAAAAGTCGAACCGAGACCGATGGACATACTTGTTCCTGAAGGTATGACTCAGAAGAGTGTTCTCCTCGGATTCAATGAAAACACTGGGACCTATGCTAGGGTTCCAGCCGTGGGACCAATTCCGGGAAGACCATATTTCACAATCGCGGTAACACCTAGCAGCAGGATTATTCAGGTCGGAAAGTCTGCACAGGTTTCTGTTAATGTTAAAAGATTCCTCGGATATTCACAGACGGTTTCGCTTGAAGCAACAGGATTGCCCAGTGGGGTTAGTGTAAACTTCAGTCCAACCAGTGGGACCCCACCGTTTACCTCAACTTTGACGATCTCAGTTGCAAAAGAAACCACCTCGGGCATCTATGAAATCACCGTTAGAGCAAGCGACGGCACAATTTCGCACACTGCTCCGCTCAAGATATGGGTTGCAGAAAGAGTTGTTGAAATTACCGACCCAGTGGGTGATGATTACGGACCTGGCACCTACAGATATCCGGAAAGCGCATATTTCCAAGGCAAGACGGGTCTGTTTGATATCACAAAATTCATGTTTTTCGAGGATGCGCAGAACTATTATTTCGCCGTGGAGTTCGCCGCCGACAGGCTTGGAGGAAACGTGTGGAGCGGAGAAGCTGGTTTCTCCTATCAACTCGTGGAAGTCTGGGTGGATTGTAAGCCTGGAGGAGAGACCATACCATTTAGCAGGGAGGGGCCGAGAATTAAAATAGAAGAAGCCCACGCTTGGGATTTCGGAATTCAAATAACCGGATTCTACAAGCCACATAAGGCTAGAAGGAATTGGGTGGTCTTCGCAGGACAATATGATGTCATAACTGGAGTTCTTACCGTCTCCTGCGACTTGGCTTCGAGAACGGTCTTGGCTTCCTTGCCAAAAAGTATTGTCAGACAATACCTAGGTGATCTTCCAACTGATTACAAATGGCACGCGGTAATCATTTCTGGCTCACAGGATGGCTTCAGCGAATATTGGAGCTGGAGATTGGCGCTTCCAGAAAACGAAGCAACTCCAGCGGAGAGAGAGTGGAAGATTTTGGGCGCTGACTCGGCCGCATATGCCGTCGGTGTCTCACCGAACGTTCTAGACATAATTGTGCCACCTGGTCGTGATCAAAGAACCGTGCTCTCGGGATTCAACACGAACGCCTTTGGCGTTGAGGGATACACGGTCGTGCCTGCGGTTCCGCTCGTGGCGGAGGTCGAAGCGCCCGTAGAAAAACCCACCGAGATTCCAGTTCTTCCGATCATCGGTGTGATTGTGATTGTGATAATCGTTGCCGCCGTTGCACTGATGAAAAGGAAATGAAACATTTATTACCAGCAAGAGATAATACAAACATTCGAATGCGACTTGCGATACTGTTGGTTATACTTGTCCTTTTGGGTGCTGTCGCACTACTCCCAAGACCATCAAAAAGCCAGACACAAGTCCCCCTTTACATCGCATTCGCTGTTCATTTTCACCAACCGATCTACCATCCTGGAATGCAGATCGGCTGGGATTATTTCAACAGTCCAACGAGTCCTGGTTCAAGCATGACTGTTAAAGATGTCTTCGAAGAGTGTGGCTTCTGCTATCTTAGGCCAGCGACGCTCGTAAACACCTATCCGGAAGCAAAGATAACTGTCCACTTTACGGGTTCGCTTCTGTGGCAACTCGATTTTCTGGCAAAAGAGAATTTCGTTTCAAAAGACACAAGTCTGGCGGGTATCTGGGACGAGTACAGACGGGCGATTCAAACAGGTAGATTGGAACTCGTGATCGATGGTTTCTATCACCCAATATTCCCGCTAATCGAAAGAGAGGATGCACAAATCCACTTCCAGAAGATGCTGGCGTGGTGTAAGAAATATTTTGGAGTTACTCCGAAGGGATTCTTTCCACCCGAACTCGCCTTCAGCGAAAATATAATCCCATGGTTGAAAAGTTTTGGAATAGAGTGGGTCTTTTTCGACAGCTTTCACATCATTGGATCGGATAACACCAAATGGTCCAGAACATACTGTGAGCTGGCTTTCAGGCCGCACCTAGCCGAATATGCTGGAGTTTTTATAATCGTCATTCCAAGGGAGCACTGGCTCGGTCAGAACCAGCAGGATGGCTTCGATCCGGCTTACCTGATTGATCAACTCAGAATAATTCAGCAGTGGAACAACGATCCGAGCAAACCTTTCCTCGTAGTCATACTAAGCGATGGTGAAAACGGATGGATGCGACAGGCAGGAGCCGGATATTACGACTGGTTCTGGCCAGGATTTCTTGAGCGAATCAAAAATGAAGGTTGGATAAGGTTAACCACTATCAGCGAGTATCTGCGTGAAGTCTACCGCCCGACCGACGTGATAAAGATAAAAACCGGCTCCTGGGGAGTAGGCGGAGCAAGATTAGACCTCTCGACTTGGGCCGGTAGCCAGCTAGACAGAGAGATGTGGCAAAGAGTTGCGGAGGTTAGACAACAACTCAAACAAATCGATTCTCAAATTTACGGATCACTGGCAGAGAGCTACATGAAAAGGGCTTGGGGATATTTTGCGATGGCAGAAACAAGTTGCTACTGGTTCTGGGATTCTCAGGATTGGGCACAGAAGTGCTACACAGCCCTGAATCTTGCGCTCCAAGCTGCCGAAAACGCGGTAAAATCTGTGGGGATGTCCGGAGAAGTTCCAAGCGAACTGGGAATCTTTGAGAATTTTCCGATGTGGCTCAACTCATCAATAGAATTCGGTGAACCCGAATTTTCAATCACCGGTAACTCGGAATGGTCTTTGGCTTGCACTTTCACAAACAAGAAAGACTCTTTTCTCTGGATTTCAACTACTGGTGAGCCAATTTCGCAGTTTTCCGGTTTTACTGTGAAGAATAAACGAGTCGTTGAAAGCTGGGCAACCGAAATCGGCGGGCAAAGAATTACGCCCGCCCCATCAACTTTTACATATCTGCCTTACAAACTGCTCAGATCCGCCGGTGGCTGGACCGAAGAAATTTTCCTTCCAGATAACCTAAACGTTTTCTTCGTAAGATACGCAGGAGATTCACAGTCTACCATCAGATTCACACCATTTCTGGATATCTCATATAGCGACGAGGAATACTTCGAGAATGGTGTGCTTGTACTTCATTCTAGGGCGTCCGACAGAGAGAATGTGGCATATGTGGCAATCACCTGTCGAGAAGGAGCCACCTATCAGTCGGGAGGGGGAAGCGCCACGCACGAATATCCTTTCGATGAAATGAGAATAGAAAACAAACAACGGATTTTTTGGAACGTTTATAGAAGTGGAACTCTTGTCGTTGAAAATGCTCGGGATGTCCTATTTGCCATTGCTGTTGGTAAAACCTCTCAGGAAGCCATATCTTTAGCGAGATCGGCGATCAATAGCTATTCCGACCTGCTGGACACAAAGAGATCCAGAATTCTTTCGCTCATACAGTCATGCGAGATTCAGACCTCGGATCCTTCATTAACAAAAGCTCTAAAGCTTGCTGTAGCCTCCGTTGACAGTTTGATCGTGAATGAAGAATTTGGAAAAGTGATATGGGCTGGTCTTCCTTGGTTCAATCAGGGGTGGGGAAGAGACACTTTCATAAGTCTGAGCGGGTCTGCACTCGTTACTGGTAGACTTCAAGAAGCAAAAGAGATAATCCTAAGCTTCGCAGGATTTCAGAGGGAAAGCGACGGTCGCATTCCGAACAGGATTGGTGACTGGCGCGCCTATACGACCTCCGACGCCACCTTGTGGTTCATCATCAGATGCTATGAGTATTATCTGTACAGTGGAGATAGTGGATTTCTCTCCGACATCTTCCCGGTGATCGAAAGAGCGATCGAGAGAACTTGGGCGGTCTACGGTGATCCAACAGACGGCTTCGTCAGAAGTGACAATTTGGAAACTTGGATGGACACTTCGAGAGATCCTAGGATAGGAAAACCCGTAGAGATACAGGCTTTGTGGATAAAGGCTCTGGATGATGCGGCAAAAATTGCTGGAATTTTGGGACAAAATCAAAAGAGTGCGAAGTGGTGGGAGATAGCCGAAAATGCGCGTAAGAACTTTGAAGCTAAATTCTGGAACCAATCGACAGGATACCTCAACGATTATATTACACCCGCAGGGCAGGCAGTGGCTAGAATCCGACCGAACGCTCTAATAGCTATCTCCGTAGCCGAGAATTTGCTTCCCTCAGAGAAAATAGAGCAAGCCATTAAAACTGCGATCTCAAGCGGACTGATAGCGGCGCATGGTGTAAGATCGCTAAATCCGGCGGATCCGCTTTACGTTGGAATTGACGATCAAACGTGGGATCCACCCGCATATCACAACGGAGATGTCTGGCCGTGGTTATCTGGTCCTGCGATAGAAGTCATGGCAGAATCGAATAAGCTTGGGGAAGCTTCACATCTCTTTCATTTATTCAAAAAGCAACTACTCCAGCAAGCAAACGTTGGGGCCATTCACGAGATTAGCGATGGTGATAGAGATAAGCCAAAAGGTTGCTGGACGCAGGCTTGGTCGATTGCAGAATTTTTGAGAACGTATTATCAAGTGTTCCTCGGGGTAAAGCCGTTCGAGAACTATACAGTTATATCTCCTAAACCTCTTGAGAACACGAATCTCCTTTCTGGCAGAACTATTGTGAGAGGGAAGCCGCTGAAGGTCAGTTACTCTTGGAATGAAAATATGCAAAAGGTCGATATCTCTGCGCAAAATGAACAGATTCTGCTTGAGCTGACCCTACCGGCTGGACTTCCTGCTGTAACAGTGGAAATAGATGGCGAAAACGACATAGTGCACGTCGACGGAGAAAAACTTAGGTTAAATCTGAAAGATGTTAATACAAAAACAGTCATTGTATACTATACGGTCGCGCTGCCCGTGGCAGACTTCCGACTTGAAATCATACCATCTCAGATTCAGGCGAGAGCAGGTGAAAATCAAACTGTGGAGTTAAGAATCGAAAATTTGGGGGTGTATGAAAATCTGGTGGAACTCAAAATTTCCGGTCCGTCAGGTTTTCTGCTCTCGGTCTATCCTGAAAATGGCTATCCGCCATTCACGGCAAGCCTGTTCATATCGGTTGGAAGGGAAACCTCAGACGGAGATTATGAGATAACAGTCACGGCTAAGTCTGGATCTTTAGAAAAGAGGAAAACTCTGACTGTAAAAGTTAGAACTCCTTTGCCTCCTGTCGGTCTAAAAATAAAAAACACGAGCTATGTTCTTTTTGGTAATTTCGTGCGAGTTTCATGCCAGACCGAAGGGACAATTGAAAGCGTTTTTGTCGTTTGGTGGACCAACAAAGGTAGTAGCGGAGAAACGCAGATGCAAATCGATCCAACCACCGGGTGGTGGATCGCAGAATTGGGACCATTCGCGGATGTAAAACTCACATTCATGATTAAAGCCATTGGCGGAGGTGAAACCGTCTGGGATCGAGGAGAGAACAATTTGGGATATTCGGTCGAAATATTCGAAGAAAAACCCAAGCTCGACTACACATTCATAGGAGTAAGTATCGGAATCGCAGTGGTGGCTGGCATAATCTTAAAGATCCTTCTCAGTCTCAGATAATCGCCTTTGTCGTCTTTCTATCAAAGATGTGCCACTTCTCCGATGGGAACTCGAGTAAAACCATTTCACCAGGTTTCGGTGCACTCTTCGGATCCGTCCGCATCATGGCTGGAGATTTGCCGATTAGAAGATGAACAAGAACTTCTGCTCCCAATGGCTCAACAACATCCACCTTTGCTTTTATTCCGCCTTTCTTCGTCGAAAAGCATATGTCCTCGGGTCTTATTCCAAATCTCAGTTCCTTGCCAACCAAACCCTTGAGGATATCTTTCAGTTCTCTTGGGACATCCAACACAAACTCTTCAGCCTCTATAACGAGCTTTCCTCGCTTTCTCGTCAAAACACAGTCAAAGAAGTTCATTGGTGGGCTTCCTATGAAACTCGCGACGAATTCATCCGCAGGCTTGCTGTAAACTTTTTCCGGTGAATCGAATTGTCTTATCCTCCCGTCCTTCATTACGGCAACCCTATCGGCCATTGTCATTGCTTCGACTTGATCGTGCGTAACATGAATGGTCGTCACCTTGAGCCTGCGCTGAAGCTTTCTCAGTTCTGCCCTCATTTCGACTCTCAGTTTTGCGTCAATATTGCTGAGCGGCTCATCCCACAGGAAAACTTTCGGTTCACGAACGATGGCTCTTCCAAGTGCAACTCTTTGCCTTTGACCTCCAGATAACTGCGCCGGTTTCCTGTCTAGAAGATTCTCGATTCCCAGTAGATGGGCCGCCTCTTTGACTCTCTTTCGAATTTCTCTCTCATCATATCCAAAATTCTCTAAAGCGAATGCCATATTCTCAAAAACTGTCATGTGTGGATAGAGAGCGTAATCTTGAAAAACCATTGCAACGTTCCGGTCTTTGGGAGGCAAGTCGTTTACAAGCAAATCATCTAAATAGATGTTTCCTTCGTCCGGTGTCTCAAGCCCTGCTATCATTCTGATCAAGGTTGATTTTCCACATCCACTCGGCCCAACAAGAACAACGAGTTCCCCATCCTTAACCTCTAAAGAAACGTTATCAACTGCAGTTACTTGACCAAATTTTTTGGTGACGTTTTCCAGGGTAACGCTTGCCAAGTTTATCAAATAATTTTTACACAGAACTGGGATTTATTAATTTCTCTCAATCCAAAAAAGTTAATATTGAAATTTTTGAATATTTTTTGGTGTGAGGTTGAGTCGAACACCTGGGCTCTTCACATATATGTTGCTTGCAGTTGTTGCTTTTGTAATCCTCATCCCTACTAGACAAATGCTAATACCCAGAGGTGAAATCACGCTCTGGATTGGATTAGTCAGGAGCGAAGTCGAAGCTGTTGAGAATCTCGTCAAAATCTTTGAGAAAGAAGAAGGAACCACCGTAAGAGTTGTCTGGGTAGCAAACATCGAAGATCTAAGATCGAGATACCGAGTTGGTGTTCCCATCGGAAAGGGACCAGATGTTTTGCTCGGTCCACATGACTGGATAGGAGAGTTTGCAGAAATGGGCGTTATCGCCCCAATCACGGACGAATATTTCCCCGAAAGCGAGAAAAGCAAATTCTTTGAAAAGGCTCTTTCTGCGGTAACATATGAAAACAAGATATGGGGTTTTCCATGCCTGATGGAGAGCTTAGTTTTAATTTACAATTCTGGCTTGGTTGAGAACACTTTTGAAGACTGGGAGGACCTTCTCAATTATGCGAAATCCGTGAGAAGACCTGACTTCTTTGGTTTCTATTATCCACATGTCGATCCTTATTACTCTTTTCCGATTATGTCGGGCTACGGGGCATATGTTTTCGGGGATGAAGAGAATGTTGAAAATATAGGACTCGCAAATCCCGGCGCCATTGATGGCGCACGATTCATCCAGCAAATGGTAAAGGACGGTGTCCTACCGATAGATACTACTCTTAATCCCTACTCGGTGCGTGAGTATTTCAAAGCGGGCAGGGCGGCTGTGATAATCGATGGACCTTGGGCCTTCGAGGAAATAAGAAGAGCGGGAATAACCTATAGGATATCAAACTTTCCGAAGCTCCCGAACGGAGAATATCCGAAAACGTTTGTGGGGGTTCAAGTCTGCATGGTCAACCCAAAATCCAAGAACTTTGAAACAGCGATGAATCTTGCGAAATTCCTCAGTAGTGAAAATTCCCAAAGAACTCTGCATCAGGCCGGCTGGAGAATCCCAAGCAGACTTGATGTGCTTGCTGAAATGGAAAATAAGGAAGAGGTTAGAATAGTTCTCGCCCAGATAGAGAATGGAATAATAATGCCCAAAATCCCTGAAATGGACAGTGTGTGGACGCCTTGGACAAACGCTCTGAAGATGATCGTCCTAGGGCAGGATCCTGCATCCACGTTGGAGGAGGCTGTGCAACAGATGAAAGAGTCGATAGCGAAGAGAAGGTGATGTTATGAAAATCGGAGAAAAAAGCGCATATCTTTTTATCCTCCCTGCGGTCATAGGGATGAGCTTTGCGATCCTTGCCATCAGCACATACAACATTTATATCTCCCTCACAAACTGGGGTCCTGGTCATGATCCGCATTACGAATTTGTCGGACTTCAGAACTACGCTGAGATCGTCAAAGGAGGCTACACCAGATATTTCTTAGGTGTCTTCAGTTGGAACCTCTTGTTCGCTGCTCTTTCAGTTGGAATCGCATTCTCAATCGGACTTGTCCTCGCAATAATCCTGAACAATCCTAAGCTCAAGGGTAGGGCAATCTACAGGACTCTTCTGATAATCCCCTGGGCCCTTCCATCCACGATAACGATAATGGCTTGGAGAGGTTTGTTAGGAACAAGTTGGTCCCTTTACCTTAAGGGAGGATTTCAAAGCGTCTGGGGAGCAAGGATGATAATACTTCTTGTGAATGTTTGGACCGCCTTTCCATTCATGATGTGTGCTTGCCTCGGAGGCCTCCAAAGCATTCCACCGAGTGTCTATGAAGCCGCAGCAATTGACGGTGCAAGTAAGATCCGTAAATTTTGGAAAATTACCCTTCCGCTTCTAAAGTCTGTGATAGTCCCAATTCTTATATTCACATTCGCATTCCATTTCAACAATTTTACGGTCGTGTGGATGCTTTCGGAGGGAGGACCGCCGACGGGAGTTACAAATGCCCCGGGAGGTAGTGACATAATGATAACATACTTCTACAGGCTCGCCTTTGGTGAAGGACACTTCTATGCTATAGCCGCGGCTTTCTCTGTCATTCTCTTCTTCATCCTAGCCGGCCTGACCTTCATAAACCTCAAGATTACTGGAGCCACAAAAGAGGTGGTCAGATGAAGAAAGAGAAGCTGGAAATTTTGCTCAGTCATTTTATGCTGATCATCGTCGTTTTGGCCGTGTTGTTCCCGGTCTTCTTTATATTTACGGCCTCTCTCAGAAGCACGTTCATACCGCCGAGCCTTATGCCCGAATCCATAACTTTCCAAAACTTCGTGAAGTTATTCCGTGAGCAGCACTTCATCCTTTGGGCGGTGAATACGGCTATAATCTGTCTTGGAACGATAATTCTAACCTTTGTGATGATATGTCCGGCAGCATACGCCTTCTCTTTTATGAAGTTTGCCGGGCGTAAACAGATGCTTGCCTTTATGCTTTTTGCTCAAATGTTCCCCTCGCTGGTCGGAATGGTCGCTATATACAAGATAATGAGCAGCTTGGGTTTAGTTAACTTGGCCGGAATGATACTCATCTATGCGGGTTCAAGTGTCCCGTTCTATACTTGGTTCTTAAAGGGATACATGGATACCATACCGAAAACACTCGTAGAAGCATCGATTATGGACGGAGCCGGACACTTCAAGACTTTCGTAAAAGTAATACTTCCCCTCGCAAAACCGGCTCTAGGAGTGATAGCCTTTATGGCGTTCTTGGTCCCATACAACGACTTTATACTTCCGTCTTTCATGCTCGAGTATCCTGACACGACTCTCGTCTATGGCTTAGCGACTTTGGCCGGAATAGGCGGAAGAGCTCCAGATTATCCGCTTTTGGCTGCGGGCGTTTTGCTAGCCTCGATTCCGCTTTTGGTGGTCTTTCTTATCTTCCAGAGGTATCTGATAATGGGCCTCACGCGCGGAGCTATCAAATGAAGCGGAGAGATTTAATATCTGATAAAAGCGATTCTGCTTTGATGAATGTAAAGATAGGATTTGAAGTTCATTTACAGCTGGCCACCGAGCAGAAGCTATTCTGTGAGTGTCCAACAAACTACCAGGATGTTCCTCCAAATACAAACATATGTGCGATATGTACGGGTACTCCCGGAGCTAAACCAATGCCACCTAATAAGAAAGCAATAGATGCGGCGATAGAAATTGCGCTCATGCTCGGATGCCGAGTGATAACCGGAGAACCGATTTATATATTGCGTAAGCACTACGATTATCCCGATCTTCCTTCAGGCTATCAGAGAACAAGCATGCCAATAGCCAAGGATGGAAATCTCAGCGGAGTTCGCATAAGAGAAATACACATCGAAGAGGATCCAGGTCAATATAATCCGGCGAACGGAACTGTGGATTTCAATAGATCTGGGATACCGCTGGTCGAAATCGTAACAGAACCGGACATTTCATCACCGGAAGAAGCAAGAGAATTTCTCAGAATTTTAACGCGTACTCTTGAGTACACAGGAGTCGTCAGACCGGAGGCCGGAGGAGCGATGAGAACTGACGTCAACATCTCGATGGAGGGGGGCGGGAGGGTTGAGATAAAAAACATAAACTCAGTACATGGGGCGTACAGAGCGCTGAAGTTTGAGATAATGAGACAAAGTGAAAAGATCAAGAGAAAGGAAATTGTGGCAAGAGAAACCAGAGCTTACCTTGAAAATCAAATGATTACTGTCCCGATGAGGACTAAGGAGTTCGAGGAGGACTACAGATACATTCCTGACCCAGACATCATGCCACTCATAATCGATGAACAATGGGTTGAAGAAATAAGAAGGAAAATGCCTGAGGCTCCTCATCTGCGAAAGGAGAGATTGATTAGACAGTACGGAATAACAGAGGAGATGGCTGAGGCTATCGTGGGTGAAAAAGAACTTGCCGATTTCTTTGAAGAGGTAGCCAAACTAACAGATTCGGTTCTGGCAGCCAATTGGATTAGAACGAGATTGAAAAAAGTTTTGAATTACTTAAAGCTAAGAGCAAAAGATTTGAGAGTTTCGCCCAATGATATCGCCAAACTGCTTGAGATGGTGAGATCTGGGGAAATAACTCCCGAGCAAGGAGAGCTGGTTCTACGCAAGATGGTTGTTGAGCCCGGAGATCCTAAGGAAATCGCGAGAGAGATGGGCTTTTTAGCTATTGAAGCCAGCGAAATTTTAAAGGCTATAGAAGAGACCCTGCAAGAAGAAAACAAAGCCGTTGAAGATTACCGAAAAGGAAAAGAAAAAGCCTTGGATTTTCTTGTTGGTGTGGTTATGAAAAAAATCAAAGGAAAAGGAGACCCCAGAGAGATAAGGCATATTCTGGAGAAACGCCTTTCTCAGTAGCCATACATTTTTTCCGGTTTTGGAACGACATCAGAGATCTCCAATCTGTTCGGTGGGAGAACTTTGGCAATAGCTTTTTCAAAGTCTACTTCTTCCACTATTTCCCGCCCTTCTCTGATTGCGAACATTCCCGCCTCGGTACATATCGCTTTTATATCGGCACCCGTCGCTCCGGCTGTGGACTTGGCCAACCTTTTAAGATTAACGGATTTCCCTAGATTCATTCTCCTCGTGTGAATCTGGAAGATTGCGAGTCTTGCCTGCTCATCGGGGAGTGGGAAGTGAATTAGACGATCCAGTCTTCCTGGTCTCAGAATGGCTGGATCTAAGATATCCGGACGGTTTGTGGCGCCGATTATTTTCACATTATCGCAGGGGTCAAAGCCGTCGATTTCCGCAAGAAGTTGCAGGAAGGTTCTGTAGACCTCTCTGTCTCCACTAGTGGCAGAGTCTAGACGTCTTGCCCCGATTGCGTCTAACTCATCTATGAAGACTATTGATGGAGCTTTTTCTCTTGCCAGATCGAAGAGCTCCCTAACTATTCTTGCGCCCTCCCCGATGTATTTCTGAACCAACTCAGAACCTATTAACCTTATGAAGGTAGCTTTGGTTTCGTGAGCAACCGCACGAGCGACCAATGTTTTTCCGGTTCCCGGCATTCCGTAGAGAAGAATTCCTTTTGGCGGATCTATGCCTACCTTCTTGAAAATCTCCGGTTTGAGAAGCGGAAGCTCCACAGCTTCCCTTATCTCCCTTATCTGCTCTTCCAGTCCTCCTATGTCGTTATAGGTAACCTGTGGCGCTTCTTCCACTTCCATGCCCAAAACATAGGGGTCCTTTTTTGATGGGAGGACCTCAACCACGGCATAGGTTCTTTGATTCAGTGCCACGCGCGCGCCTGGCTTTAAATCTTTATGATTTATAAATCCATGAACTGGGACTATGAAACTCGGACCTGCACTGCTTCTGACAATTGCCCTCCCATCCTCTAGAAGATCTACTAGAGTTGCGGTTAGCAGAGGCGGTGTCTGCAGCCTTCTCAGCTCATTCCTCAAAGAGGCTATTTCCTTCTCCAGTCTGAGGCAACGGGCTTCGAACTCCCTTTTCTCACGCTCAAGTTCTCTTATTCTCTGTTCCAAACTTTGGATGTAATCAGTGACGTATTCTTCATGCGTGTTCTTTTCCGCCAAACTATCCCCAGTTTATCTTACATAACTCGGTAATATAGCTTTAGCTCTCATAGACAACTTGTCCGATAACGTCTGCCTTTACGTTTTCTAGACTTAAACGAGACAATCAAGCATAAAACCCCAAAAAGAAAAGAGCCAACAACCAGCAAAATCCAAAGTTGTCTAAATTGGGTCTCAGGTTTCCATGCTCGAATGACCTCGTTGGAAAGCTCCACCGATCTTTTAGCATGATGGACGGTGGCATCAAAATTTAAAGCGATTTCTGCCAAGGCTAACTCGAGCTCGGCCTCTGAAATCTTGGCGAGGAGTTCACGATTCTCACGTGCTAGATTCCTTGCAATCTCTAAATGTGTGCGTGCGGATTGAACGTACAACTGTGCAGCCTCGGCGGGCGAAAGTATTTTCACCTCTGAAACTTTCTCAGAAATCTGAACCGACTTTCCAACATATTTCACATTTATCCAAGATTCTGAGTCGTTTACTCCCCGTCTTGATCTTACAATATGTGAGGAGTCCAGCCTGCAGAAATAGTCTCCGTGACTATCTCCCCAGCTCGGATCGACTGGCTGCCATCCTACCATCGGAAGATAAATCTCAGCAAATGCATGAGGGGAAAAATTCTCGGTCGTGTAAGCCCAACCATAAAGAGCTCTTGCCGGAAGCCCTGAGGCCCTAGCCAACGTGATGAAGAGATCTGTATACTCGCTACAGTCACCGATTCCACTTTCCAGTGACCAGAACACGCCTCGCCTTACCTCCTGCTGCTGGTAAGAGAGCTTATCTTCAACGAATTTCATGATAGCTGAGGCTAACAAAAAAGAATTTGATTCCATTTGAGTCATTTGTTCTACAATACTCAAGATTGTTGGGTTATCACATGGCCACCATTCGGTAGGTAGAAGAAACTCCGCTAGCTCCGGTGGGATTTCGAATATTCCTTCCACATTTTCCGATGTTATTTCTGGATCGTAAACAGAAACGTCGAAGAAAAGTTGTATTCTAAGCCTAAAAACTTCTTCCGGGTTCACAAATTTAAAAACGCCATGGAGATTTCCATCTTTATCAAAAAAAACTTCAGAGGGCATTGGATCTGCCGAAACCAACGAGGAAAACTGCCATTCCACATAAGGATTAACAAGAATGACGTCTAAACTCAAATTTCGGACATCTGCGTTTATTTCATAATCGAGCGAAATAGAGTAAAATGTTCGTTTGGAAAAAATGGCTGTTAGACCTGCAAAAGACCGACCGCGAGAAATCGTTGTTGAATACAAAAACGATGGAGGAGACCTAAACGAAGTTGCCGAAAGATCGCAGAGAAATGGTACATAACCCGGAGGACCATATACCTTAATTAAAAACTGCTGACAGTCAAAGTCAAACTCCTTCAGACCCCAGAAACTGACGATATAACTTCCACCGGCGACTTTAGCCCATTTTGTGAGCACATAAGAGATGCGAATGGTATATTCTCTTCCCGTCTCGATCCACCTAGTCGAAAAAGTTATCTCTGTAAAGTTATCGAGACTCCGCGAAGAAAAAGAAAGCGGTCCCGTTTCATCAACCACCTGAATGTTCTCAACCATTCTCGCTGGAATCCTTTTCTGAATAGAAAGAGAGATTGTTTGGTCAAGGTTCAGATATTTTATTGTTTCTGTAACAAGCACATTTGTGTCCTCTAGGGATAGAAGCTCTATTTGGTAAAGCGAGTAAATGAGGTTTGTTCTTGCCTGAACCGGTACCGGAAGAAGAGTCAAGAATATGAATACCGCGAGAATCGCAGCTTTCCTCATCACTCCACACCAAAAATAGTTAACCTATTTCCAATAATAAAGCCAAGATGTATTTGATGAAAGTCGTCTTGGTAGAACGAAGAAATCCTGGTCAGCTTTCAATGCTTCCGGAAATCGAGGCTTTAACCAGAACGCTTGGTTATGAGGTTGTGGAAAAGATAAGTCAGGTTAGAGAGCCCGACCCGGCTTATCAAATTGGTAGAGGTAAGGTCAAAGAAATAGAAAGAGCAGTAAAGCTTCATGGAGCGAAAAGGGTTGTCTTTGCTAATCAGCTGACTCCAACTCAAGCATTTAACCTAAGCAAGGCATTGGGAGTGGAGGTTTTAGATAAAGTCCAGCTGATTTTGGAGATCTTTGCCATGCGTGCTGGAACCCCCGACGCGAAACTTCAGGTTGAGTATGCCAAGCTCAAGTATGAACTCCCAAGGATAAGAGAAAGAATAAGATCAATAGTTGCGGTTGAGCAGCCGGGTAGAATGGGAGGGGGAGAGTACGAGGTTCAAGTTCACTATGACGCTATAAAACGAAGGTTGGTAAGTCTTCGAAAGAAACTCGCAACCATTGAAAAAAGAAGGGAACTCTTGAGGAAAAGAAGAAAAAAGCTAGGTTTCAAACTCGTGACGCTGGCGGGATATACGAATTCTGGAAAATCGACCCTGCTGAACGCACTGACCGAAGGTGGAGCAGAAGTGGACGATAAATACTTTGCTACTCTCGCCCCACGAACAAGAGCTTTAAAGAAATCCCCGAAAATTCTCCTGACAGACACTGTTGGATTCATCGAAGATATGCCACCGATGGTGGTCGAGGCCTTTAAAGCCACCCTCGAGGAGATTTATCTAGCCGATGTTATACTGCTGGTTCTGGATGGAAGCGACCCGGTGCACGAGATGATGAGAAAATATAAAGCTTGCATGCAGTTTCTCGAGAATCTAGATGCTAAAATCGTGGTTGCCTTGAACAAAATAGATCTGCTGAAAAGCCCCGAAGAACTTGAGGAGAAGTTGAAAATCCTAAACTCTGCGGCTTCAACTGTTGTCCCCATCTCAGCTCTTAAAGGTGAAAATTTGGACACCTTGATCGAAACTCTGAGGATGAATACATGATCGTCGTTCTGAGATTGGGCCACAGGCCAGAGAGAGATAAAAGAGTTACAACACATGTTGGACTTGTTGCAAGGGCCTTTGGAGCGGACGGAATAATAATCGCTGACATCCGTGATGAAGAAGTGGAGAAGAGCATAACAGAAGTCGTGGAAAGATGGGGTGGAAATTTTTTCGTGAAGAGCGGAGTTCCTTGGAAAAAAGAGATTGAGGAATGGAAGAAAAAGAAAGGAAAAATTGTGCATCTGACCATGTATGGTGTTCCGGTGTCTAGCGTGATCAAAGAACTACGCCAGCAGGACCTAATGATCGTTGTTGGAGCAGCTAAGGTTCCGGCAGAGGTTTTCGAACTCGCCGACTACAACGTAGCAATAGGAAACCAGCCTCACTCGGAGGTGGCCGCACTCGCCGTTTTCCTCGACAGACTTTTTGAAGGCAAGGAACTTGAAAGAGATTTTCCAAATTGGAAGCTGAAGATTATTCCCAGTGAGAGGGGAAAACACTTAATAACATGATGACTCAGATATATGATGTTTCTACGCCCATTTGCTTAAGTGTGGAAATAAAGCTCGGATATGCTTGCTTCAACGCCTCGGGTCCGTTTGTTATCGAAACTTCTCCATTTGCAAAAGCTCCTGCGACTGCAAGAGTTGCAGTCACGGCGTAATCGTTTGCCCCATCTACTTCTCTTCCTTTCAGCTTACATGGTCCCTTGACGATCAACTTGTCTTTGTAGAGTATCACTTCGGCTCCCATGCGCCTCAGGCCTGAAAAGATCGCCTCCGCTCTGTTAGATTTCGACTGTTTGGCTGCCTCAATACCTGTGATGATTGTTCTACCTTTCGCAAAGCACGCAAATAAGGCGAAGAACGGGAGCAGTTCTGGGATTGGTGAAATATCTAGATTGGTGCCTCTCAGTTTGCCGGGATAAATGGAGATAGAGCGCTTGGTTTGCGAGATTTTTACGCCGAACTTTCTGAGCGCGGACAAAAATATCTGATCTCTTCCGGAGATTTTGCCTAGCTTCGTTTTGACTTCCTCGCCACCGAGCAGAGAAAGAATTACAAAAGGAGCAGAGCTTGACAGCTCCTCTTTTACCGTGTACGTGAATCCTGGAACAAGTTGCTTTGGAAATGACAATATTTCGCGCATGCTTTCGATTCTCAGACGTGCAGAGCCGAAGACATCGAGAACCGGTTCTACATACGGCTGCGCTCCTTTTTGTGGAAATTGGAAAACGGTTTCTTCTGTGGTCCCGCAAGCTGGAATCGCCAGCGCGGGCAGATATCTTACTTCCTCGGCTGTGAGCGAAATCCTTCCTCCTTTTACTTCTCCACCGAAAATGATGAAGGGCGGTGTTTCATCTTTTTTTGTCGAATGAACGTCTAGCCCCATTTTATGAAATGCTGAAAGGAGACCGGACATCCTCCTTGCTCTGAGCGAAGAATCTCCAGAAACCACAATCGAAACTTGAAAAAGGCTTAGAGCAGCCGATATCATCGCCAAAGCTGTTGCTGATCCTCCAACACTGATCGATTTTTTGACGAGAGTCAACCTGTCAGGGGGATAAATTGTCCAAGACGACTGGTTTTTCTTGACTAGAAAACCGAGATCCTCCAAAATTTTGAGAATTACTCGCGTGTCGGAAACTTGCAAAGGTGACCGAATTTCCACTTTTCCTCTCGCGAGCATTGCCAGCGAACTGGCCAGCTGTGTATGAAGTTTTGAAGGCAACATCTCGAAGTTTGGCTTTATCTCGCCGGCAGGCTTCACGACAAGCTTCATAGTTTCCTCCTCACAAGAGAATTCACAATTCCATCCAAATCTTTAAGGATTTCCCTTTCTAGCTCTAGGACTCGCTTTTTCTGAATTTGAAAAATTTTACTTGAAGGCTTTGGCTCCGCTTTCAGCAGATCTCCCCCGAGTAGGGGACGAAGTATAGGCGAATTGCTTGAAGCCTCGTCAACAAAACGAATCCCTTCAAGTCCAAATTTTCGAACAAATTCCAGACCATCTGGAAGTACTAGGCAAACAGAACCCGTTCTAACCGAAAGCAAGTCGGCTATCTTGACGAGAGCCCTCTTTTTGACGATCGTTCTAAGCCGGGGAGGTGTTTGTTTGATCGACTTTGTGAAACTTTCAGGCAGGATGAAAACTGTCAAATGAGGATGGTGAACCAATAGACTCTTAGCTCTATGGACATTTGACGCTTCGGATAAAATCTGGATGACGCAACCTCTTTTCATCATCAAAAAGGCAGCCTTTACGTCCCTGCCGCTCCCATCAAAAATGCATATGGCCTTGCCCTCGCTACCAACAGGCAGGCCTCCAACCCCACTTATTTTCTCGGTGAAGATGTATGTCTCATCTTCACGAATATCTATGAAGATTTCGCGATCGGGATTAGAGAGATCTACCTTAGAACCGGGCAACGAACGGAGAATGCTCTCTCCCACAATCCTATTGACATCCATGCTTGTGAACTCGTGCTTTCCCTCCCTGCTCGTCCGGACGGCAAAAGTCTCACCTTTTTTCACCGTTCTCTTTGCGATTTTCGTGGCGTTTTGCACTATTTCCGGTAAAACAGATCTGACACGCACCGCGGGGCTGCAGGAAACAACGCCCGGAATCTTCGAAATGACTTTACATACTTTCCATGGAAATTCGCTTTCCACGATTATCCTAGCGGATTTTTTATAAGCGTGACCGAAGCTTCTTATCATCCTCCGTATGTTTGAAAGCAAGATTTTCTCAAATTTGGAGCGCACAGGCCCGCTTTTTAGGGCAATCTCCCCGTATCTAACGACGACGACCTTCATCTTTTAAAAAGTAGACTGGACTATCTTTAAATTAGACCTTTGCGGAGAACTTGTTACCCAGCAGACGATCCATTTTTTCGGCGGTTCTCTTTATCTCTGCCATCGTCTTTGCTCCAGCACACACACCCTTGCCAGAGACGAAAAGCAGAATTACAACCTTTGGATCATCAAGCCTGAAGACGAGGCCCGGAAATACCTCCGGCTCGTACTCCGTGTTATCGAAGCTTCTTGCAATTGCCTCTAGGTCAAACTCTCTGAAAAAATCGAAAGAGGAGACTATATTCTGAACCTGGACTTTCGGGGGGCCTTTTATTTTCGCCCCACTCGCTTTCAGCTTCTTTGTCAACTTTTCTATAGCGAGCTTGGCGTCTTTCATGCTTTTCGCCCCAACACAGTTCATTTTTCCGGAGGCGAAAATCAGAAAAGATGCCGGTGGGTCTTCAGATTTATAGGCTATTCCGGGAAAAACTTCAGGATCATATCTAGCATCTTCCAACGTGCGGGCTAATTTTTCAAGATCAAACTCTGTGTTTGGGTATATGACGGACAAAACAATGTTCTGGACTTCGATTTTTACCTTAGACATATTTACCTAAAAGTAATGGTCTTAGGGGTATAAAAAAGGATTGGGAGAAAATGCGGAAGCTTAAAGACACTGAAGGCGGAGGATTCGTCGTTGGAAACCTGCCCCTTGGATGTGATCTCTGTCTCCAAGGAGCCAAGCTCGTCCTCTTCTTGACGGGATTATGCAGAAGGAGATGTTTCTACTGTCCTCTTTCCGAAAAGAGAAGACAGAAAGACGTAGTCTATGCGAACGAGAGACTTGTCAGAAGCTGGAGAGATATCGTTGCCGAGGCCGAGGAAATGGACGCGCTTGGTACCGGTATAACCGGTGGGGACCCGATGCTCAGATTTCGAAGAATGCTTAGATACTCCAAGCTCCTGAAAGAAAAATTTGGGAAAGAACACCACATTCATGTCTACCTTTGTGAGGATGTTTCTCGCGAAAAACTCAAAAAGATGAAAGAAGCCGGAATCGATGAAGTTAGATTTCATCTCTTAACTTCAGAGCCTGTTGTAAAGGCTATAGGCGTAGGACTGGATGCGGGGATAGAGATTCCAGCAGTGCCTGGCTGGGAGGATAGAATAATAAATTTGATCAGAAAACTTGACGAAATAGAAGGAGTCTTCATAAATCTGAACGAGCTGGAGTTTTCAGAGACAAACGCGGCAAACCTTCATAGAAGGGGATTTAGACTTAGAGAGGACTCGGCCGTTGCCGCAGAAGGAAGTAGAGAATGTGCCCTCACCGTCGCAAAATGGGGGGCGAAAAACGCTACGCTCACGATTCATTACTGCTCGAGCATTGTGAAAGATTCTGTTCAGCTGAGAAAGAGATTGATCAGAAAAGCCTTCAACGTGGCAAAACCACACGAAGAGGTGAACGAAGATGGACTCCTTTTCAAAGGAATCATAACCGGATTAAAAACTCAGGAACTGACCGAAGTGCATAAATATCTGATGAGAAAATACCGATTAAAACAAGACGAAATCTATCTGAACAGGGAAAAGAAAAGAATCGAACTTCACTGGAGGTTAGCGGAAAAACTGGCTAAACTAGAGAAAAACCTGAAATTCGCGCTTGTCGAAGAGTATCCAACACAGGACAGGTTGGAGACTACCTTTTTCCCTCTTTGAAAGCTTTGAGATAACGGGTTGCAAGCTTCGAATAATGAATCGCCTGCGTTTTTATTCCTTTGAACTCCGCAGGCGTAACTTGCCTAAGCGGTCTGGCCGGAATCCCCACAACCACCGTTCTGCGAGGTACCTCCGCCCCTCTTAAAACAACAGCGCCAATACCTACCATCGCACCTTTCCGTACAATAGCATCATTGAAAATTGTGGCCTGTCCGCCGATAAGTGTCTGATCCTCAATTGTTGCGCCATGGACCAAGGCTAGGTGACCAACGATGACATAGTTTCCTACCCTTGTGGGAGAAGCTCTAACTCGGCTGTCATAAACGTCTCCAGCGTGGATAACCACGTTGTCTTGGATACATGTGTACTTCCCAATCGTTATCCTGCCTAAATCTCCACGGATGACGGCGCCAGGCCATACACTCGAAAAATCTCCTATCCTAACATCACCTATCACGACGGCCGAGGGGTGCACAAAGGCTTTCTTTGATATCTTCGGCCTTTTGCCCTCGAATTCTTCAATCATGCCGTGGCACCGATGGTCTCTTCTTTCTTCGATTGAACGATTATTATGTCGCCGACTGCTAGAACACCGCTGTAAGGCACGCTTATGGCCTTTTCAGCTCTTTTCCCTATAACCAAGCCTACAACAGCTCCAACTCTGTCATCTATCAGAACATCTTCGACGACTCCAACGTATTTCGCTTTATCTGTGTAGATTTTCAAACCGACAAGCTGTCCAACTCTTTTCACAATTTTCACCTCGATTACTGATTAAACATCATCCTTTTTAACTTTGCCATTGAAAAGAAGCAATCTGAAAAATCGCATAACAACCCTTATAAGTTTTCTCGCGTTATCGTTTGTGGAGGTGCAATGGGAGAACGATTAGAATTGATTTTAAGGATTCCTCTGGCCATCATCTACGGAATAATTCTTGCTGTCTGGGGTTTTGTCGCTGGGCTTGTCGTGGTGATACACTGGCTCTATACACTCATTCTGGGCAAGCGACACCTCGGCATGGCAAAATTCACCAACCGATACGTCACTTACTCTCTACTGGTTGCCAGATATCTCTATCTGATCACAAATGATCGACCTTGGCCGATAGGAAAGAAGGGGCCCGAGGAAGTACTACCAGTAGATATTCGCTAAATCCGTTCGCACGCTTAAACCTCCTTCGCAAAAACCTAGGCGCGGATGGGGAACGGAAAAATAGTCAGATTGAGTCTTATCTCGTCGCTCGCGGGCTTGGCCGCGGTTTACGCAACTGCTTTATCGATTTCACAGAGAATCACTCCGATCGCAAAAATAGATAATAGTTTCATCGGCGCCAGAGTGATAATCTCCGGACAAATAATTGATGTACAGAGTTCCGGCAACAAGCACATGTTCCTTAAGATCAAAGATGACTCCGGAGGGATTATAACTGTCCCAATCTTTTCCAATCTGGCGTCAAAGTTAACCCTGACAATAGGATTGCTTGACTACGTGGAGATTAGGGGAAATGTTTCGGTTTACCAAAACGAGCTGGAGGTTATTCCTTCCAAGCCAGAAGACATAAAAATCGTGCATACGGCTCCGGCTAGCATTTCAGAAATTAAGGAAGAGAATCTAGGAAAACCCGTCAAAGTTTACGGTATAGTTTCCAGCCGAGAGATAATTGGTGCTGGAAACATCATATTGAACATAGGAGAAAACGGTAGGAAACTGAAGGTCTTCATACCGTCAAAAATCGTTGAAGGAATACCCGAAGTGCACGTTGGGGATGAAGTCGTGATTGGGGGATGGTTGCAGTTATATAATAACGAAATCGAACTTAAGGTGACGAGTCATCTTTGTATCCAAAAGCTTGAAACTTTCCTAAAATGATTGTGCTAATCCTATGGATGCTCGCGGGCGTTCTTCTTGGAGTAATCACTGGAATGATTCCGGGTTTACATGTCAACAATTTAACGCCGGCTTTTGTTATCTTAGCAGGAGGCTCGGGATCTGTTGAAATCGCTTCCTTGATAGTTGCTATGTCTATCACAAACGTTTTTGTCAGCTATATACCTTCCACATATTTGGGCGTTCCGGAAGAGGGAACTGAGTTATCCGTTCTTCCAGCACACAGGCTACTTTTAGATGGAAGAGGTCACTACGCCATAAAACTCGTAGTTTTCGGATGCCTGGGAGGATTGCTAGTGAGCGCCGCCTTTCTTTTTCCATTTCTCATGATAGTTGAACCCGCATATGGATTGATAAAACCAAACATGCACTGGCTTCTGCTGTTTGTGGTGATTGTTATGATCGCAATAGAGCGATCTCCTAGTAAAATTGTTTGGTCTTGTGTAATCTTTGTTCTCTCTGGTTTTCTGGGACTTGTTGCTTTGGATGGAGGAATTCTGAAATCCGAGACTGCCCTAATGCCCCTCCTCTCCGGACTTTTTGGAGCCAGTGTTCTCCTTCCGAGCATAGCGAGCAACTGCCAACTTCCGGAACAAAAGATAGATGATAGAGAACCGGACGGATTGAAGAAGCCGATTTTAACTGGAGCATTCGCCGGAGCTGTGACTGGAATTATCCCGGGCATAGGACCATCACAAGGAACCGTGCTTGCGCAGCTTGTGAGTGGTTGTAAGGGAACAGAAGATTTTCTCGCAGCGGTAAGTAGCGTCAATACTTCGAAGGCTCTATTTTCTTTTGCCGCGCTTTATGCTATAGGAAGAGGCAGGAGTGGAGCGGCGGTTGCGGTTGGGCAGATTCTCGAGATCGGAAGTAGAGAACTTATCATCATGGTTGGTGTTTCTCTCTTCGCTGGCGGAATCGCTGGACTTCTCACGCTCAAACTTTCCAAGATTATGGCCAGAGAAATGTCAAAACTTCCATACAGGGGTTTGTGTGCGGCAGTTCTGGTCTTCATCACATTTCTCGTTTTCTTCTACTCGGGATTTGTCGGGCTTCTAGTTTTTGCGACAGCGACATCGATTGGAGTCCTTCCAGCAGTCGTTCAGGTTAAAAGAACCCACGCGATGGGTGTAATTTTGTTACCATGCATTCTCTTCTTTGCTGGTGTTAAAGAATCTACGCTCTCCATGTTCGGGCTTGCGTAAAACATCCTACTTGTTAAAATTCCCTTTTGGAGAAAGAATTACGTGATGAAACTCGCCGCTCTCTGTAGTGGTGGTAAAGATTCCATTTTTGCTCTTTGGCTTGCAATGAAAGAACATGAGATCGAAAAGATCATCTTTGTTTTACCGCAAAGAGAAGACTCATGGATGTTTCACCATCCTAACGTCCATCTGTATGAACTCTTTTCCAAATGTATTGGAATTCCGGTTGAGGGGCTCAGATTCACTGGAGGAAAGAGAGAAGAAATTCCATTCTTGGAGAAAATACTGAAGAAAGCCGATGTCGAAGGAATAGTGAGTGGTGTGATATCGTCAAAATTTCAAAAAAACAACCTTGATGAAATCTGCCGCAAATTGCGGAAGTCTCATATCGCTCCTCTCTGGAATAGAGAGCCGGAGGAGGTATTGCGTGAAGAATTGAGATCCGGAATAAGCTTTATAATAACCGGCGTTTTTGCGGAGGGTTTGGGAAAAGAGTGGTTAGGAAAAAAAGTTGGGGAGGATGAAGTAAGAAAGTTTCTTGAACTCTCGAAGAAGTATGGAATCAACCCCTGTGGGGAAGGAGGAGAATACGAGACTCTCGTTCTGGACGCACCATTTTTCAAGTTCAGAATAAAAATCGATGAAGCGGAGATTCTGTGGGACGGCTTAAGAGGGGTTTATTTGGTCAAAAAAGCCGAACTGGAGGAAAAGAAATGAGACTTGCTCTCATTTATTCTCCAAGATATCTGGAGCATAATCCTGGAGCTTGGCATCCTGAATCGCCACAGAGGTTGCATGCAATAGTGGAAACTCTTAAACGAAATGAACTGTGGACAAATGTTCTAGAACCTGAATCAGCGAAAATGAACGAAATTCTGACTGTACACAGCAAAAATTACATCGAGCTTCTCAAAGAGATGACTAAGGATCAAGCTTTTTTAGATTCAGACACGCCGACCAGAGAGAACACTCTCGAGATCGCACTCTTAGCCGCTGGAGGAGCCCTAATAGCCGGAAGATTGGTTGCGGAGAAAAAAGCGGACAACACGTTTGCTCTCGTCAGACCACCTGGACATCACGCCTCAAGCGATTTTGGTGGAGGATTCTGTTACCTGAACAACGTAGCAATAATGACCAAGGATCTACTGAACGTCTTCGATAGAATTATGATTTTTGATTTTGACGCCCATCACGGAAATGGTACGCAAGACATTTTTTATACCGATCCAGATGTTCTCTATTTATCCATTCATCAGTTTCCCCTGTATCCTGGAACTGGACGGGTGGAAGAGATTGGAGAAGGGAGAGGAAGAGGTTTCAATGTAAATGTGCCTGTTCCTCCCGGAACCGGTGACGGTGAATATGCGACTATCATTGAGGAAGTCGTTTGTCCAATAGCGGAGCAGTTTGAACCTGGCCTGATTGCTATCTCCGCCGGTTTTGACGGACATATTTGGGATCCACTTACACAGCTAGAACTGAGCAGCGAATTTTACGGATGGATGGCCGAAAGGATACTGGAAACTGCAAAGAAAGTATGCGGTGGAAGAGTTGTCTTTGTGCTGGAGGGAGGTTACAACTTAAAAGCGCTCGGCGAAAGCGTGACAAACGTCATCAAAGCTCTCAGAGGTGCAAAATTCCGGAGCCCCATCAAAAGAGAAATCAAGGTTGTGGAAACTCTCAAGAACTTTTTGTCTTGGAAGTGGAGGATTTAGCCTTCCTCGCATGAGGTTCTACGTGAACGGTCACAGAGCTTATCTCCGGAATTTTTGACTTCAATCTGCGCTCTATTTCGGTTGCAACATCGTGTGCCTTTCGTAAACTCATTTCGGAATCTACGAGCACGTGAACATCCACAAAAATTTTTGGACCGGAGCGTCTAGTTCTGAGCCTGTGAAAGCTCTCAACACCTGGTGTCTCTGCGCAGATTTTCCTTATCTTCAAGACTGTGTCCTCTGATGGGGCTGTTTCCATCAGCGCACTCAAGGCCGAGCGACCAAGTGAGAAGCTGAGATAAAAAAGAATTCCTGATATAATTAGAGCTACAATCGGGTCTGCTAGAATGTTTCCTCTTATGGCGAGAACCAGACCTATTACTACGCTTATGCTTGAGAGAAAGTCCATGAAAGTATGATAAGCGTCAGAAATAAGTGGCAGACATTTTTCTTCCTTTCCAACTTTCATCTTATATGATGCGAGTAAAACAAAAACTATTGCTGAAAGTGAAGGTGTAAGGAGGACCTCAGAAGAAAAAGTTGAATTTGTCCCGTGTCTGAGACGATCCACTGAAGATAAGAGAATTCTAGCTCCGGAGACCAAAAGAACCACGGCAAAAAGCAAGGCTACAAGCGACTCCGCCTGCCAGTGGCCGTAATGATGTCTCTTGTCCGCCGGTTTCCTCGATATTCTGAATCCACCTAGAGCCACTACTGTCGTTATGGAGTCCGATAAAGATTCTATGCCCACGGCGAGAAGAGCCAAACTTCCAAATAGAAAGGATGCGGAAATCTGCATCAGACCGATTAAAGTTGTCAGAAGCAGAGAGATCAAAAAGACTTTTTCTATTTCTTTTCTTCCCATCAGATAAAAGAAAGTCTATGAAGACTTAAAAATTCATAAGAAAATCCGTGAGAGACCGATAACTTCGACACTTGCAACGCCCGGGATGGAAGAAATCTCCCGTTCAAGTGGCTCGGTCCCGCCTTCCTTATCCTCAACGACAGTTGCTATCCTTAAAGCCTCGAGACCAAACGCTATGGGTTCTCTCTCAACAGCAAAGACCTTGACTTTTTCTCTTATCCGCTTTTCAAGTTCCGCAAGATTCACCTCTGTATCTTCTGGCATCACTCTCAAAATAACAACAACTTCTCCCATGATAGACACCTATGGTCCCGTAAAACCACATTTATGACAAGTGTATGAAACGCTCAGTTTTCGGCAGGTGCTGCATCTCCAAATTTCGAATTCTCCGCAGGAGGGGCAGGGGAAATGGACAGCTGACTGCCCCGGACTAATTTCCCTGCCACACGATGTACACTTCGGCATGCTCTCCTCACTCTCTCATGTAACCTTTTTTTAAGCTTTTCCACCTAGAATGGCGATTATGAATGAAACAGCCATTGACAAAATAAAAAGGATTACTAAAAGTATCGCAAGCAAGCGTCGGACAGATTCCTTCATACGTCTGTATTTAACAACCAAAAGAATATAAGGATAGGTTATCATGAGACGGGAATATCATCCTTACGCGATAATGCTTGCAGTCAATGCAGCGATTTCACTCTCTGCCCTTTTCGTACCATTGCTCGCCAAGGATATCGGGCTATCTCTTGCCGATATCGGTATAATTGGATCTGCATACGGACTGGCCTCTTTCTTTTCATATACGATCTTCGGAAAACTTGCAGATCTCACAGGGAAAGAGAAAGAGATAGTATGCGCAGGGCTGTGCGTGGGAACCATTTTTTTCGGCATGCAGATTTACATGAAAGATTTTCTGTCGATGATTGTGCTCAGAGCAATGGCTGGGATTTCGGTAGGGATGTGCACATTTCCGCTTTTTTCCTATATCTTTGGAACAAAAGACTACCGACAAAAAATCGGATGGCTGGCCGGTTTCGGATCACTCGGTTGGGCTATGGGATATCTGATAGCCGGAGTGGTCGGTAGATGGAGAGAAGGTTTTATGATCGCTGGACTCTTCTTTGCCTTCGGCTTTCTGACTTCACTCGGCTTAAAAAGTCAGGAGAGAACCCGAAGACTAAACAGTTCTGTTAAAGAAATCCTCGCGAGAAATTTACCGCTTTATCTCTCTTATTTTCTGCGACATGCCGGAGCTTACGCCGTTTGGGCCATTTTCCCTGTCTTCCTGAAGGAGGAACTTGGTACGCCCATTTTCTGGATAGGCATGCTTGATGCCATCAACACCGGAAGCCAGTTCTTTATAATGGGAACGCTGGGGAGAAAAGCCGGTAGCTGGAACGGCAGAAAAATTTTCAGAATCGGATTGATTCTTTCCACAAGTGCGTTTCTTCTTTATTCTGTAGTTACTTCTTACCTACAGCTGATTCCGGTAATGCTAATGATTGCCGGAGCGTGGAGCTTTCTGTACATCGGAGCGCTCACACACCTTTTGGAGAAAAATGCTGGAAAAGCCACCTCAACGGGGCTTCTGGGTTCCACAATAAGCCTCTCCATGGTAGTCGGACCCGTTTTAGGAGGATTTGTATCGCACGTGGCTGGAATGAGAATGACGGGGGTTCTTGCCGGAATATTATCGCTGGGTGGTTTTGTGTGCTCAAGGTTTATTAAATAACAAACTTTTAAGTCTTGAACTCAACCTATACTGGTAAGACAGATGAAGGAAGAAGACGTGATTCAAACCGTAAAGAGAGAGAATGTCAAGTTCATCCAGCTTCAATTTACCGACATTTTGGGTACTGTCAAGAGCATAACCATACCATCTACTCAGCTCAAGAAGGCGCTGGAAGAGGGGATATTCTTCGACGGTTCTTCTGTTCTCGGTTATGCCACTATCGAAGAGTCGGACATGAGACTCAAGCCGGATCCAAACTCGTTTGTAATCTTGCCATGGACTGAAAATGATTTAAAAACAGCAAGAATGGTTTGCGAAGTCTACGATCATGCTGGAAACAGGTTTGAGGGAGATCCGAGATGGGCGCTTGAAAGAATCACCAAAATAGCAAGGAAACAAGGATGGATATGCTATACCGCTCCGGAGTACGAGTTCTTTTTGCTTTTGCAAACCGAAAACGGTGACCCCACGACAAAACCTTCCGACTACGGCGGATACTTCGATCTCATGCGTGATAGGGGAGAAAATGTCAGAAAAGAGATTGTGAATTACCTAAATGCGATGGGGTTTGAGGTTGAAGCCTCACATCACGAGGTTGCTCCCGGACAACACGAAATCGATTTGAAGTATGCGGATGCGATAACCTCGGCAGACAGAGTCTCTATGATGAAATATGTCACAAAAACCATTGCGGAGAAGCACGGGTTATATGCAACTTTCATGCCAAAACCTATTTACGGAGTGAATGGGAGCGGAATGCACACCCACATATCGCTGATGACATCTGAGGGAAAAAATGTATTTTACGATCCAAAGGGTCCGTACAAACTAAGCCAAGAAGCATTATGCTTCATAGGTGGCTTGATCAGATACGCAAGAGAAATATGTGCAATCTTGGCCTCAACCGTAAATTCTTACAAGAGGTTGGTTCCGGGCTATGAGGCCCCGGTATATATCTCTTGGGCCAATCTTAATCGCAGCGCATATATCCGGGTTCCAGCTGGGAGAGAAATCAAAACGAGAGTTGAGGTGAGAAGCCCCGACCCTGCCGGAAATCCCTACCTACAATTTACTGTAATGCTCGCGGCCGGACTGAAGGGAATAGAGGAGAAAATCCTTCCACCAGATCCCATAGAACGGGATATCTACAGAATGACTCCGGAAGAACGGGAAACGATGGGGATTGAATCTCTCCCGGCAAACTTGGGCGAAGCCTTAGAATGCATGAGAAAAAGCAAACTGGTCAGAGAAGCCTTGGGAGATCATTTGTTCCACCACTTCCTGTACGTCAAAAGAAAAGAATGGGAAGAGTACTCTGCCCAAATTACCGACTGGGAAATAAGGAATCTTCTCCCGCTTCTCTGATTTCTTTTAATACGATCAGAAGCGATTCGAAATCTTTTACGATTTTTCTGACCGATTGAAGAATCATGTTGTTAACTTCTTCCATCTGTGCAAAAGTTCTGATATCGGTTTTTAATCCTACGACTGGCTTTCCCTTTGCGGTCGCGTATCCGATCTCAAACGCTGTTCCCGAATCAACATCCGGACCATCCAGAACTGCGACCACGACATCCGCTTCTTCAATCGCACGCAAATCCATTTCATAGATTTTCCTGTAATTGATATCTGTCTTCCAAACTTCTCCAATATCCCGTTGAGGAAGAATCGTTTCGAAGCCGTTCTTGCGCAGTAACTCGTCAAGTTTAGCGTTAAACTCCCTTTCGGCTTGGGAAAAAAGCGGACCTGCTATAAATATCTTCATGCCTTTCATTCAGTTATTTTTTGCCAACCATATTTCTTAACCTTATCCAAGAGTAACTATCGCTTCCTTTATTCCTGAAGCGATGAACTCGATTGCAATAGCGCCAAGTAGAACTCCTATAACCCTGGAGGCGATCTCCACACCAGTCTCTCCGAGAAGTCTCGCAATCTCCTTTGAAAGAACCAAGATAAGAAAACTCAAGAAAAGCGCTGCAAGAGAAGCCAAGGAGGTAACAAGGTAGCCTGTTTCTTGAGAAAAGATTACGGTAGTTGCCATGACGCCGGGGCCTGTCAACATTGGGGTTCCGATGAGAACGAGCTCTGGCCCGTGCTTTTTCCTTTTAACGGGTTCTATCCCCAATATTGTCTCTGCCGAGAGTATGAAAAGCAGAACACCGCCTGCGACCTTGAAAGAGTAAAATTTGACCCCGAAGATCGTGAAAATGTACTCCCCCAAGAAAAGAAATGTGAAAAGAACTAGAGATGCCACACCTATCGCGTAAAGAGCAGATTTTTTGACGTTCTTTCCTTTCGTCAAAATCATAAAGAGCGGCAGACTTGCAAATGGATCCATTATGACAAAAATCGAAATAAATATTTTCAGAAACTCTCCGATCATTGTCTTCACCTACTGCTGAAATTAGAACTCGGAGAGTAATAAGGATTTTATCCCAAGTTGAACAAAACTAAAATTGCCGGCGAGCTGGCGGGCGACTGCCGGGCGAAAGCCTGAGGAAACACCGTCCACCGGGTGGGATCGCAGCCCGAAAGGGCACGGCTGAGAAGCCGGGAAAGCCAGCACAGAAACGACACCCTGACTGTCCTAATGTGATGATGCGGAGACGCTGAAGTCGGACAGTCGGGGATGAAACGGCTGGCTCTGCGAGGTGCAAGGGCAAATTTCCGTCGATGAATACCCACCTGAGACGGGTGGTAGCCCGCTTAGCTGAATGTCGCCTGAAAACAGAAGACGGGTTACAGCCAGCACGCCGGCAACCGAAAAAAATAAAAAGAGTTGACAACTAAAAAAGTAGGATACCATGAAAAAAACAATTCAAAACTTGGCAAAGGCATTTATAGGGGAGTCGCAAGCAAGAAACAGATATACTTTCTATGCCAAGGTTGCGAAAAAAGAAGGTTACGAACAAATCGCTGAAATTTTTCTCATCACAGCCGACAACGAGAGAGAGCACGCAAGTTGGCTTTTCCGTCTACTGAACGAACTTAAAGAGAAGAGTGGAGAAAGCTTCAATGAAGTAGTCGTAGAAGCATCCGCTCCGGTTGTCTTCGGAAATACTAAACAAAATCTCGAGGCTGCCATTGCCGGCGAAAACTATGAGTACACGAAAATGTACCCGGAATTTGCGAAAATAGCTGATGAAGAGGGCCTCCATGAAATCGCGAACAGACTAAGAGCGATAGCGAAAGCCGAAGAACACCATGAGGAGAGATTCAAAAAACTTCTGAAGGAGGTTCAGAACGGAACTGTTTTCAAGAAACCTGAGCCGATCTGGTGGGTTTGCAGAGAGTGCGGTTATGTCCACTACGGAACTGAACCTCCCCAAGAATGTCCATCGTGCGGACACCCGCGGAGCTTCTATCAAGTCAAGTGTGAAGAGTACTAGATAGTCCGACTATCATCTTAATATAGGCTTGAAAAGATAACTACCCCAAGGGTAGGGATATGGGAAAGAAGTGGGGACTCTATAAAGTTGGGGGAAGAAGCCAACCGGTACCGTGCGTTTACTGTGGTCGACTGGTTCCACGTATAAAGGCTATTCCAGTGAAGAGACGACCAGGAATAGACCTTAAAAGCATACCAGGAGTTGATAGAAGAAAAGTTTATCTTCCTGTAGAAAAAGGCTATGCTTGCATTTCTTGTGCCAAACACCGCGGTCTCATCTAACTGCCTTTGTTGCCCGTATAAGCGAACTAAGTACTGAAAATACGTCTGCGGCTTTCTCAACGAGAGTTCCGGTCACTATTATGTCTGCTCCGGCGGCAACTCTTTCAGCTGCCATTTCTGGGGTTTTTATTCCTCCCCCCACAATCAACACCAAATTTGTTGCTTTTTTAACCGCCTTGACCATCCCAACAGGGACGGGTTTGTCAGCACCCGAACCTGCCTCTAAGTAAAAAAATCGCATCCCCAGATACTCCGCAACTATTGCATAATTCGCGGCCAACTGCCAGTCGTTTCTTGGTATCAGCTTCGCTTTTCCCACTTTTCCCACAGTCCCACCCGGTTCAACTACGAGGTATCCCATAGGAATTGATTCCAGGCCAAATTTGCGAACTATCGGTGCTCCTCTCACCTGCGCACCAGTTATAAAGTATGGATCTTGAGAGTTGAGCATACTCATGAAGAATATCGCATCTGCGTATCTGCTAATACCACGTTCACTAGCCGGAAAAAGGATAACTGGGAGATCTGTCACCTTTTTTATCTCGAGAATAGTATCGTCAAGCAAACGGCCGAAAGCCCCAGTTGAACCTCCAACCATTATCCCATCAGTTCCGGCACGATCTGCTTCAGAAACTATGTAAGCTGCTTCACCAGGTGATTGCTTTGCTGGGTCTATAAGAGTGAGATGAGCCGCACCGTCTCTTTTTATTACGCGGCGCAGATAGTTCTCAACCTTCATGCTTTGGACTCCTTCGACTTCGGACGTAGACCTTTATAGCCACACTTTCTGCATTTCTCTGCCCGCCAAGGATTGTGAGCGTTGCATTTCATACAGATTTTGACTTGGAAGAGTCTACGCTCTGCAACCTCAAACCTAGCCATTCATCTGCACCTCCTCAACTCCTTGAACACCTCGGGTATCTTTTCTATTACATCAGAAGATAAAAATTCATATCCTTTTTCCCTTGCACATAAATCACCAGCTCTTCCGCATATCCAGGCTCCAGCAATGGCTGCCTCAAAGGATGGTAAACCCTGAGAAAGGAGAGCTCCGACAATTCCAGAAAGCACGTCTCCTGTGCCACCAACGGTCATTCCTGGATTCCCCGTTTTGTTAAGTCGCACATTTCCGTTCGGAGAAGCAATGACATCTATTCGTCCTTTTAGAAGAATAACACATTTAGATTCTTTCGCGAACTCCAGAACGATCTCGCAACGCCTGTCTAGTTCCGGAGGAAGAGTTTCTCCGGAAATCTTTTGGAATTCTCCGGCATGTGGCGTCAAAACCCAAAGCTGGTTACCCAGACGTTCGAGTTCGGGACCAACGATTTTTAAGCCATCGGCATCGAAAAGAGCTGGTACCTTTGCCTTATTAATTTCTTCGGCAAGTTTGATAACTCCTCTCGAGACTTTTTTACTCATTCCTAAGCCGGGACCTACAACAACTGCGTTCGCTCTCTTCATCTCTTCCATTACAATAGGCATCGCATTAATTCCGAACTCCGAGCCTGGAAGTTTACATGTTATCAAGTCCGGAGAAAATGTATTTATTACCCAAGCTACTTTCTCGGGTGCGGCAACTATCGCAAGATCACAGCCAGAGTGGAGAGCAGACAGTGCAACAAATGCGGGAGCTCCTACGTACTTCTCGCTTCCACCAACAACTAAAACAACTCCGTTCTCACCCTTGTGGGAATCCGGTCGTCTTTTTGGAAGTAGTCTAGCCACTTCCTTCGCTTCTACATATCGGTAATTCACACACAAATATGGAGATAGTGAAATAAATAAAACTTGTCAAATCATAATTATTTTCTGATATGCCAACGAGGTTGAAGCCAAAAATAGTAACCCCGATTCCGGGCCCTAAGGCAAGAAAGATGGTAGAACGAGATCAAAAAATAATGTCTCCTTCATATACGCGGGCTGAGCCCATAGTGGCGGTTGAAGGAAAGGGGTGCTACGTAAAGGATGTAGATGGAAATATCCTGCTGGATTTTTCATCTGGAATGTTTGTTCTAAACTACGGATATTCACACCCGAAGTTAATACGGGCTGTTGAAAAACAATTGAAAAAACTAACACATTTCGCCGGAACCGACTTCTACTACGAACAGCAGGTTGTGCTGGCGGAGATGCTCGCTGAAATAACGCCCGGTAAATTCAGAAAACGTGTTTACTTTGGAAATAGTGGGGCTGAAGCAGTAGAGGCGGCATTCAAATGTGTGCGGTGGCACACGAGAAAACCGAGAATAATCGCCTTCATGGGTGGATTTCACGGACGAACCTATGGAGCGATGAGTCTTTCCTCCACGCGCGTTCTCCACCATCGCTACTTTTCTCCTCTCGTCCCTGGAGTCGAATTTATACCTTTTCCGTACTGTTACCGTTGCATCTTTAAGCAAAAATACCCCGGGTGTGACTTCCTATGTTTGGAGTTTTTGAGAGAAAGGCTCCGAACAGTAGTTCCACCGGAGGAAGTAGCAGCCGTAATCACTGAACCCATCCAAGGTAATTCCGGATACATAGTTCCTCCACCTGAATATTACCCAATGCTGAAGGAGATCTGTGATGAATATGGGTGGATATTCATCGCGGACGAAGTTCAAACCGGGTTAGGGAGAAGCGGCAAGATGTTTGCGATGGAACACTGGAATGTGGAACCGGATATCGTGTGCATAGCCAAGGCCTTGGCTGGAGGAATTGCTCCTATCGGGGCGACTGTGGCCAGGGAGGAGATTATGGATTGGGAGCCTGGTGCCCATGCCTCAACCTTTGGGGGAAATTTAGTTGCCTGCGTGGCCGCGATCGAGGGGATAAAGATACTCAAAGAGGAGAAACTTGTCGAAAGGGCTGCAAAGCTAGGAGAAGAGATCATGAAAAGACTTCAAGAGATTGCGGAGACCTCCAAGCTCATTGGAGATGTGCGCGGGAAAGGACTCATGATTGGGGTAGAGCTCGTTAAGGATAAAAAAACAAAAAATCCGGCCACGAACGAGAGAGAAGCCCTGATACGCAAAGCTTTAGACAAGGGACTCATTCTTTTCAGAGGAGGCCAATCAACCATAAGAATTGCACCACCTTTGGTAATTCCCAAACGTGATCTGGAGATCGGAATGGATATCTTTGAACAATCGCTTCGCGAGGTTGAAAAAGAATGCTGATGCTGAAATCTCATTTCAAGGTTAACGATAAAGGACATCTAGTAATAGGCGAAATTGATGCTGTTGAACTTGTGGAAAAATTTGGAACTCCGCTTTACGTCATGGATGAGAAAAGAATTAGAGAAAATTACAGGAGATTCTACAGAGCATTCTCTAGCCTCTGGCCTAAAGTCATTGTGTACTATGCTTTGAAAGCCAATTCAAATCTAGCGGTTGTTAAAATCCTGCAAACCGAGGGCACCGGAGCCGATGTGAGCTCCGAAAATGAGATAAAAATTGCTCTTAAGGCCGGAATCGCCGGTGAACGTATGGTTTTTAATGGAAACAATAAAAAACCTGAAGAGTTGGAGCTGGCGATCAGAAACGGAATCATGATAAATATCGATAATCTTCAAGAATTGGAGCTTGTCGACAAAATTGCCGCGAGGCTTGGAAAGATCGCGAAGATCTCTTTTAGAATAAACCCTGATGTTTCAGTACCAACACATCCTTACATAGCTACAGGGCTGAGAGAGAGTAAATTCGGTTTAGAGGTTGAAGACGGCGAAGCATTGAATGCGTATCGAAGAGCAATAGAGCTAAAACACGTGAAAGTAGTTGGAGTACATTCTCATATCGGATCACAGATCTTGGACGCTGATCCTTTTGAGGAGGAAGCAAGAAAATTGATGAACTTTGTTGTAGAGCTAAAAAACGAGCTTGGAATATCGCTGGAGATAGTCGATTTCGGCGGGGGCGTTGGAATTCCCTATAAACCTGAAGATAAGGAATTGCCTATAGAAGTTGTAGCGAAGAAAATCGTTAAAATCGTAGAGGAAGTCGTGAATAGTGAAAAATTGATTCCGCCAACCCTTGCTTTCGAACCCGGCAGGTACATCGTTGGGGATGCTGGAGTGATATTGGCTAAAGTTGGTTATGTGAAGAAAAGAAAAAACCTTCCAGCTTGGGTTTCCATAGATGCCGGAATGAATGCTCTCATAAGACCGGCTCTCTATGGAGCATATCATCACATCGAAGTTGCGAACAAGATGAACCTTCCGAATGATACTGAGTATAACATAGCCGGACCGCTATGTGAGTCTGGAGATTTTCTTGGAAAAAACCGCAAACTAGCAAAAATCGAACCTGGGGATATTTTGGTCATTTTCGATACTGGAGCATACGGTCTTGCAATGTCGAATCAACACACGGCACAATCACGGCCCGCGATGGTTCTTGTGAATGATGGAAAAGCGGAGATAATCAGAAATAGAGAAACTTTTGAGGATATCATTAGATTGGATAATATTCCAGAGTGGTTGCGATGAGTTTGATGGTTGTAAAATTCGGTGGGACCAGTGTTGGCAACATCGAAAGAATTAGAAAAGACGCGCGAGCAGTAGTCAGAGAAATTGAGAAAGGAAATTCGGTAGTCGCGGTTGTTTCCGCCATTGGACACTCCACGGATGCTCTCATCAAAATTTACAAAAAAATCGCAAAGAAATCGGATCCAAAAAAACTGGATTTTGTCATGGCATTAGGAGAGAGGACTAGTGCTCGAATTTTTGCGAAAGCTTTGTCCGAGATCGGAGTCAAGAGCAGAGCAATAGATCCTCTAAACAAAGAATGGCCAGTGATAACCGACAGCAGACACGGAATGGCTGAAATAAATCTACAGGAAACGGAGAGAAGAGTTAAAAAATACATCTTGCCGCTTGTGAAAAAGGGTGTGGTCCCCGTAATCTGTGGATTCCTCGGAAGAGACCAAAACGGTGAAATAACCACAATTGGCAGGGGCGGTAGTGATATAACCGCCTTTGTCATCGGAAAGTGTTTACCAGCCGATCTCGTGATAATCGTAACGGACGTGGATGGCGTCATGAGCGCTGACCCCAACGTAATAAGGGGAGCAAAACTAGTGGAAGAAATAACCGTTGAAGAGATGCGAGATTTGGCAAGATTTGGGGCACAGGTCATGCATCCAAGAGCGATGAACTACAAAGATCCAAAAATAGAGGCGAAGGTGATAAATTTCAACAAGTACGACTTAAACGCCCCTGGAACGAAGATTGTAGGGCCTTTCCCCGAACCAACCACCGTCAAACTCTACCCTGAACCTCTAGCTATGGTTACCGTTGTCGGAGAGCAAATGCAAACAAAACCTGGAATCCTTCTAAAGACTGTTAAACCCGTCAGCGAAGCTGGAATTAATATTTTTGGTGTTTCTATAGGACCGAGATCGTTCTCTCTTTATGTTAAAGAAAGCGAGGCAGAAAAAGCTGCCGAACTCGTTCACGAAATTGTCAAGGAAGATCCAGTGATGAAGTCGGTGACCATTCAGAAAGGATTGGCTATGATAATCACGGAAAGTGAGAAGTTCATATACACACCTGGCGTTATAGCAAGGCTAACTGGACCGGTGGGAGAGGCAGGGATAAACATCATAGAAATTCTGTCGAGCAGAGCATCCATAAGTTTCTTCGTAAATTGGGAAGATAGAGAAAACGCACTGAAGCTTTTTGAAAAGGCGATGAGGGAAATTTGATGTTCGAGGGTGCACTTACGGCGATGATAACTCCTTTCGACGAAAATGGGGAAATAGACGAAGAGGGGTTGAGAAAAAACGTCGAGTTTCAGATTAAAAACGGAATAAATGGATTGGTTCCAGTTGGAACCACTGGAGAATGTTCCACTCTATCCTACGATGAACATATACGAGTGATAGAAATCGTGGTGGACGCGGCCAAGGGAAGGGTTCCAGTTTTGGCTGGAACCGGCAGTAACTCAACGTGGGAGGCGATAATGTTGACGAGGAGAGCGAAGGAAGTTGGTGCAGACGGTGCGCTCATAGTTGTGCCATACTACAACAAACCTACACAAGCTGGACTCTATGCCCATTATAAGAAAATCTCTGAGGAGGTGGACATTCCTATCGTCATTTATAACATTCCCTCTAGGACTGGTGTAAACATGCAACCCGAGACTGTAGCAAAACTGGCGAAGCTGAAAAACATAGTTGGGATAAAAGAAGCAAGCGGAGATATGCAACAGGTGAAAAGAATAATTGAGCTAGTTGATAGAGAAGATTTTATCGTGACCTCTGGCAATGACTCAGATACTCTCGAAATCATGAAACTGGGGGGAGTAGGTGTGATTTCTGTGGCATCGAACATAATTCCGAGTGAAATAGTCGAGCTAGTCGAATCCGCGCGAAAGGGAGATTGGAAAAAAGCCGAAGAAATTCACAAGAGACTTCTTCCGCTTTTCAAGGGCCTTTTCATAGAAACAAATCCCGTTCCGATCAAAACAGCGATGAGATGGTTGGGAATGCCAGCTGGTGGAGTTAGATTACCTCTTGTTGAAATGGAACCAGAGAATCAAAAGAAATTGAAGCTGATACTCATTGAAACAGGCATACTTGTGAGTGAGAACCGATGATAAAGGTTGTTTTATGCGGAGCTGCCGGAAAAATGGGTCGAGCGATAATAAGAGAGCTTGTGAAAAGTGATGACGTCAGACTAGTAGGAGCCATTGAAGCACCGGATAATCCAGCAGTTGGAAGTGACGCTGGCCTCGTTGCCGGAACCAAGAGTCTTGGGGTTCAAATAGTTGGAACTCAGAAGCTTGAAAGAGTAATAAAAAAGACTAAACCGGATGTCCTAGTTGATTTCACAGTGGCTCATGCTGCGGTTAAAAATGTGAAAATCGCTGCAAAACATGGTGTGCAGATAGTTGTGGGGACCACGGGGTTCACGAAAGAGCAGTTGGAGGAAATCGAAAATGCTGTGAAGGAATCCGGAGTAACTGCAGTTTTGTCTCCCAATATGTCGGTTGGTATGAACGTTCTTTTCGAACTGGTAAAAGAAGCAGCGAAACTTTTGGGTAAAGAATATTCGGTGGAAATCATAGAGATACATCATAAAGAAAAACGTGATGCGCCCAGCGGAACTGCGCTACGCATCGCAGAGATCCTTTCAAAAGAGATGGGTGGTTTGAGGATCATAGTTGGAAGAACCTCTGAGGAAAAAAGAGAAGGAATTTACATTCACTCGCTACGAATCGGAGATGTGACCGGAGAACACACGGTGATATTCGCTGGTCAAGGAGAGAGATTAGAAATAACCCACAAAGCACATGGAAGAGAAACCTTTGCTGCCGGAGTTTTGAGAGCTGTGAGATTTGCATATAAACACAGAAAAATGGGAAAAATCTGCGATATGTGGGATGTGTTAGGACTGAGATGAAGATCTTTTTTGTCCGTGATATGGACAGTTTATGCCTTTTTTGCAGAATCTGCACTTCTCCGGAGGTGGCGGCTGCGGAAGTGGTTTAATCATGCGCCCGTACTTTCTCCGTGGCATCAAATGAAATTCGATAGCAGTTCTTTTTTCCTTTTTGACGGTTTAGAAAACTCTTATATATTGATCCGGGCGTAAAAAAATAGGACAAACATGGCAATGACAATTACTGAGAAGATACTTGCGAAAGCGGCTGGCAAGAAAGAAGTGACACCTGGAGAAATCATTGATGCAAAGGTAGATTTTGCGATGATGCACGACCTCACGGGTCCTCTCACCGTTGAAAGCTTCGAAAAAATCGGAGTAAAAAAAGTGTGGGATCCATCCAGAATCGTGATAACCTTTGATCATCAGACTCCTGCTAGCTCAATAGATGCCGCAAAGAACCATATACTCCTCAGAGAATTCGCCAACAAGCATAAGATCGTCCATTTCTATGACATGTTTGAAGGGATTTGTCATCAAGTGTTACCTGAGAAGGGTTTTGCCTTACCCGGGAAAGTTGTGATTGGAGCAGATTCCCACACTGTAACGTATGGTGCGCTGGGATGTTTCGCGACTGGAGTAGGGTCTACCGACATGGCTGCAATTTTGGCAACAGGAAGACTTTGGTTCAAGGTACCGGAATCAATAAAGATCATTGCTCGCGGAGTTCTAAAACCACCAGTGATGTCGAAAGACCTGATTCTACACATAATTGGAGATTTTGGGATGGATGGTGCCACATACCAGGCGGTAGAGTTCACCGGTGAATGCATATCGAAAATGAGTATAGATGGCAGGCTAACGTTGTGTAATATGGTTGTTGAGATGGGAGCAAAAAACGGAATAATTGAACCCGATGCGAAGACCCTGCAATGGCTCAAAGGTAGAGCCAAAGAAAAATTCGAGATAATAAAGAGCGACGCTGACGCTGAGTACAAAACAACGAAAGAGTACGATGCAAACAAACTGGAACCTCAAGTTGCCTGTCCACACTCTGTAGACAACATCAAAAGTGTTCGCGAAGTAGAAGGAGAAGAAATAGACCAAGCCTTCATAGGAACATGCACAAACGGAAGATTGGAAGATTTAAAAATCGCTGCTAAGATTCTCAAGGGTAAAAAAGTCAGCAAAAAAGTTAGACTTATAGTAGTACCGGCTTCAGCAGAAGTTTATCGTGAAGCTCTTGATTCCGGTATCTTGAAAATCTTGGTAAACGCCGGTGCTCTTGTCGAGTCACCGGGATGCGGAGCATGCATGGGATGTCACATAGGTGTTTTAGGTCCGGGGGAGGTAAGCATATCGGCGTCAAACAGAAACTTCAAAGGGAGGCAAGGCAGTCCAGATTCAAAAGTGTATTTGGCATCACCGGCGACAGTTGCTGCTTCTGCAATAACCGGTAAAATAACCGACCCGAGGGATTTCTATGCCTAGAGCATGGGTCTATGGAGATCACATAAGTACGGACGATATAATCGCGGGGAGATATCTCGCCAAGCACGACTGGACTGAGTGGGGAAAACACGCTATGGAAAACATAGACCCTGATTTTTCGAAAAGAGTTAAGCCGGGAGATGTGATAATCGCAGGTAAAAACTTCGGATGTGGATCAAGTAGAGAGCAGGCACCGATTGCGCTGAAGGCGGCCGGCGTCTCAGCGGTTGTGGCGGAATCTTTTGCCAGAATATTTTATAGAAATGCGATCAATCAGGGCCTTCCTGTTCTTACGTCTCCAGGTATCAAAAATGAGTTCCAAAACGGAGACGAAGTAGAAATAAACATGAGCGAAGGATGGATCAAAAATCTGAGAACGAATAAAGTGCTGAAAGTACAACCACTCCCCAACTTAGTGTTGGAAATCCTTAAAGAGGGTGGCTTGATAAATTATTTAAAGAAAACTCTGAAAAAGTAAGGGGGATCAAGAAATGAAAAACTTGGATTTCGAACTGCTCGAGAAAAAGAGAAGAGAGATTGTGAATAAAGTAAAGGGACTTTCCTCGTTAGAGTTCAACCTTAAGGCATGGGGAAAAATAAAAGAAGAGATTTACACAACGCTTCCGCTCAAAACTGATGTCATAATAGATGATTCCACTTTGCGTGAGGGAGTTCAGATGGCTGGTCTTCTTAGCCCGCATCCAGCTGACGCTTGCCGGATCGCGTGCATGCTTAGAGACATCGGTGTGGAAAGAATAGAGGTGATGATGTATAACAAGCCGGATCAAGAGGGGATTAAACTCATGAAAGACGAGGGACTCGGAGATATGCTCGCTGGATGGTGTCGAGCTGATCCTGCGGATATCGACATTGCCCTAAAAATGGATTTAAAACAGATTGGAATTTCACATCCGGTTTCATACTTGCACTTCGAGAAGTGGTCGGAAACACCGCTAGCAACTCTAGTTGAGAGAGTTGTAAAGGCGGTCGAGTATGCGCACGACCATGGACTAACAATTTTTGTACATGGTGAAGATAGCACACGAGCAGATTGGGAATTCGAAAAAATCTTCATAAACGCTGTAGCGGATGCTGGGGCTATGGTATATAGAATCTGCGATACTGTAGGATGTGGATTTTCCGACCCGGAAGCACCGCTACCTCAAGGTATACCGGCAAAGATCAGAAAAATCAAGGAAGAAACGAAAATAAAGTATGTCGAAATTCACGCACACGATGACCTTGGAAATGCTGTCGAGAATACAATGGCTGCCATAAGAGCCGCGTCGGGCATTTATGATAAGATTTATGCCAGTACGACATTTTTGGGCGTGGGAGAAAGATCTGGAAATGCAGAAACTGAAAAAGTAATAATGAACTGTTACATGCACTATGGTATCAAGAAATGGAACACCACATTGTTCAGAGACCTTGCACTTTTCCTATCTTCCGCAATAGGATTCAATTTACCGATCAACAAGGCCATGGTGGGGGATGCCGCCTTTGCACATGAGTCTGGTATACATCTTCATGGCATAAGAATCATGCCACTGACGTATGAGATTTTCCCGCCTGAACTTGTCGGTCAAGAGAGAACAATCGTTATAGGAAGAAGATCTGGAAAGCATGGGATAAAACTCAAGCTTGAACAGATACTGAAACAGACCGTGGACGACAACGACCCAAGGTTAGCTCAACTCGTGGAGATAATTAGAAAGAAATTCGTGGAAGGTAGACGTAGGTTCCCGCTCAAGGACGAGGAATTTAGAATGCTTGCACACAAAGTCGGTTTTCCTGTAGAGTGAAGGCCAACATGTACCGAATTACCCTCATACCAGGCGACGGTGTAGGTCCTGAAGTTATTGACGCTGCCAGAAGGTGCGTTGAGGCAACTGGACTGGACGTCGAATGGGAAGTCGTGTATGCGGGAGCTGAGATTGCTGAGAAAATGGGAACCCCGCTGCCGGATGAAGTTTTGGAATCAATAAAAAGAAATCGCGTTGCGCTTAAAGGTCCAATAACTACACCCGTGGGCGAAGGCTTTAGGAGTGTAAACGTTGCGATCAGGAAGGCTTTAGATCTTTATGCCTGCGTGAGACCGTGCAAGCTCTACCCCGGCGTTAGGTCTCCCTTCAAAGATGTGGATCTGGTAGTCATTAGAGAAAACACTGAAGACCTCTACGCGGGCGTAGAATTCCAAGAGGGAACAGCTGAGGCTCTCGAATTTTTGAGAACACTTAAAGAGAAGTTTGGAGTTGATATAAGAGAAGATTCAGGGATATCACTGAAAACTATCTCTCGGTTTTGCTCGGCGCGTATTGTGAAATTCGCCTTCGAATATGCTCGGAAAACCGGTAGGAAAAAGGTAACGGCTGTTCACAAGGCAAATATTCTAAAATTTTCAGATGGACTTTTCTTGACTATCGCAAGAGAGATAGCATGTGGTTTTCCGGACATAGAGTTTGAAGATAGAATAGTTGACAACATGTGCATGCAACTTGTTCAAAAGCCCCAGCTCTATGATGTAATAGTTGCGCCGAACCTTTATGGCGACATTTTATCCGATTTGTGTGCAGGATTGATCGGTGGACTTGGAATGGCGCCCAGCGCAAATATAGGGGACAAATATGCGGTTTTCGAGCCTACACACGGTTCTGCACCAAAGTACGCCGGAAAAGACAAAGTGAATCCAACAGCGGCCATACTTTCGGCGGCAATGATGCTAGAACATCTGGGAGAGAAAGAAAAAGCCGATATAATACGGAATGCCGTTGCAAAGGTTATCAGCGAAGGCAAATATGTCACATATGACCTAAAGCCTACACCAGATGATCCCACCGCTGTAGGAACCAAAAAAATGACTGATGCCATAATCAGAGAGATCAGGGAAAGAACGTGATGCTTTTATCTTAATGAATATTCATCAAAATTGTGATTCCGTGGCATACAAAATCGCCGTAATCCCCGGAGATGGAATAGGTCCAGAAGTGATACGTGAAGGAGTAAAAGTTCTCCAAACCTTGCAAGACTGTATGCCGGAGGTCAAGCTAGAATTCGTTTACTTTCCGTATGGTGCGGACCATTATCTTAAAACTGGAGAAACGATTTCAGAAGAAGGTCTGAAAGAACTCTCGAAATTTGACGCGATATATTTGGGTGCCTTGGGAGATCCGCGAGTTCCACCCGGCATACTCGAACAAGGAATTTTGCTGAAAATACGTTTTTACTTTGAGCAATTCGTCAATCTACGGCCGGTTAAGCTTTATCCGGGGGTACCGTGCCCGCTGGTCGGAAAGAAACCCGAAGACGTGAACTTCTATATCGTGAGAGAAAATACCGAGGATTTTTACGTTGGAATTGGCGGAAGAATCCGAGAAAAGAGAAGAACAGAGCATGAGATCAAACGTTCGATTTATTCGATAAAATTTGGGCTTGACTTGGAGGTTGATGGCGACGAAATCGCATATCAAATCGGCGTAATAAGCAGAAAAGGTGCGGAACGCGTAATCAGATATGCATTCGAACTCGCACATAGAAAGGGAAAGAAAAGAGTTACCAACGTAGATAAAGCAAACGTTTTAACGCATGTATATTCGCTTTGGAGGGAAGTTTTTGAAAAAATAGCAAAAGAATATCCCGACATAGAGACTGAGCATGCCTTCGTCGATGCAATAAGCATGTGGTTTGTTAAAAATCCTGAATGGTATCAGGTTGTTGTGACACCGAATATGTTCGGAGACATCATAACCGACCTCGGAGCGATGATCCAGGGAGGAATGGGTCTCGCACCAGGAGGAAACATAAACCCGGAGGGCATCAGTATGTTTGAACCGATCCATGGGTCGGCACCGAAGTATGCCGGGAAGAATGTGGCTAACCCAATAGCTACAATACTTGCTGGACACCTAATGCTTGAGCAGCTGGGAGAAACGAAAGCTGCAGAGGTTCTAGAGAAAGCCGTTGCAGAAGTGCTTAGGGAAGGAAAAGTAAGGACAAAAGATCTGGGCGGTTCTTCTTCAACCTCAGAAGTAGGTGATGCAATAGCCAACAAGATTAGAGAAATATGCGGAATTCGACATCAAGCTTGATTTTTAATATGTAGATGAAGATGTCTATAGGATGCAGGAGAAGGCTCAAGCTTTACTGGAGGCTCTACCTTACATTCAAGAATTTCATGGAGAGATAATAATCATAAAACTTGGCGGAAAGATTTTGGAATCTGAAAAGCTCTTACAGCATGTGCTACAAGATGTTGTACTTCTACACCTGCTAGGGATGAAAATCGTTCTAGTTCATGGAGGAGGACACGAAATCAGCGAGGAAATGCGCAAAGCGGGGATAAAACCAAAATTTGTCGAGGGACTCAGGGTTACTGACGAACAAACGATGGAAATCCTTTATGAACAACTGGCAGGTAAGCTCAACAAACAGATCGTCCTGGGAATCAACAAGATCTGGTTTGAAACTCGGCAGAGAAGAAAAGAGGAATATCCGATCGGTCTAGCCGTTGGGATAACAGGAATGGATGGCGCTCTCATAAAAGCAAAAAAACTCATATACAAGACCACAACGAGTAAGGGCAAGGAAATTGAAATAGATTTGGGACTGGTTGGAGAGGTTGAAAAAATTGATACCGAGCTCATACGCAGCTTGCTCAGAGCAGGAAAAATCCCAGTCATAGCACCGATCGGTGTCGATTCCGAAGGGAGAAGCTTAAATCTTAATGCGGATACTGTTGCGGCAGAACTTGCTATCAGCCTAAAAGCCAAAAAACTGATTCTTCTCACAGACGTAACTGGCGTTCTTAGAAATCCAAACGATGAAACTTCTCTCATTTCGGTGCTGACTGTTGAGGAAGCGCAAAAACTCATCAAAGATGGTGTGGTAAAGAAAGGAATGATACCGAAGCTCGAGGCATGCATAAAAGCTATTCAGGGAGGAGTCGAACGCTGCCACATATTGAGTGGTCTGATTCAACATTCGATCTTACTCGAAATTCTTACTGACAAAGGAGTAGGAACGATGATCGTTGGGGGATAATATTGAGAACGCTGGAGGTATATGCTAGACATGTCGCAAACACTTACAATAAGATACCGATAATTCTCACAAAAGGAAAGGGAATGTATGTCTTCGACGAGAAAGGACGAAGATATATCGACTTCGTCGGAGGTATCGCAGTCTGCTCTCTAGGTCATTGCCCAACAAGTGTGGTAAAGGTCTTACGCAAACAACTTGGAAAATTAATGCATGCATCTAACCTCTATTACACACATGAACAGGCAAATCTTGCCAGACTTCTCGCTCAAATCTGTCCAAACGGTATAGAAAAATTCTTCTTCTGCAATTCTGGAGCCGAAGCAAATGAAGGAGCCCTAAAACTCGCGATAAAACATACAAAAAGAAGCAAGATAATCGTCATGGAGGGGTCCTTTCATGGACGTACAGCCCTAATAGTTGGAGCTACTTGGAAAATCGAATATCGAAAACCTTACGAGGCGATAATTCCAAAAGTTTTCGAATTCGTGCCTTTTGGAGATTTGCAAGCGGTTGAAAGAGCAATGAACGACCAAGTTGCTGCAGTGCTAACCGAACCGATTCAAGGAGAGGGAGGTGTCAGGGTCCCTCCAGATGATTTCTTACCGGGTCTCAGAAAGTTATGCGATGAGCGAAATGTGCTCCTTGTTCTTGATGAGATACAAACCGGTATGTGCAGAACCGGTAAATGGTTTGCATGTGAACATTGGAGGGTTTCGCCGGATGTGATGACAATAGCCAAGGCTCTTGGCTCAGGCTTTCCAATAGGTGCTCTGGGTGCGCGCGCAGAAGTGATGGACTCGTTCATGCCTGGCGACCATGCATCGACCTTTGGTGGAAATCCGCTCGCCTGCGTAGCCGCAATCGAAACAATAAAGACCATGAAAAAGCTGAAATTACCCGAAAGAGTAACCAAAACAGGAGATTATTTCATGAAAAGACTTTTAGAGCTCGCGGAGAGCTACAAGCAAATCGTTGAAGTTCGCGGAAAGGGGCTTATGATAGGTATGGAAGTGGTATCCAAAGAAATCGCACAGAAAATTCAGCTCGATATGTTGAAAAAGGGATTCTTGATAAATGTTACAGCTGAAAAAGTGTTAAGATTTGTTCCGCCGCTGATAGTCGAGAAAAGTCATATAGATAAGCTTGTTGATGCACTTGATCAGCTTCTCGGGGGATGAAAGCTTGAAGAGAGACTTCATAGTAATGTCAGACATAAGCCCTGCCGAACTTTTCAAACTTTTGAAAGAAGCTAGGAAGATGAAAATCGAAAGAGGGAAAGTAAGAAAAGATTTAGCTGGAAAAACAATTGCTATGATTTTCGAGAAACCCTCAACAAGAACGAGGGTTTCTTTTGAAGTTGGAATTCGAGAACTTGGAGGAAACGTAATTTTTCTTGGTACCCAAGAAATGCAGCTTTCTAGAGGGGAGACAATCTTCGACACTGCTAAAACTCTGAGCAGATATGTTCATGGAATAATTGCTCGAGTATCTGCACATGAGACGCTTGTTGAGTTTGCAAAATATAGCGATGTTCCGGTCATAAATGCGCTCAGCCCACTTGAACATCCCTGTCAGGCGCTTGCGGATCTTTTGACGATATATGAGAAAAAAGGAAAGTTGAAAGGAGTTAAGCTCGCCTGGATTGGAGATGGAAACAATGTTTGCAATTCATTGCTTATCGCTTGCGGGATGACTGGAATGAACATTAGCGTGGCTACACCAAAAGGTTATGAACCACCTGTAGAAATCGTAAAGAAAGCCAAAGAATTCGCCTCAAAAAGTGGGAGTAAAATCGAAATTTTGAATGATCCAAGAACTGCTTTGATCGGCGCGGAAGTCGTTTACACTGACGTTTTTGTTTCAATGGGGCAAGAGAAAGAAAAAGAGAAAAGAATGAGGGATTTTTCCGGTTTCAAAGTCACAGAAGAACTCATGTCATTTGCAGAACCTGATGCGATTTTCATGCACTGTTTACCAGCACACAGGGGAGAAGAAGTAGATCCAGAAGTAATCGATGGGCCAAAATCTGTTGTTTTTGACCAGGCTGAAAATCGGTTGCACGCACAAAAAGCCTTGCTGAAATTTTTAATCACTTGAGGAGGAGAACTATCCTTGGGAGGTCCTCTTCCTCGTTTCTCGCCGCCGCATCTTTGGATGGCTCTTGAGCTGATAGGCAAACATAAACGAATCGGGCGCGGGCAACTCGCCAAAATCATGAAGCTAGGAGAAGGAAGCGTTAGAACTATTTTGGAGAGATTAAATAAACTGGGACTCGTTCTTTCCGCAAGGGGTGGAAGTTGTCTGAGCGAGAGAGGGAAAAAACTTCTAGACGAATTACCAACAATCTCGGAGATAAAATTAAGATATCTTTCGCTTGGCAAGATTAGTATGATTTCCAAGGTTCCTGGTGGAAGTGTTCGCGTAACCTCGGGAATGGAGCAAAGAGATGCTGCAGTACAAATCGGGGGAAAAGGCGCTACCGTGTTGGTTTTCAAAAAGGGAAAACTCAGATTTCCCGACGGAATTGAGGTCAGAAAAGAGGCTGATGCGATTCTTGCGATTTCTAGACCTGAAGAAGGTGATGCAATAATAGTTGGCTTCGGAGACGATAGAATATCAGCCGAGCTAGCCACCAAGGCTGCAGTTCTTTCTCTTTTGCCGAAAATATCGAAAATTTTTACGGAGTTATGTCGTGTATCTTGAGTTGATTCTCACATAATCGTACGTCAAATCACATCCCAAAGCAGTCGCGCATTCTTTACCCACTCCCAAATTAACCCTTATTTCTATTTCTTTGCTTCTCAGAATATCCCTCGTACGCATCAGAAGCTTTTTCGTTGGTGGATTTTCCCCTTTGACAAGTAGAACCCTTCCCCTTTCACTTTCAAACTCAAGCGATAGCTTGCGCGGGTTAAAAGAAACTCCCGAGTAACCTAGAGCTGCGATCACCCTACCCCAGTTTGGATCTCTTCCGAACATGGCTGATTTTACGAGATTTGAACCGACAATCGTTTTTGCCGCTTTTTTTGCTTCCTCCGCAGTTTTAGCGTTAATGACATGAACTTGGAGAACTTTTGTTGCACCCTCCCCATCTCTAGCGATCATCCAAGCCAACTCACCCATTACGCATTCTAGCCCGCTCTGGAAGTTTCTGTCTATTTTATCTGACGTTATTTCCCGATTTCCTGCTCGACCGTTCGCCATGACGATCACCATATCACTCGTGCTGGTCTCTCCATCTATGTTCAACATGTTAAAGGTTTTATCAACAGCTTGGGCAAGAGCGGTGCGCAAAGCTTCTTGTGTTATTTTTGCATCCGTCACGATGAACGATAACATTGTTGCACATTTCATCTTTGGACAAATCATTCCCGCACCTTTGGCTATACCTGCAATGGTGACAATTGTACCATCTTCCAACTCCACTTTCGCAGCTGCCTCCTTTGGAAAAGTATCAGTTGTCATTATTGCTTTAGCCGCATTCAAGCTGGCTTCCCTAGAATCCGATAATTCTCTGACCGCCAGTCTTATTCCTTTTTCTATTTTCTTGATCGGGAGGTATACTCCGATTATACCGGTGGATGCCACAACAACTTCCTTTTTCTTTAAATTTAGCAGATTGGCGGTCAACTCGGCCATTCTTTCTGCATCCTTTAGACCTCGCTTACCGGTAAACACATTCGCAATTCCGGAGTTGCAAACGATTGCACCAATTCTTCCATTTTTTATGTGTTTCTGGCTCAGGATGACTGCTGCTCCTTTTATTTTATTTGTTGTAAAAGCTCCGGCTGCAGGAACTGGGCCATCTTTAGAATATATCAACATTAGATCCAAACCTCTCCTCTTTATTCCGGCTCTAACACCCGCGGTCAGGAATCCAGGAACTGTTGTTATTCCACCCTCTATTAGAGTAATCATCAAAAGCTCCTCCCATTAGGGTCGCAGGGGAGGTATACTGAGGCCGGTCTTCTCATCAATTCCAAACATTATGTTCATGTTCTGTATGGCTTGACCGGAGGCGCCCTTGATCAAATTATCGATTACAGAAACCACCACGCCCCATTTGCCGTCGCTGGAAATTTCAAAGCCAATATCGCAGAAGTTTGATCCGACAACGTAATTGAGCTCAGGGATTTTTTCACGTAGCCTGACGAAGGGTTCTCCATTGTAAAAATCCAGATAAACTTCTCGAATGTCTTCAGAGAAAACATGCTCGCGGAAGAAGACATGCGCTGTCATCAATATCCCTCTAGTAATTGGAATCAAATGTGGTGTGAAAAAAACGTTCACTTTCTTTCCGGCCAGCTCACTAAGCTCCTGCTCGATTTCTGGAAGATGCCTATGATTACAGACAGAATATGGTTTAACATTCGAAGCAGTAGTCGGATGATGAGTAAACTCGGTAGGAGAGGCTCCGGCACCCGAACTTCCGGACAAGGCGTCAACGACTATGTGATCTGTGTCAATCAAGTTTTCTTTTACGAGAGGGGCGAGAGCCAATATAACCACGGTAGAGTAACATCCCGGATTTGCAACAAGTCTCGAATTTTTAATTTCTTCTCTATGAATTTCTGGAAGTCCATAAACTCCTTTTATCTCCGGACTCTCATGCTTTCCGTAGTATTTTTCAAAAATTGACAAATCCTTTAATCTATAGTCGGCACTTAGATCGACTACTTTCGCTCCGCCTTTCAGAACTTCTGGCGCATGTTTCATCGCGACACCATGGGGAGTTGAAAAGAAAACAACGTCTACCGATTCTCCCAACCTTCTGTAATCTGGTTCTTCTATCTCCCAATCCAGTAAACCCACTAAATGAGGTTGATAATCCTTCAAGGTTTTACCGGCGCTTTTTGCCCCGCAGATATGGGCAATCTCCACATTTGGGTGGTTAAAAAGAAGTCTGAGCAACTCTCCGCCCGTATAACCAGAAACTCCAACGATAGCTGCTCTTATTTTCATCTGCAAACCTCCTTAGCCATCTTGATTAACTTCTTTTCCACTACCTCCAGTTTTTCTTTTTCACTCGTTAATTTTCTAGTCAACGCATCGATTTCTTTTTGCAATCTCAGCACCTCTTCTTTTATTCTGTTCGGAGACGGTCCTCCCTCTATGTTTCTTGACTTTATTGCACTGGTTGGATCCAAAATTTTCTTCAGAACGCTCTCGGATATCTCGATCTTTCTGCCGAGTATCTCTGACGAGGCCCTTGCCACATCACTTACATTTATTTTTTCGATAGTCTTTCCATCCTTTATGGCATTTAAAACGACTCTTCCAGCAACTGCATGCGCCTGCCTGAAGCTTAGACCATAAGAACGAACAAGTTCGTTCGCTAGCTCAACGATGGTAGCGAAACCTTTTTCCATCGAATGTTTCATTCTCTCCTCATTGACCCGTATTTCTCTGACAGCTAGCGAAACTACCTCAATCGCGTGTTTTGTTTCATCAAAAGATCTCCAGAGCAATGGTGTCAATTCTTGAAGATCCAAATTGTAAGATTGGGGAAGACCCTTCACAAGCGACATAGCTCCAGAAAGGAGACCTATTGTCTCGGCAGCTTTTGCTCTAACCACTTCGAAAACTATTGGGTTCTTTTTCTGTGGCATTATGCTGCTAGTTGAGCTAAATTCTTCCGGAAAATCCACAAAGCCGAACTCCAGAGAAGACCAGATAATCATGTCTTCGGAAAGTCTGCTCAAGTTTGTCATCAATATCGCAGAAGCGGTCATGGATTCAAGTAACCAATCGCGAGAACTCACAGCATCCATGGTATTCTTATCGATTCTTTCAAAGCCTAAAAGTTCTGCAACAATTTTTCTGTCTATATTGAAACTCGTCCCGGCAAATGAACAGGACCCCATTGGACTCGAATTAACTCTGTCATATGCCTGCAAGAATCTCTCCAAATCTCTCCAAAACATCTGAACATACGAGAGAAGATAATGCCCGAAAGTCGTTGGTTCTCCGACTTGGAGATGCGTGTAGCCCGGCATTACAATTTCTGCGGTTTCATCGGCTTTTTGATTGAATACTTGAATTAAATCGAGCAGCTTTCTCGCGATGTCCAAAATTTCTTCTTTGATCTGTAATCTGAGTGCCGCAACAACTTGATCATTTCGGCTTTTTGCTATATGAATTTTTCCGCCTATGTCTCCAACTTTTTTAATTACAAAATCTTCCACCACCATATGTATGTCTTCAAATTCTGGACGAAGTCGCAACTTAGATGGTGAAATTTCAAACAGTTCTAGTAAAGCTGATAAAATTTTTGATGCCTCTTTGGCGGAAATTATTTTCATTTTGAGAAGCATCAAAACATGTGCGATGTTTATTTTCACAACTTGTCTAAAAATCCGGATATCCTCTTCTAGTGAACTTGTATATTTTGCAATGCGCTTATCCATTTCTTTTTCAAATCTACCTTTGCGGAGCAACTTTTCTCCTCCTTCCGGCAATCATAGATTGTAGACTGAAGAATTTGATCACAGATGCCGCTTCTCGCTGATCAAAACCGAATTTTTCGAAAGACACAAGATCCTCCTCATAAAGAGAATATGGCGATTCTCTACCCACCACTCTCGAAAAGCCTGCATTCAACTCTACTTTAACTTTCCCAGTTACTTTTTCTTGTGTTTTATCTATAAAGGCATCCAAGTCCTGCTTCAATGGATCGAACCAGAAACCGCTATAAACCAAATCAGACCAAAGCTTGTCAACCGTTTGCTTGAAGAAAAATTCCTGTTTCGTCAGAACAAATTGTTCTAGGGCTTTGTGAGCTTGCAAGATTACCGTTGCGGCGGGAGCCTCATAGTTCTCCCTTGCCTTTAGACCTAGAATTCTGTCTTCGATTAATTCTATCCTGCCAATCCCATACGAACCAGCTAATTTATTTAACGCATTGACCAGCGCTACTCCCTTCATTTTCTTACCATCAAGTCCTACCGGAACTCCGTTCTCAAAGTTTATAGAAATAATCCTGCGCTTTTTCTTGACCTTCTCCGGAGATACCGTCAGAGCGTATATTTCATCGGGAGGAGGTTCGGCCGGGTTCTCCAGAATGCCTCCTTCAATTGATCTACCCCAGAGATTCTCATCAATGCTGTAAGGTTTTTTCTTTTTGACAGAGACGGGGATCTTGTTTTTTATCGCATATTCGATTTCTTTCTGTCTATCTAAGTTCAGTTCTCTGATTGGAGCAATTATTTTCAGCTCTGGAGCGAGTAGAGAAAATGTTATGTCAAATCTGAACTGGTCGTTGCCTTTTCCTGTACATCCGTGAGCTACAGCATCTGCGCCTTCTTTCTTTGCGACTTCAACTACCTTTGCTGCTATCGGATATCGAGCCAGGGCCGTCGAAAGCGGATATCCCTCGTAATTTCCATTGGCTTTCACGCTTTGAAAAACATATTTTTCTATGAACTCGTCCTTCGCATCGATATGAACGTGTTTTAACACCCCTAGTTTTTCCGCCCTTTCTGCTGCCTGCCGGAGGTCCTCTGGACTCTGGCCCACATCTACACAAACCGTTATGACCTCCGCATTCCATTTTTCTTGGAGAAGCTTTATGCAGACCGTTGTGTCTAGACCGCCGCTGTATGCTAGAGCTACCCTCATCTCCTTCACCTTTTGATGAGAAACACAACATAAAAGCTTACTACATCGAGAGAATTAAAGGGTGTATTGTATGAATATCTTTCTCTTAGGTCGACCTGGGAGCGGGAAAACGACGATCTTCAAGATGCTTAGGGAAGAGTTGGCCTCTTCAGGAGTTGACGCAGAAATTGTAAAAATAAACGACTTTCCGATTCTTTTGAAAATCTTCGAGGAGGACAAAGAGTTCAAAAGACACAAGCCTACTCCTGGAGGCTTTAAGGTTACAGATGAAAGCGTTTGGGATGACATGGCAAAAGAGCTCGCGAAGACCGTGGAAAAACTCCAGGAGCCCGGAAGACTTGTCTTTGTTGAGTTTGCGAGAAAGAGTTATGAAAGAGCCTTAAAAAACTTTGACAAAAAGATTCTGGAAAAAAGTTTGGCAATTTATGTTAAGGTGCCTTTCGATATCTGTCTGAAAAGAAATCTCAAAAGAAGTGGAATGGAAACCGAAATTCATCTCGTTCCAGAGGAAGAAATGAGAAAAACATACGAAGAAGACGACCATGACAAAATCTCCGAGTTTCTTCCGCTGATCATTGTCGAAAACGTGGGGGATTTTGAGGATTTAAAAAAGAAAACAAAAGAAATCGTGCAAAAAATTTTGGAGTACTGGAGGAAGCATGAAACACATTAGTTTTAGACCTATATGGTTTGATAGCTTGGGTGTAAAATCTTCATGTGTTTTAGTTTGGACAAAAGATGTGCGAATCCTAATTGATCCTGGAGCAGCCATTATGCAACCATCGTTTCCAGCCAATCTCGTAAAAAAGCTTTACTGGCTGGCTAAGGCAAAACTTTCGATTCGGAAATCTGCAAAGTCCGCGAATGTCGTGGTTATTTCTCACTATCACTATGATCACTTTGTGGATTTTGATAAACAACTTTATGAACACAAAATTGTTTTTGCAAAAAATCCAAACGAATTCATAAATGAGTCTCAAAGAAAAAGGGCAGAAACTTTCTTTCAGCATTATTGCCGGAGCATAGGAAAGCAAAAGCTGAAAACCATCGAGATTGAAGAGAAGGAGGAATATGAAGACGCTATAAAGGAGCTTTCTCGCAATTTAAGCAAAGAAACCTTCGAAAAGGGACTCAAATGGTTTAAAAATTTATCGGAAAAGTGGAAAACTTGGGAAAGAATCCCAGAACTTTCTTTTAAAAATGGAAGCTTGAAATTTCCTGAAGGGAAAACTTTTACATTCGGTAGAACCAAGTTGCAAATGTCCGAACCTTTTTTCCATGGTGTCGAATTCTCTAAGATAGGTTGGATTTTCTCTACGATCGTAAAACATGGTAAAGAAAAACTAATTCATTCTTCTGACTTAAATGGGCCCGTTATCGAGAATTATGCAGAATGGATAATTGATCAAAACCCGAATATATTGATTCTTGATGGACCATCCACCTACATGCTCGGATACTTGGTGGCAAAATCCAACCTAAAAAGAGCCGTGAAAAACGCGGAAAGGATACTGGAAGAGGCAAGCAATCTTGAAATCTTGATATACGATCACCACTTGCTGAGAGAACCGAAATTTAAAGAAAAAACGGCAGAAGTTTGGAAAACCGGAGAACGAAAAGGTGTGAAAGTTTTAACCGCAGCGGAGTTTTTAGGAAGGAAACCAGTCGTTTTAGGTTAGCGATTAACCAGCGGTGGTGGGATCTATCCCTTCCTCCATCAACTTGATCGGCTTTTTTAAGACCCTGCGGAATATCCTAAAAACTATCTGTCGAACAAAAAATCTTTGGAAAGGATCTGAAAGATAATCTTTCGCAAGATCATCAACCCACTTGAAATCGTGTTTTATGCATTCGGCCATCAGCATCCAATGCTCAGGTAGCATGTCTTCTTTTGAGAAAAACTTTCCTCCTTCCAGTCCACCTAGAGGTACGAAAAAAAGTGGAACTATAAGCGACCGGTATTCTCTTAGATTCTGGACAAGCTCGATCGTTTTGCGTATGTCTTCTGCGGTTTCTCCTGGTAAACCTGAAATCAAGGTCGAACATGGTACCCATCGGTGGTCGGCCAAAATTTTGTGCGCTTCAATGACGATCTCTGGCCACTGTTCAGGCTTGAAAGGAAGAACCTTTCCAAACATGTGCTTCTCCATTAACCTAGGTGATCCCGTCTCAATGCCCACCTGTCCCGAATAGAATTTAGCATCCGTTTTCGAGTCCAGAAGTTGTGTGAGTTTTGGAATCAAATCTGGCTTGGAGACAACCGAAGCAAATGCAAAATGGGATATGGATATCTTTGAAGTTTTTTCTAATACTTTGCCGAAAAGTTCTAGAACCTTGCTTTCGTCTGGTATTGGTCCTTGAGCCCCATATCTAAGAACATCCTCTGCATGTAGGAGTATCTCGTGTGCTCCTTCACGCAGGTTCACCTCTACCTCTTCCATTATCTTCTCGATGGGTCGACACCTGAAAATTCTGAGATTAGGAACACAGAATTTGCAGCCTCTACCACAGCCTCTTGCAATTTCAACCAAACCGCTTATTGTTCTATGTTTTATGGAAGGGATTTTCTCTACAGGGACTGTTTCGCCGTAAACAATTTTCGGCAAAGGTTCTCCCTTAAGAGCCTTCTTGAAAATTTCCACACCCGTTATTTCTCCTTCTCCGACAAGCACACAATCTATTCCATAACTTTCTAAAATTTTCTCATCTGCCAACTGCCAAGCGCCCGGACCCCCAGCGATTATCTTGAGCGAAGTATTACCTCTGCGTTTTGCCACTTCTCTGATTTTTTTCACTGTTTTCTCGAAAAAGATCGCAGAAAACGTCCTTTTCCTCGTAAGACTGCTGAAAGTAGTGGAAGCTGGACCTAAACCGCGTGGATCATTGGTGGTGATTCCTACGACCTTCGTGTTTTTGTCTATCACATTGTCCAGATGGTCCGGATGAGCCACAACAACATCTATGCCAGCCTCTAGCAGAGCCGCTTCCATCTTTCTAGTGCCGCAGGGCGCCGCTTCCGCTATTCCGTTATGATTTCCAACTGGTGGACTAAGAAACAACTTATAGAGAAAGTCTGAAATGAGCTTTGGAGCACAAGCTGCAAATCCTACAAAGATCGAGTATCCATACTCCGACATGAGAGATCTGTCTGAGGTGATGATCACTTCATGTGACATGTCAATTCCTCCTGTGCATTCTATTTTTCACCCTTAAAAGTAAAGCTTATAAAACCATTGGAGTGATATAACCTACGATGCAAACACAAAGAATAATTAAGGAAGTAAGTGGGATGTTAAACATACCACCCGTCGGAGGACAAATACTTCTTACTTTATCTTCGCATCGAAAAGGTCTCTTTTTAAAAGAAATCGTGAGGAAAACAAAAAGATCTGAAAGAGCAATAAAGCACAACCTTAAGAAACTGCATCAGTTTGGCTTTATTCGCAAAAAAGTTGTAAGAACTGAAAAAGGTAAAACTGCGCATATTTATCACTTTCAAGTTCGCGATTTTCTAAAGTCTGCTAGACTGGTTCTTCTTAAAAGGATGAAAAGGCTGAGGGAGCTAGAAGGCTGAAATTATGATCACAAAAAGAGGCGCAGTCATCATCCTAGTGATGGTCTCGCTTGTATCAGCTTTGATGGTTATCGGAGCCAGACAACTTAAAACCACTGTAGAATTCGAAGAATTTCTTCCGAAGGATTATCCATCCATCAAGGCTTTGGATGAAATAAAGGGGAGATTTCCCCAGAGCTCAACAATTTTTTTCGTTGTAAGTGGAGAAAATTTGGCCACACCAGAGGGTGTAAAAATTCTGAGAACTCTTGAGAATTCTTTACTCTCGGACCCCAACTTAGGGATGTTAATCTTGCGTGTACAGAGCTTTGCAGACTATATTGTATCTCTGGATCGCCCAATTCCTCCAGAACCCGTTCTGAAAGATTTGATCGATAACATTCTCTCCAATGATAATCTTAGAAAAGAAATAATTGGCAGAAGTCTTAGCGAAGATTACCGCTCAGCATTGGTTACAGTGAGCATCTATCCGGTAAACACGCGAGAAAGAGGAAAAATCATTCAGCTGTTCCAGAGATGTGTGGAAAACTTGAAAACAGAAAACTTTGGAATAAGCATGACCGGAGATATTGTCATGTATTCTGACATGAACAAACTTATGAATAGAGATAACAGAATTCTGATACCGGTGGCTGGCATTTTTGTACTTTTCGTGCTCCTCGTCGCCTTGCGCAAATTATCTGACGTTTTGATCTCAATCTCCCTTGTTGGGATAGCTAGCCTTTGGACAATTGGTCTAATGGGTTTTTTAGGAATATCATTTACAACTCTGCATGTTGCTTTAATACCGCTCCTTCTCGGTCTGGGTGTAGATTATGCAATTTATTTCATGAAAAGATACCATGAGGAGAGAGAAAAGAGCAATGCCGTAGAGGCCTCTAATATAACCGTAAAGACCACCGGAAAAGCCATATTGGTCGCCGCTGTCACCACGATTATAGGATTCGCTTCATTTGGTGTTTCCTGGTTAGTCCCGATCCGAAATCTGGGATATTTTGCTGCTTTGGGAATAGGTTGTGCTTTTGGATTAGCGTTATCATTCGTTCCCGCGGTAGTAATTCTCCGCGATGCTGGGAAAAAACATGAAAAGAAAATTGAGGTGAAGAGAAAGTTTGGTCGGAGACTCGCAAAGATTTGTTTGACCACGGCGCATAAATGGAAGTTGGTTCTAATTATCGTCATGTTGATTTCTATCCCATCTGCTCTTTCGGCACTAAGTCTGAAAACCTCCATGTCTTTTGAAACTTTCCTACCTTCCGACATCGAGTCGGTCAGAACTTTCGAAATGATTGAGAACAACTTTGGTGGGCAGACAGCCATCTGGGTAATCGCAAGAGGACAAACCACTACAAGCGAAAGTTTGCAAGAAATGCTTATTTTTGAAAACGCCGTTTTATCTGATCCAAAAAACACTGGATTGATAACTCACAGCTGGAGCATTGCTAATCTTCTGCTAATTATGAGTGGCGGCACATTACCCAATGATGACGCACTAATCGTACAAATGCTGAAATCAATCGATCGAACTAAAAAGATCCCAGTACTCAGTGAAGACAATGTTGCCCTCATCTACTTTTTCGTTAACACAAGAAGCGAAGATGAAATGAGAAAAGCAACCGAGATAGTCAGAAAACATGTTGAAAACTATCAAGGAAATTTGAATTTGCGAATAAACGGAGCCCCCGCCGTAACCGGTTTCCCAGTTATTCTCAGCGACATAATGGGGAGTCTTTGGGGAAGTATGATGAGATCCACTCTGTTAACGATCATCCTCTGTTTCATTACACTTGTAGTTCTTTTCAGATCTCCTTTGCTTGGTATTGGAGCTATGCTACCCTTGCTCCTGGCTCTCTCCTGGGAATTCGGAACGATGAGACTGGCTGGATGGTCTCTAGACGTTTTGACGATCGGAATTTCTGCTCTTGTAATTGGTCTCGGAATAGATTATGCTGTTCACATAACACATAGATATCTGGAAGAAAGAAGCCGAAATCCGGATAAAGCCCTAGTCGAAAGTTTACCGAAGATTCTACCCCCTGTTCTTATGGGATTTGCAACAACGGCTGGAGTCTTCGCCATACTCTCCTTGTCTAGAATGCCCGCTATGGCAAGATTTGGATTGCTAACTGCTCTAGTGGTGACTTACGCGCTGCTGGTAGCATTCTTCGTTCTACCAGCTTTTCTAATTGGATATAACAATTGGAGAAAAGCATTTTTGAGAAAAAACCGATCTGAGAGTTGAGACCGTGAGAATACTAGTCGCAATTACCGGGGCAAGTGGCGTAATTTACGGAAAACGATTTTTGGAAGTATGTAAAGAGCTTGATATAAAAACTGAGCTCATCGTGTCCGACACTGCTAGAAAAATACTCTCATACGAAATAGGAGAAAGCAAAGAAAATCTTGAGAAGCTAGCCACAAAATGTTACGATTATAACGACCTCACATCGCCGCCAGCAAGCGGTTCATACAAAATTGATGCAATGGTGATAATACCCTGCAGTATGGGTAAATTGGCGAAAATAGCCAACGGCATAGCAGACGATCTGATTGCTAGAGCGGCTGATGTCTGCCTGAAACAGAGACGTCCACTGGTACTTGTCATCAGAGAAACGCCATTAAATCTTGTCCATCTGGAAAACATGTTAAAGATCTGCAAAGCTGGTGGAATCATTTTGCCGGCTAATCCAGCCTTTTACCATAAACCAAAGGATATTACGTCGCTCGTGGATTTTGTGATCGGAAAGGTTCTGGATGTCCTAAACATCTCACATGATCTTTACAAACGCTGGACCGGAATTCCTTAAATTCTCTCTACGGAGTAATTCTCAATTGTGAGTTAGAATGAAAGAGCTACCTTCAACACGCTTTGAATGCAAGAAATGCGGCCATGTCGACTATCGAATGTCCCTGGCGGAGCTTGGAAAGGAAAGTTCCGAGAAATGTCCTAAGTGTGGCTCGCCTCTCGTGGCGGCTAGCAGAGAAACACCTGACTGGATTTCGAAGATTCTAAATGAAGTTAATAAGTTTTCTGAAATCGAGGATTTCATTGCAAAAGAAAACTGGATAGAAATCGAAGTATGCTCACTTCCAGGCAAGAACACTTTTCTGAAATTTCAAAGAAGAATGAAGCAGAAGGGATACCTTTCTGGGTTACGGAAAGTTAACAGTACTATAAAAATATACCTAATGAAAATTCCCGAGTTTCAAAAAAGATTGGCTCCAAGCATTATCCTGCTGATAGTCACTATAATCTCTACTTTTTCTGTGGGCTATCTCTGGACGAAAACTATCCATGGTGGACTCTTTTTCTCTTTCGCGGTGATGTCTCTTCTGGGAGCACATGAATTGGGACATCTGTTGGCCGCACGAGAGAACAAAATCCGAACCAGTCCACCGTACTTCATACCTTTCCCAAGCATATTAGGAACAATGGGTGCTATAGTAGAAATGAGAGAACCACCGCCGTCTCGAGATGCCATGGTAGAGATTGGATCAAACGGTCCAATAATGGGCTTCTTCATGTCACTTGTTTTTCTGACAGCTGGACTCATACTCTCCTCACCTGCTTCTGAAAATAGCGCACCATATCTCGCTCCCCTTATCTTCGATGCAATCCGACGCCTATTGGGACTTCCAGTCAACCTAAATCTTCATCCCTTCGCATTTGCTGGTTTGGTAATGTTAGTGATAACCTTCCTTAATCTCATGCCTTTGGGCCAACTAGACGGAGGTCACATTGCCAGAGCGGTTCTAGGTCTTGAAAGGCATTTCTATTTAACTAGGTTTCTGAGCCTCGCGCTTTTCTTCTCAGGTTTGTTTTATCCGGAGCTCCCATTCTGGTTATGGGGACTTGTGGCATTTCTCTTGTTTTCACGAGGACATCCCGGTGCTCTCGACGACATCCATCCTCTGTCTCGCCGAGCGAAGCTCAAGGCCGCCGCATGTTTAGCTATTTTTATCCTATGCTTCCCAATCCCAAGAGGGTGAAAAACTGAGAGGACTGTTCATTGTATTGGAGGGTATAGACGGGTGTGGAAAAAGTACACAAGCAAGAATGCTTGCAGAATGGTTAAGATCTGAAGGATATGAAGTTATCCTCACCGATGAACCTACTGACGGACCAATAGGTAGATTTATAAGAAAAATTCTAAACGGAGAAATCAGGACTTCGATTTCTGCTGAGGTGAACCTATTTGCTGCCGACAGAATGTGGCATCTGGGAAACGTTATACTTCCTGCTCTCGGAGATGGAAAGATTGTTATAAGCGAGAGATATGTCTGCTCATCAATCGTTTATCAGACAACTCGTGGAGCAAGCTTAAAGGAAATTCTGGCCGCAAATAAATTTGCACCAGAACCAGATCTCTCAATATTGATAGACACGCCACCCGAAGTCTCGATGAGAAGAATGAACAAGAAACTCGATGAGTTTGAGAAGGATTTAAAGCTGCAGAAAAGTGTTCGTCTTCGCTATCTTCAGCTGGCGAAAAATGGAAAGTTAAAACTCGTGAATGGGACCCTATCGGCCGATGAGGTTCAAAATGAAATAAGAAAACTTGTTCAACCTATGCTCAGATGTTTATCTGCGTAAAGAATGGCATCGAACCGAAAACTTTCTCTGCCGCTTTCTCCACCACATCTCTGTATTCTGGGAAAGTGTAAACCCGGATTATATCTACGTATCCTTTCAAAATATTCAGCAGCTGCGAGTAATGAGAAACTGGAACAATCTCTTTTGTTCCATCAGAGGTAATACGAAAAACTGGGATCTCCATGGGGTCTATCTCACGCGGATAATAGGGAATAGAATCGAGAGTGGGAACATCCACAAACACACTCTCCGGATCTATTCCAGAAGCGGCTGCTATTTCTTTCTCCTTCTCCTCGCGCAGGGACTTGTCGCTCAGCAGACTCGCCAAATATGCATCACGTAGATGAATGCTTCGCTGATAAACTGCCTTCAGAAGTTGTCTTCTATCGAGCCTTTCAAGCATTTCGCGAACAATCAAAATATCTCGGTTCTCGCTTGAAGCTGAAAGTTCCCGCAACTTTGAAATAAGGTACGCATCGTCCATCCGCAAAAAATCATCGATTGTTTTAAAATCCGTTAAACCAAGAAACTCATCTGCATGTATCATCGCTTTGTGAAGCATGATCTCAGCCGCTCTGACGGCGTGGTGATAATAGACCGCTAAAAACATCTCATATCTTGCGATCATGAAGGCCTCCAGCGCATAAAGAGCTTTCAAATCTATGGCTATATTTCCATTCACCACTCCCATTGCCTGAATTAATCTGCTGACATCGACACGCCCATATTCGACTCCCGTGTAGTATGAATCTCTGGTTAAAAAATCCAACTTGTCCGCATCAACTTGACTAGCGATCACTTGTTTGAGATATCCCTTTCTTCCGCCGGTTTTTCCAAAAGAAAGTTCACAGACCTCCTGCGGTGTAAACCCCAAAGAACTTATAGTATCGGCCAACTCACTTTCCGTGACTACTCTTCTCCCCATGTCCTCGTGAGTTAGATTTTTTTTCTCAACCATCACTTCTTCAAAGGAGTGTGAAAAAGGACCATGCCCGACATCATGAAGCAGGGCCGCTATTCGCACCAGCTGTTCTTCATCTTCGGAAATCTCGACATGTTCACGCAAAGCTCTGACGATTTGGCCAGCAATATGCATGCTCCCAAGAGCATGAGAAAATCTTGAATGATCTGCGCCTGGGTACACTATCGATGCTATTGAAAGTTGTTTTATTCCCCTGAGGCGCTGAACAGGCAACGTATCAAGAACTTTCAGTTCCGCTTCGGTAACGGGGATATAACCGTGCACCGGATCTCGGATGAATTTGACAAATCTCATCCAAATCTTCCTGAAATCAGACTAAACTCCTCTGACTTGAAGTTTTTCCTTTTCCTCGAGCATTCTTATATCTATACCCCTCATTGGCATTGGCAAATTCATACATGCCTCCAAGACTTTCTCCGGATTGTCGTAATACCTCGCTGCCTCCACTATTGCCCTTGCCATTCTCGGTGGATCGCTGGACTTGAATATCCCAGAGCCCACAAATATCCCATCCACACCAAGCTGCATAACAAGGGCGGCATCGGCTGGCGTGGCGATTCCACCAGCGCAGAACCATACAACCGGCAATCTCTGAAGTTTCGCTGTTTGCTCGACAAGTTCAACCGGCACTCCATATTGCCTGGCCTTTGCAGATAGTTCTACTCCATCTAATCCTGAAAGTTCTGCTATTTGTCTTTTTGTCAACCTTATATGCCGGACCGCCTCCACTATGTTTCCGGTTCCAGCTTCCCCCTTTGTTCTTATCATGGCTGCACCTTCGTTAATTCTTCTGAGTGCTTCTCCCAAATCTCTCGCTCCACACACAAACGGGACCTTGAATTTTCTTTTGTCAATGTGAAATTCCTCATCCGCTGGGGTTAGCACTTCAGACTCGTCAATCATGTCGACTCCTAAGGCTTCTAGAACTTGAGCTTCTGCGAAGTGTCCTATTCTACACTTCGCCATTACTGGAATCGAGACAGCATCCATTATCTCTTTGATCAGAGCAGGATCCGCCATCCTTGCCACACCGCCAGCTGCTCTTATGTCGGCCGGAACTGCCTGGAGAGCCATGACTGCAACAGCTCCCGCTTCCTCTGCTATAATCGCTTGCTCAACGTTCGTAACGTCCATTATGACCCCGCCTTTTTGCATTTTGGCAAAGCCTCTCTTCAACCGCTCAGAACCGATGATTATTTCCATGTTTAATCCCTCAAGGAAAAAATATGAAAAAAGAAAGCTTTAAAGCTTTGGGATACTTTTTATTTCTCTTTCTCTGCCATTAGGTTTAAGAGATCCACGAGGCGGCAGGAATAACCCCACTCGTTGTCATACCAGCCCAGCACTTTGACAAAGTTGTCCATTACCATTGTGCTTAGACCATCAACTATGCAGGAGTGCGGATTGCCGATTATATCCTGCGAAACCAGCGGATCCTCTGAGTATTCCAGAATTCCTTTTAGTTCTCCTTGAGCAGCTCTCTTGAATGCTTCGTTGACCTCTTGAACAGTAGTGGATTTCTCGACCTCTGCGACAAAATCTGTTATCGATCCGTCGGCCACTGGCACGCGGAGGGCTAGACCGTTCAGCTTGCCCTTTAGCTCGGGTATGACTTCCCCTATCGCAACAGCTGCTCCGGTCGTCGTTGGGATTATTGAAAGCATGGCTGCTCTTGCTCTACGAAGGTCTTTGTGAGCAAGATCGAGTAAACGCTGATCATTTGTCACAGCATGACAGGTTGTCATGAACCCTCTTTTCACCCTGAAATTCTCATGAAGGACCTTCACCATGGGAGCAAGACAGTTTGTCGTACAGGATGCGTTCGAGATTATCACGTGTTTCGATGGATCATACCAGTTGTGGTTAACCCCCATAACAATTGTTACGTCTGGATTCTTTGCCGGAGCAGAAATCAATACCCTTTTCGCTCCTGCTGTGAGATGCTTGCTTGCTCCGTCCCTAGATGTAAATGCGCCGGTGGATTCCAAGACGTAATCGACTTCGAGGTTTCTCCATGGAAGATTCGCTGGATCTTTCTCTCCAAAAGTCTTTATCTCAATTCCATCAACGAGTATGGAATTGTCAGTTGCTTTCACTTCCTTTTTGTAGATACCGAAAACCGAGTCATACTTCAGGAGATGTGCAAGAGTATTTGCACCGGTGAGATCGTTTATGGCGACTACTTCAAAGTTCTTCCTGAACTGTTCGTTTTCAAGGGCTGCTCTGAGAAACAGGCGTCCTATTCTGCCAAATCCGTTTATGGCCAATCTCCTCTTCATGATTATCCAGTTGTCTGAACATTCAGGCTTTTTAAGCTTTTTGGTGATTCGGGTTTATCAAAAAATCGATTTAGCGGGCCGGGCTCAAGCCTCCTAACTTATTTCTTGGAACGCGGATTTCAGGGAAAATAAAAACAACTTCAGCCATATTTTGTTGGTTATAAGTCTCAGCTGGATCCTGCTAGCTTTTCTCGGCTTCTCCTAGAGGCTTATAAATTTTAGGCAACCCCGATGATTCGCTGAAAAAGCGGCTGTCCTGCCAAAATTTTGTTTTGATCCCTTTAAAGCACATAAAAAGGTTCCAAAGATAAATTAATAATGTGGGCATCTGCAGGGTCTGTGGCAAAAAATCTCCTTACATTTCTAGCGTTCTGGAGGTTTGTCCAGATTGTGTTAGAAATAGATTCGATGATGCAAAAGAGTACATCGCAAGAGCACATGCAAAGATAAGATCTGCGCATGGACTTCCACCAGAACCTCCGAGAGACCCGAATGGTGTACAATGTACGGACTGTGGCAATATGTGCGAGATACCACCAAACAGCGTGGGGTTCTGCGGAGTCGTTAAAAACAATAATGGAAAGTTATTGCGAATTTTCGGCACATCAGAAAAAGGTCTCCTAACATACTATCATGACCCCCTGCCAACCAACTGTGTTCCAGCAGATTTCTGTGCTGGTTCTAGCGGAGCTGGATATCCAAAATGGTGCAGGACCCCATATGGAGACATAGGGTGGTACAATCTGGCCGTTTTTCTAGGAAGTTGCACTTATAGCTGTCTTTTCTGTCAAAATTTCTCTTTTAGAGAATTGACAGCTGCTGGTGGCCCCGTCATGAGCGCATCCGAACTGTCCGAAAAGGCAAATAGCAAGGTTGGCTGCGTCTGCTATTTCGGAGGAGATCCATCGAGCCAGATGCCTTTCGTTATCGCCTCCGCTAAGCTTATTAGAGAAAGGTCGGAGAGCGAGCGAAGAATCATAAGAATATGTTTGGAAACAAATCTGAGCATGAATAGGAGATATCTTGAAGACATTGCGAAGATTTCTCTTGAAAGCGGTGGTGGAATAAAGGCTGACCTGAAATGCTGGTCTACCGAAATTCTCTATGCTCTTACTGGAGTCAAGCACAGGAAGGCATATGAAAACTTTGAATGGCTTGCCAAAATGCATCGAGAACGTCCTGAAGTTCCATTTGCCCGTGCGAGCACACTACTCGTTCCTGGCTATGTAGATGACGAAGAAATCGAACAAATTGCTTCTTTCATCGCTGATCTCGATCCAACCATTCCATATTCTTTGCTTGCCTTTCATCCAACGTGGTGGATGAACGATATGCCCTACACGTCGAAGAAGGATGCGGAACGATATCTAAAAATTTGCAAGAAAGAAGGTTTGGAGAAAATCAGAATAGGAAATCCTTGGTTACTCAGATAGAAACTCGGCAAGGTTTTAACCGAGAATTGCGAAATAAAATCAGAGGATGACGCTTCACATATCGGAATGTGTACTTGGCGTGTTCGCCTTCGACGATCAAGGGGAGCTAGTAGCATACAAAAGATTTCCAGATGACCCTGCAGAGATAGCCGGAAGATTGGCTAGCGTTCAGATGGGCGTTCCAACAGAAGAGCATAGAAGTCTAATCAGGGAGCTTATCATGAAAGGAGAGAGCTCCTTTACGCTTGAACAAACGCAACTCGCAGAAGAGCTAGCAAAAGAATTTAAAAACGCAAAATTCGAAGTTCTGGCTCCAAACAAGGCTGGAATGTTGCTCAGAGGGAAACTTCACGATATAGGGGAAGAAATCGGATACAAAGATGTTGATTTGCTTTTACGCGAGGTCAACTTCATACTTACTAGACTGAAGTTGAAACGTGAAGTCTCGCAGAGAGACAAACTTGTTATACGTGTAATCGAGGTTCTGGATGAGCTTGACAAGTTCATAAACATCCTGACTGTTAGAGTTCGGGAATGGTACGGTATGCACTTCCCAGAACTGGATAGATTTGTTCCAGATCATCAGAACTATTTGAAGCTTGTTCTCGAATTAGGACTCAGAGAAAATTTCAAGGCAGAAAACATAAAAACTATCGCAAAGATTTCTGACGACCTTGCAAAGAAAATAGAGGACGCTGCAGTGACTTCTGTGGGCGCATCCTTCGACGAGATAGACAGACAGATCATACAGGAAGAAATCAAGATGATAATTGAACTGCAGAAACTACGAGAAAAAACTGCTGAATATATTGACGATTTAATGACACAGATTGCGCCCAACCTAAAGACCTTGGTTGGGGGAACAATAGGAGCCAGACTCATAGCATTGGCGGGGGGCTTAGATGAATTAGCAAAAATGCCCGCGAGCACCATACAAGTTCTAGGAGCGGAAAAGGCCCTCTTCAGAGCGCTGAAAACAAGGGCGAAACCCCCGAAGCACGGTGTGATATATCAACATCCCTCTATAAGGACGTCGCCCAAGAAGTTTAGAGGGAAAATAGCAAGAGCACTTGCGGGAAAAATCGCAATCGCGGCACGTTTAGACGCAATGGCCGGAGAATTTATGGGAGACCGTTTACTCGAGGAATTTAAGATAAAGGTAGCAAAAATCCTTAAAGAGTCGGAAAGCCGATAACTCGAAAAATATTTATTCAGCGATAATGTTTTTCATATTGAATGCCAAAGGTAATCGCTCACGAAAAATTCCGAAACATCTTCTGGATAGAGTTCGAAAATAAAACCAGAAAACTTGCAACTGAAAGTTTGGTTTCTGGTTGCAAGGCATATGCTGACGAAATCTCCATTGAAATCGAATCTCGTATTTATCGCATATGGGATCCCTACAGAAGTAAACTAGCTGCTGCGATATTGAAGGGAATTAAAGAAGTTCCGCTGGAGAGAGGAAACGGAGTGCTTTATCTAGGTGCTGCTAGCGGAACTACTGCAAGTTATGTCAGTGACGTGGTTGGCCCCGAAGGTAAAGTATTTTGCGTCGAGATATCAACCAGACCCTTGCATGCTCTTTTATCTCTCTGTGCAAGAAGACCAAACATGATTCCGATTTTGGCCGATGCTCGAAATCCGGCGAGTTATGCTCCGCTCGTCAGAGAGGCCGATGTGATTTATCAGGATGTTGCTCAGCCTGACCAAGTAGACATCATGCTGAAAAATGCATCGATGTTTCTCAAGAAGGATGGATATATCTTGTTAGCTCTAAAGGCTCGTTCTATAGATGTAACTAAGGAACCTAGAGAAATATTCCGGGATGAAATCGAAAGATTGGATAAAGAAATGGAGATTCTCGACATGAAAATCCTTGATCCTTTTGAGAAAGATCACGCAATGTTTGTTCTCCAGAAGTAGATTAAAGCGTTGTTATCTCGCAGCCATTCTCGGTTACTATGACTGTGTGTTCTGCTTGAGCAACTTTTCCACCGGCTCTTTCGGCGAGCACGTGATATGGCCATAATGCCCCACTTCCAACCAGCTCCTTCAAACAAAGTTCTAATCTCACTTTGGAGAATTTCTTGGACAGCCACCTTTCAGCAAATGGGAGCGAATTATAATTCTGTTTTATGTCACGCAGGAGTTGGCGAGTCATTCTCAACCTTACTGGAGCGTCACGTACATACCTGAAGATGTAAACTTTTTCTTGATCCTCCACAAAACCGATTCCGGTGGTGATAAACGGTTCTATAGCAAGCACATCGCCGACTTCAAGTGTCTGTCCTGTCCTCTCAACCACGTTCGGGATCGATATCCCCGCATGAAGATCCCAAGGAGCCAAACTGTGTCCTGTGAGATTTCGAATTGGTCTATATCCCGCGGCTTCTACTGTCTCCTGAACTGCCCTGCCTATTTCTCCAACATCGATTCCCGGTTTAACAGCATTTATGGCCGCTTCGAGAGCTTTTTCGACGGTTTCGACTAGTTTTACCTCGTTGCCGAAAGCTACTGTAAATGCCGTGTCAGCAATGTACCCGTCGATGTGCGCCCCGATATCTACTTTGACCACATCGCTTTCTTGAATTACTCGCTGATCATCAACAGGTGGGGAATAGTGGGCTGCTATTTCGTTCACGGAGATGTTGCACGGAAAAGCAGGTTTTGCCCCCTTCTTTCTTATGAGTTCTTCGGCGGTTTCGGCCAAATCAAAAATCCTAACACCCGGCTTAACCATTTTCCTTATCTCTTCTCGAACTTCAGCTAGTATTTTTCCGACTTTGCGATATTTCTCAAGTTCTTCTGGGGTAAGCATGCATATCCTGCAAAATTTCCGAGACTTTCCTTAAAAACATGATTTAGGCTAGGAAGAAGTCCAATCCCTTTGGTTTTTCAACAGTTTTCGATGTTAACTCTCGTTCCGAGTATCCCAAAACCTCCATTATGCGCATCACTGCTGGGAGAACCTGATGGTTTATGTAATACTCCGGATCATAGCTTCTGTCGCCAAGCAGCTCCACTGGATAAGCTCTTTCGCTTATGCTACCCCTGCCGCGCGTTTGAACATAGGCGATTATCATTCCAGGCTCAACCTCTCTTCCAGCCTCTCTGAGTCTCTTTGCGGCAACGACGTGGGGCCCAACGGATTTGTAATTTTCAATCGGCATCTTCAGTTGTGTGTATATTATGAGATCTTCGAGTTTTACGTCACCTTTTCGGATTCTTTCTACTATCTCGTTGATTATCCGAGCGGCTTTTTCTTTTGAACCATCTTTGAGAAGGGCTTTCAGAACTTCCTCCTGCGTGTATTTCGCTATTGCTGCCCAATCCCTGCGGACAAACTCTAAACCCTTGACAGTTATTCTCCCATCCTCGTCTATCATCGCGTATCTCTTTTTTGTTACGTAGATTGCTCTCGGATAAAATCCTTCCAACTCCAGCTCGATTATCCCAGGAAGTTTGCTGTTTACCTCGTCCAAAAATTTCAGTGCATCCTCTTTCGTTTTGTTTCCCAACAGGCAGTGTAGGCTATCGGTATCGGAGTACACAACCTTAAGACCAAATTCTTCTGCCATCTTTATTGTCTTCTTTATATAATGCCTACCAAAACTCGTAATGCTCTCCGCGCATTCTTTTGAATACCACCTAGCCTTCGGATAACCAAGCATTCCGTAGAAACTGTTCGCGATGATTTTCAGAGCCCATTGTTTCGCATTGAGTTGTTTATATTCATAAGAATCTCTTTTCAATTCTTTGAGTTTCTTTTTCGTCTCGAATCTGGCGTTAAGAATTTTTTCAACGACCTCGGGTAGAAAACCACGCTTTCGTTTGCAAATATAATAGGGGAGATCCGGCACTTTTTCTCCATCCTCTTGACAGCAGTCGCAGTTTATCGTCGAAGGATCTATATTGTGCGTTACTATTATCGAAGGATAGAGGGAGCGAAAGTCAAAAACGACAAGGTTTTCATGCAAGCCTTTGATGGGTTCCATCACATAGGCTCCCGCGTATGTTTCTTCCATTCTTTCCTCGTAAGTCTCTGCAACTGGTCTCGCCGGAATCAATTCTCCTTTGCGGTAACCCTCAGCGATCAAGAGCCACTCGACTATCTGTCCAGGCGTCATCCTCACAACGTCAAAGGGGGTCTGACCGATGATTTTTGAGAGCTCGAGGAATAGTGGAAGAAGCTCCTGCCCAAGCTCCAAGGTGGCCACAGCATCGGAAAGATTGTACATCAAAAGTTTCTCCCATTCCTCACCACCTTTTTCCCAAGCATCCACAAATTTCGTAAACTCGAAATCGGGTTTTTCCTTACCTAGCAGATAGCGATAAACATCTTCTAAAGTATAGTGGATCAGTTTGATCGTACCAATTGTCGCTAGAAAATCTATAATCGCAAAAACATCTATGTGGATTCTACCTCTTACACGTGTGGCCGTGGCGAACTTGCGCCTTCTGGCTACGACTTCGCTCCCATCTCTTCCAAAACTCAGCTTGACCTTCAGCAGCTTTGCCCTCTCCTTTAGGTACGGAAAATCGAAGAAGTCTGTGTTGTAACCGAACAAAACGTCCACGTCGCTCTCTTTAACGATTTCTACGAATCTTTCAATCATCTCTCTTTCGCTCCCTACGATCTCCACAAAATCGAGCTTAGTTGGGAAATTTCTCCATGTTATAATTTTACGAAAGCCGTCGTCTCCTGCTAGACCGACCATCATTATTGGGTCCCTTTCTGGTCTGGGCGAGCCAGTTGGATTGTAAACCTCTATGTCAAAACTCAAGGCGCGAAGCTTGGGGATTGGCATTTGAACGCGTCTCAGAGATTTGGTTTCAGCTTCCTCTACGCCATCCATTGGAACCAGATTTTTTGAAATGAGATAGTATTTGGCCACAGGGATGTCGTAGTTGTAAATCTGCTTTACACCGGGGAGATCTCGTATCTGCCTTCTCAAAGTTTGAACATCTTTCGGTAACTCTGGAATAACCTCGATGACCTCCAGTCGCCTGCCCAATTTTTTCATCTCAACTTTTCTAACAGACTTTGGCCTTACAATTCGCCCGTTCTCTTTTATTTCTATCTTTTCGATAACTTTCACTAGTTTATCCAGATCTTCGCCTTCTACGAAGAAACTGCAAAAGACATCTTTATCAGAGATCGAGAATACACGATCATCTGATTTCAGCCATAACTTCATCTCAGCCTTTTCGTCGATGTATTCGGCATCCAGAAGAATTCCTTTCATCAATGTAGAATATTTAGTACTTCAATTAAATCAGTGGCGGGGAGGTCTGAAAAAAAGTTCATCTCAGCTTTCCCTTATCTTCTGAGATTTTTGATTTCACTGGAGGTGTTTACACCCCCGAGAGAGCTTGAGTATGTTGCTTACGTTGCAACTTTTTTTCGAAGGCGGCCCGGCCTCCCCGCCATTTCAATTTATGAAATAACCTGTATTTTAGCCTTTTGGAGTGAAGGGGCGACTGGTGTAAGCTGTTCATCCGGAGCGTTGACCAACACCAGTCCCAGCCAGCTTGGGGTCGCCCCATTCAGAACTTTATACACCTTGTTTTAAAATAAGAGGATGTTTAAGTGATGGTGATGGAGATCTTCGCAGCAAATCATAGCAGTTATCCTAAGATTGGTGATGCACCTGATCAGCAGACGCACAGAATCGCGTATGCAAGGTGGGAAAGAGGCGAGATATCTGATGAGGAATTTGAGAAAATTCAGGATCTTGTAGTTAAGGATGTAATCGAAGAGCAGAAAAGGGCAGGTATTCAAATAGTAACGGACGGACTGATCAGATGGTATGATCCGATTTCTCATATTGCACGCGGAATCGATGGATGTGAAATAAATGGACTTTTACGATTTTTTGATACGAATTTTTATTTCCGACAGCCGGTGCTGAAAAACAGGCCTCGGAGAAAGCAGCCCGTTCTCCTTAGAGAGTTTGAGTATGCGAAGAGTGTAACGGATATGCCTGTCAAAGCAGTGATGATTGGACCCTACACGTTCACCAAACTCTCAATAAACATGTCGGGCCTTGGTTTTGAAGATCTCGTACTGGAGGTTGGAAAAATCTTGGCAGAAGAAGCTAAAGATCTTTCTAAGGCTGGAGCGGAGCTTATACAAGTAGAAGAGCCAGCGATTTTAAAAAACGTAAATGAATTTGAAATTTTTAAGAGCGCTTTTGAGATCATAACGAAAGAAGCTGGCGAAGAGAGAATTATACTGACTACATATTTCGGCGATGTTAAACCACTTTATGAGCGTCTGCTGGAGATCCGCGTGGGTGGTCTTGGATTCGACTTGACTTACAGCCCGAACCTTCCGGATCTCATTGCCAAAGTAGGTTGCGAAAAGGATATATGGCTTGGGATAGTCGACGGAAGAAACACTAAGATGGAAAGAGAAGAGGATATTCTGCGAATAGTCAGAAAAATCGCAGCCAATACTGAAAGCAGAAGAATTTTTTTGATGCCGTCCTGTGGGCTTGGGGAGTATCTGCCTAGAAAAGTTGCCTTCAAAAAGCTCGTATTGCTCTCAAAAGTTGTGGAGAGGTGGAAAAATGAGCAGGAGCAAGCTTGAGCGACTTAAAATAAACGTTCCAAAGCTTCCAACAACTGCTGTTGGAAGTTATCCGAAGTTTCCGTATCTTCTAGAAGCGAGAAAGAATTTCCAACTGGGGAAGATCTCCAGAGAGGAACTCTTCGAGCTCGAGAAAAAAGCGACGAGAGATTGGATCTCTCTCCAAGAGGAAATAGGGTTAGATGTTTTGGTGGATGGAGAGATGTACCGCGGAGACATGGTGACATATTTTGCAGAAAATATGGATGGCTTCGCTTTGAGTGGTTTGGTGAGAAGCTATGGAAACCGGTATTACAGGAAGCCCATCATCGTGGGAGAAGTAAGATGGACCGGACCGATAACAGTTGGATGGTGGAAGTTTGCGCAGGAGTTAACGCAAAAGCCTGTAAAAGGTATGGTAACCGGACCGTACACGATGATGGATTGGTCGTTTAACGAGTTCTATCCAAGCAGGAAGGATGCTTGTCTGGCGCTGGCGAAAGCCATTCACAGAGAAGTCAAAGAACTCTGGAGGAATGGGGCAAAAATAATCCAGATAGACGAACCAGCCATATCTGCCAGACCTGAAGAGCTTGACTTTGCCATTGAAGCGATGAAGACGGTCGTCGAAGGTGTCGATGCCTACTTCATCGTACATATCTGCTACGGGGCATTCGAGTTCATATATCCGCGAATGCTTGAGTTGCCGGTGGATAACTTTGATCTCGAGATGTCTAACTCTTCTTTGGACTTGGTCGAGCTCTTCAGACTACACCCATTCACTAAGGATATCTCTTTTGGGGTGGTGGACGTTCACTCACACATCGTTGAGGACGTCGAAACCATTGAGCAAAGAATCGAGAAAGCCCTCGAAGTGATAAAACCAGAACAACTGTGGATTGACCCAGATTGCGGAATGAAAACGAGAACTGTGCAGGAAGCCGTAGGAAAGCTCAAGAATATGGTTTTGGCTGCGAGGAAAGTAAGGGAGAAAATCGATGGTTAAGAAAAACGTGGTTATATCGATTGCCATGCTGATTGCCGCGTTTTGCATGTCTGTCTGGGTTATTCACACGCATATGGAAAAAACGTCTTTCGAAAATTTAGAAATAATTCAACCGAAGTTATTCAAAGAAGTGCATGAAACTAGGATATTCGTTGATGAGAGAGGAAACGGCTATGGATGGGCCGAATTAAGCATTCCTCCATCGGAACTTGCGGATTTTATGAAATCTTTCGTCCTAACCGTTGGAACCGACATCATACAGCAGGAGTATGAGAGCATCTGGAGGTCGAGTTTTTCTATGCTCGGAATTGAAATCGATTTCATAGAAAGCATGGTGAAAATCGAAGAAAACTTCACAATCCTACTAAATTGGAGGTCTCCACATGTTGCCAGATGGGATGGAAATAAATGGGTAATCGAGATGGCATGGGTGGATCCCGACTCCGCAGCTTCTGAGATCTTGAGTGGAATACTGACGAGCTGGCTGACCGTCGCAAGCATAGCCAAGGAGTACGGATACAAGGCCTGCGTCATGGAGATGCACAGCACTACAAGGATAATACTCCCGGAGTGGGCAGAAAACGTTTGGTGCAACGCCTTTGAGAACGAGGAGCATATGGAATATGGACGCGGAAGTTACAGTTTGGGAAGATTCACGCTTAGTCAAGAAAATGGTAGACCCGCCATAATTGAGGAGGAGCTGGAGGTTTTGGACTCCAGATATCTAATAGAAATCCGTACAGAAAACCTATTGGAAAACCATGCGCCACTTCTCATAACCTACTCAGGAGGGCGGCCGGTTGAGAACTTTGAGGGATTCTTTTCCAAAGTCAGAATCGATTTAAAGTTCGGAAGAATTCGAGATGCCTATCTCTTTTCTGGCGACAACGTTTTCGAGAATTTGACTCTCGGACAAATCCTTTATAATGCCTCTCTGTTTTTGCTCAATGGTGAAAACTTTTCTCCCTCCTTCATTCCCGTGACCGTAGTGGGTGAAGAAGTTGGTGATTGGAATGTCGTCTTACGGGAATTGAACAGGGAAAATCTCACTCTGCTTGCAGGAGAAATCGTGGCACAAGCTGCTACCGGAAGCATTCCCGCCAGCATCCAAACAGTCTGGGGCCAGATGAGATATCGAGACTTTCTCTACACAATACTACGTCTTTTGAGGGAAAATTCTGATGTCATAACGTTTTTGCCAGTCCCAGATGGTGTACTTTTCTGGGATAACGTTATCGTGGAAGCTAAGCTTGCCTATTATCTCCTACCTGACTCTTTTGTATTGACCGGAACTGAAAGGGTTCGTGAAATATTGAAAAATATTTATGACGAAAACAAGAGGAAGCTTGCCGAGGAAATCTGCAACTGGACGGGATCAAATATACTCTACTCACTTTCTTTCAGACCGCCAACCTCTGAGGAAGTTATTGAAAGTAAACGTGGACAGTGCAGAGATTATTCAAATGTATATCTCGCGATAGCACGGACTGCTGGTCTGCCATCTAGAATTGTCAACGGATGGGTGGAATCTGATTGGATTCCTCCGGCTGGCTGGGGTTTTGGCGCAACCACAACTCCGGACGGTAAGCGGGTTATCCTTCACGCTTGGGTGCAGGTCTTCATACCTGCGGTCGGATGGTTGGATGTAGAGCCTCAAAGCATGTATCCGCAACTTTACGTTGGAGTCCTGCCGTATTCTGTATACGTCAGATCGAATCAGAGCTGGACCGAGGCCATAGCATCATACGAGACCGCGAGGGGGTTAATTTGAAGTCGTTGAAAATCAAGAGAGAGACTTTAGAGTTCATTCTAGGAGCGGCAAAGTCTGTTTATCCGCGGGAATTCGCGGGATTGCTGAGAAAAAGAAAAGAGCTCATAGAGGAAGTCTTGATATTGCCCGGGACCTTGAGCTCGAACGATTCTGCGGTTTTACGCCTCCATATGCTACCAATGGATCCATCGGTCTGCGGAAGTGTTCACAGTCATCCTTCCTCATCTTTCGCGCCCTCAGCTTCAGATATCCAATTTTTTGGGAAATTCGGCTCAATCCACATCATTGTGGCCTATCCTTACGATCAAAAAAGCTGGGCCGCCTATAACCACCGTGGCGAAAGAATACCTCTGGAGGTGGTCCCATAAAATGGGAATTGTGGGCTCCAAAATATCTTGAAATAGCTGAGCGTCTTCGAATCGATAAAGAAGCAGATTTGAGAGCTGCCGCGGTTCTTGAGTCTCTTCTTCCAGAACCGGATATTGCTGGGCTTACAAAGATCGTCCGTGGTAAGTCCTGCGTAGTAGCCGGAGCTGGGCCTTCCATCCAGAAGGATCTAGAAAATCTTGAAAAGCATGGGATGATGCGTCTGACGATAATTGCTGCCGACGGAGCAACATCTGCCGTTCTCAGATACAAGGTTCCGGAAATAATCGTTACAGATTTGGACGGAAATGTGAAAGATCAAATCTCGGCTTGGAGATCCGGGGCTTGGATAGTTGTTCACGCACATGGAGACAATCTTGAAAAAGTGGAAAGATTTATGCAGACGGTGAGGAATGGTAGAATAATCGGGACCACACAGACCAGACCTTTCGGAAAACTTTTCAACTTTGGGGGGTTTACGGACGGGGATAGGGGAGCCTTCATGGCCCACGAGCTCGGAGCTGCAAAAATCCTGCTCGCGGGGATGGATCTCGGCGAAAAGATCGGGTTGTTCTCTGGAAAGAAAGATCCAACTAGGAAAATCGAAAAATTGAAAATCTGTGGAGAACTTCTCTCATGGTTGGCAGAGTTGGGCGCGCCACTGATAAACATCACCTCTGGGGAAAATAGACTACCCTCTATCCCTAAGATGAAGGTTGAGGAGCTTTCGAAGTTTTTTAATCAATTATTTCCAGAAGATTCGCTTTCTCCAGATTTTTAAGAAGTCTCTCAAGCACGGGTCTCAGGGCTTCGACGTCTATTTCGAGTTCTGCGCAGAGGTTTTTCAAAAGGTCCTCCTCCGAAATCTCGCCGTCGCACATATCCCAGACGAAGATAACGACTTCACCTGCAGAAAAAGCCTGTCCCTCGTCGTTTACGAGAACCAGCTCCCCCTCCTCCGTCTTGCCTAGACTTCCCTTCTTTTTGAGTTTCGCCAAATATCACACCTCTGATTTTGTGAAGAATGCTCGTTTTTTCCCTATTTAAAGGTTGCTGAGAGGGCTGTCTAAAGCCAACCAGATTAGCCATACACACCCGACTAAAGCCGAAACTGTCTCCGGGATCGCCACATTGCTGACGACATCAATAAGCGGTAACAGCCAGCTTGCCGCTGCGCAAAGAAAGAGAAGAGAGAAAATCATTGCAGAAAGATGTTGCCTGGCACGAATCAGTAGAAAAATAGAAAGCAAAATCACAAACGCGAGAGAAACGAAAAAGAGAACTGAAAAAAGAAAGTGTATCTTTCCAAAGTTTTCATTGAAAACTCCAACAAAGACGAGGAAGATTCCAACAAGAATGGTGGATGCGGAAACTGATTTCCAAGGACTGCGGGCTCTCCGGAACATGTCAGCAGAGAAAATGACAATCATGAATCCGGAAATCGCGAGCCCTGCGTTGAAAATTATGCCGTGATTTTTCCACACACCCAGGTCGCTCAGAGCGTTGTTCGTAAATGAGAAACCTGGAGAAAGAATGATCGAGATTATGATTGAGAGAAAGGCGACAATTGGGGCAGTTAATCCGAGATATCTGGACTTCAAGATTGCTGTTGCCCTCCCGTCTCCTCTGCTGGTTTCTCCTTTTTCTTTGGCTTAGGCTCTATGACTTCCTCTATTTCCTCTTCGATGGATTCGGCTTCTGTCGGGAAAAGTTCTTGGTAAAGTTTCTTTATTTCCTCCTCTTTTTCTTTCAAGGCCTTCTTGGGTGGTTTGGATGGCCGCAAACTTACTCCGTGCTCGGCTAGTTCTCTCTTGATTCTAGCTAACTTGGCTGCACGCATCTGAAGTCTCGCCCGCTGTAAAGCTTTACCCGTCTTTCTCGTCATTTTCTCCCTCCACAATCTACCGCAGAATTTAAAGATTTTCACTTATCCTTCTGACTTTTCTTGAAGCCAGTACTCCGCTTCCTTTCTCACTTCTTTCCAGAACTGGTTGAAACCGTCAAAGCTCAACTGATAGATCGTTTTTCCACCGGCTCTTCTCGCTGCGATCATTCCCGTTTCTCTAAGCGGCCTGATGAGTGTGAAAAAGTGTTTCTTTCCACCTGGAGTTTCGATGTTTATCCCCAAAGCGCCTGCCAGCTCTGCCATGGTCTTTGGACCCTCTCGCAAGACTCTCAGCAGTTTGACCGCCTCTGGCTTTAGCGAAGCACTTCTCGGATGATTCCCATATGCCAGCATGAGCAGCCTCTCCGGACCTCTCTCTTCCATTTCTCCCACCTCCCTCTGCCGGTTTTGTTAGCCTTTTTCTCGTTTTCACATTATCTTTTAGCTGATTACTTATAAAAGGTAACGGTTACTCCACATTCTTCATTTTTACTCTTAAAAAGTAATTTGTCCTTCATCAAAAGTAATTCCAAGTCTTCAATACCTTTCATAGGTATCAAAAATACCTTTCAAGCGTAATAATCTCGCGGACACCACCCTTCAGCGCCTCAAGCGAATTACCTTTTAAAAGGTAACTAGCCGAGTTCATCCCCCTCAAATGCCATCCGAAAGCCAAATTATGCTTGGACATCTTTCGGTAGATTACTCTTGAAGAGTAAATTCCGTCCCCGGTGGAAGGCCTAGGACCTCCGCGAGTATCATATCGATCTTGGCGGCTACTTTTCTCGACTTCAGAGCTATGAAATGGTTTGGATCCGAGAAAAAGGTTGCCAGCTTTCTTTTCAGTCCGATGTACTCCCTTTTCACCGCTTCTCGGTCGATCTCTGTCGGCAGCTTCCCTCTCACAGTTGACTCGTATATATTAGTTATTTTCTGCTCGATCTCGGATATTTCAATCAACCGTCTGATGGTCTCTATCTGAGCAGCAACCTCCGAACCTACGTCCGTTAGATAGATATATTTGACTTTTCCCTCCTTTTCTGACCTTATTAGCCCAGCTTTTTCCATATTTTCTAGAATTCTCAACGTATGGGCAAAGGTCGCGTCAATTTTTTTAGAAATTTCTGTTTGATAAACTTTTTTTCCTGTTTCTTTCAAAAAGAGCAATAATCTTGACGGTTTTTCTTGAAATATCAGCCATAGCGCTTTTTTCCGCATACCCCCCATTTATGTATCTTTTAGTGGATATATTTAAAGCTATCTATCTTTTTGTATATATCATAAAGTAAACATTTGTGAGAAGAGCGTTCATTTAGTGAACAAAAGGTAGCAGAAATGAAAAGCCAAGAAGCGATAAACAGACTAGAAAAGAGTTGGGTCGAGTGTGAGAGATATGGACGTACGAAATCTCGATTGTTATGAAAAATCCTGTGAGAGGTTGGCGAAACATCTAACTCTACATAGAGTCATTTCACGCGCCGAAATTAGCTCCTGCAAAAAGTAGAAAAGACACAAAAACGAGAATGAGCGGATGATCAAACCATTGCAACCGGTAATCGAAATCTTCTACATTTTGGTCTTTGTGTTTTTAGGACTCTTCACTAGGATGCTTGCGAAAGGGAAGAAAATTGAAAAACCAGTGGAGCATTTCTTCGAATCCGTGAATATATTCGCAGTCTGGGCAATACTCCCGTCGATTGCATTTATCTCCATTATGAAGCTTGAAACAGGTGAGATCACGGGCTTTCTAGCGGCGTTTCTAATCGGAATGTTCTGTTCCTCCGTTTGTCTCCTGCTGTCTATCCTGATATCATTCTTGAGGAAAGAAAGTAAAGAGAAGATTCTTGCAATCTCGCTGAATTCCGGGTTCATGAATGTCGCTTATCTCGGTCTGCCCGCGGTCTACGCCGTTTTAGGAAGCGAATATCTCGCCCCGGCTATCGCGTTCGCGCTGGGTGTCTCCATTCTACATGTCTTCATCGGAACTCTCCTCTGCAACATGCTAACGGGCCGCGGTAGCAGAATTCCCCCACTTCTAGCGAGAGTCTTTTCTTTTCCTGCAGTCTTCGCAACAATCGTGGCTTTTTTCTTTCTGTTTTTAAACATTCATATCTCTGATTATGCCATAGAATTCTTTGACCTCTACCTGTCACCAGTCTTTCTAGCCCTGATGCTGCTCTTCACTGGTTATCTGCTCACCGTCACGGGTCCACGTAGCCACATACGTGATTTATCAAGAGTAAGTTTGTTTAGGTTCATAATCGGGCCTCTCGCCACATCTCTTACGCTTCTTTTACTGGGTTTTGATTTCAAAAGTGCACTGACTCCGAAAGCCGCGCTTCTTCTTTCCGCCATGCCTCCGGGAACTTTCAATCTCATCCTAGCCAAAAATTTCAAACTGGATGTAGAATATTATGGAGCTCTGATGTTTCATACCACATTAATTTTCGTTTTCCTCGTGCTCCCCTTCCTCTCGGCCTTTATACTCTGACCCTACAGAGAAAAAGTCCAACGACCCGGAAATGAGGCCACGCAAAACCTGAGAAAGATCTGAAATCTTGATTCTCCTCTGCTTTGTCGAATCTCTGTCCCTTATGGTGACAGTCAAATCTTCGAGCGTTTGATGGTCGACGGTTACACAGTATGGCGTACCTATTTCATCCGCCCTCGCGTATCTCCTGCCTATTGACCCGCTATCATCGTACTCAGCGAGAAATCCGCTTCTCCGGAGATTTTCCCATATTTCTCTAGCTTTTTCGACGAGTCTGTCCTTTTTGAGTAAGGGGAAAACAGCCACTTCGACTGGAGCCAGCTCTTTCGGAAGTCTGAGATATTTCCTCTCGCCGTCAGTCACATATGCGTGCTCAAGAGCGCAGTAAAGAGGCCTATCTATACCATAAGAAGGTTCCACAACATGACAAATCACGCTTTCCTTTCGGTTTTCTATAAACGCCGTGAGATTTTCTCCGCTGTATTTCATGTGTCTGGAGAGATCGTAATCCGTTCTGTATGCGATTCCAGCGACCTCCACCCAGCCGAATCTGCGTGTGAAAACCTCCGCATCCCAGGTTTCCGATGAATAGTGAGCTCGCTGGGCAGGGGTTTGTTCTCTAAAACGTATCGCGTTTTCAGGGATCCCCAATTTCTTCAAAAATCTCTTTGTAAGAACGAGATAGTAAGCCATCAACTCGTTACAAACGATTTTCTTTTCCACAGATTCGTCCGCCGTAACTTCGATTTCGCCCTTTCCATCCATTTGATTTTTAGCCGGCCATAGCCTAAGCTTCTCATCCCTTACTTCTCCAAACCTAGGATGATTTGGATTCTTCGGATCAAAGAAAACCTCTGCCTCCGCCATCGTAAACTCTCGCAACCTGATCACACCCTGCCTAGGAGAAATTTCGTTTCTGTATCCTCTTCCGATCTGAACAACCGGGAGTGGGAGTCTTCCCCTTGCAATCCTGAAGAGACGCCTGAAGTTGATGAATATTCCCTGTGCAGTCTCAGGCCTCAGATATGCTATCCTTCTGCTCCCAGGCCCAATCGCCGTCTTAAACATCGTGTTGAATTCGGAGACCTCGCCGAACTCCCCGCCGCAATCCGGACATTTTAAGTTTCTTTCCCGTATTATCCGGGAAATCTCCTCTTTACTCATGCCTTCAACGTTGACTCCCGCTGCCTCCGCCAAAAAATCTGTAACTTTGAAAGCGCTACCACACTTTTTGCACTCAACCATCAGGTCCAGAAAATGTTCGACATGGCCGCTCGCACGCAGAACCTCCTCTGGAGTCACAGTCGGACTATCAATTTCGATTGCGCCTTCCTCAAAAACATATATTTTTCTCCACTGATCTATGATTTTCCATTTGAGAATCGAGCCGAGAGGACCATAGTCGTAAAACCCTGCCACTCCACCGTATATCTCGAAAGCTGGCCAGAGGAATCCTCTACGGATGAGCAAATCCATCAAGTCTTCTGCTTCTGCCATCTTCTCCAAATCTCAAGTGCTCGCATCAATAAAAACGGTTTTGGAATCAGAAAAGGACTTTAAGCAGATCGATGTCCCTAACCAGACCCAAAAGTTCCTCTGAGCTGCCGAGAACGAACGCCTCATTATCTCTGCTCTCGGCGAGCATTCTCGAGACCTCGCCGACCGGTGTGCTCCTAGAAATCGTTATGAGCTTTGGCGACATGACATCCCTCACGAGTTTATCTGGAAGTTTCAGTTCTTTTTTTGTTATGTAGATTCGCGCCTCGGTGTCCCAGGCCCAGCTATCACTTTCACTTTTGCCCGTGAGCTGTCCAACGGTCGAGGAAATGTCCACATCGGACACTTTTAAGACGTCGGTGTCGCTCAGCTTACCCACCAGTTTACCCTCATCGTCTATCACGGGGAGCACACGAAAGCCCGAAAGCTTGAGAAGGTGAACGGCAACTTTCAGGGGGGTCCCGTCCCAAACCGCAATCATATGGGGGCGCATGAACTCCTCAGCCGGCTTGTCTATATTCATGGCCGCTATTACTCTCCTTAGGATGTCTCTTACGGTGAGAATCCCCACAAGCTTTTTCTCCTTAAGAACTGGGAGTCTGCGCACGTTTTTCTCAAACATCAGTTTTGCTGCCTCGCCGAGATCTGCGTCAGGAGAAATAGTTGGAACATCGCGGTCGACAAGCATGGCTAATTGATTCTCATCCGGATTCTCAAGAATTGTTTGAGCTGAAACCATGCCAACAAACTCCTCCGTGTCCTTCCGAACGACCGGGACCGCATTCGTGCCGAGTTTTTTCATGAGGTCTAGAGCGTCTGAAGAGACTCCCGGCACTTCTACCCATTTGACCTCGCGAGTCATCGCATCTTTGACCTTCACGGATCTCCTCCCCGCAAAATTTTTCAAAATATTTTTGGTTTTTATACTAAATAAATCTAATCTCGGAATTAAACTTCCTTTCCGCAGACAAAAAATGAGCGAACATTGTTAACATTGGCTCGGTTCACTATGCCCGCGTAAATATCCTCGACATACCGCAGATTTTCTCTCCTAGCTAGAACCACAAAAGTTGCGTCTTTGCCCTCCTTAATGCCGCCCTCTTTGAGGAAAAACTTTGAAGGAGAAACTGTGGCGGATATCAGTAGACGACGCGCCTCTTCACTACCTGCTCGTGGGTTATCCAGCCTTACGCATTCCCAAGCAGAGCTGAGAACATCAAACATCACCGGCTCGCAAACGCACACGTTGTCTGAGCCAAGCCAGAACTCGAGATCTATTTCCAAGGCTTGGGAAATCGGAGGGGAGCCTACGGATAGAAGCCTATTTGCTCTAGGACAGAAGACTACCGGGACTTTCTTCTTTTTCGCCTTTCTCAGATCTTCCCTACTGCTGTGAGTCCCGTGAACCAAGAAGCTCGGACGAAGTTTCAGAGCCACAGATAGTTCTCCCTCTCCTCTTTCCCTGATGGATTTTCTTTCAGCTTCGGCCGTCTCCGAAACGTGAACAGAAAAAATCTTGGCAAGACGTCTCGTTTCACGCGCAACCTTGACAAGCTCCTGCCAAGGTAAGAAATCTAGAGATGGCATCCCCATTCCATCTGCTTCTCTGAGAACCTCAATGCATTCGTCAAAAGTGTTGCCTCTTGCTAAAATAAAACTTCGAATTTGTGAAATGGTGGCTCTCTTCAGCAACCTCAGTCCAGCTAAACCTCCTTCTCTGAAGTCACAGAAGCCTATCGTTCCAGATATCAACATTGAACGAATGGAGTTTCGCATCGCCATAACGAGGTCATCTTCCTTTGCCTCTTTCAGGAGTTTATGCTTCAGACCGTCCGGTCCTACGACTTCATTCTGCGTCTTCCCGATGTAAAGTTCTTTCCACCTTGAATCTCCAAGATGAGTATGAGCATTGAGGAAGGGCGGGATTATAATCGATCTTTTCAGATCTTTTGAGAAGCTTGGAGGGAATCCCTCTGAAATCTTCTCTATCTTTCCGTCCTTTATGACGAGATATCCATTTACGGGAGATAGGTCATCGCCCTCCAAAATTGTAACATTCGACAGCACCAGCGAGGACGACATGAAATCTACTGTTTAAGTAAATCTGCTATTTCTTTCTCTGAGAGTTCCCGGTAACCTCTTCCATCGATGACCGCAACCACAACGCTGTCTCCCGTCGCGGCGTCTCTTTCTATCGCAGTCTTTATGGCAGACGCGGCGAGTTTCGCCCCTTCTTCCACACTAATCCCGGGCTTGAATTCTTTCTCAAGAGTCCCATACGCAACGGATGCTCCGGTTCCGCCAGCAGCAAATTCTCTTTCCTCCAGCTTCCCTCCGACCGGATCTAAAAAGTATAGCACAGGTTTCTCACCGTCTATCCCGGCAATGATTGCTTCTAGGATGTATGGGAAAATCCTTCTCTCGTGAAGGATATTTGACGCCATTTGAGCGATTCCCTTAGTAGACATCGACCTCTCGTTGTGAATGCGATAAAGCCTTGCCTCAGCCCGGAGTAAGTTGACAAAACTCTGAACATCACCTGTGCTACCCGAAATCGCTGCACCGATCTTCTCCTCCAGTTGAAAGATTTTCTTGACACGCTTGCTTAGAATCATGTAGTAGCCTACTCCTCTAGAATCCGAAGCCAGGGCTATTCCATCTCTGCACACAACTCCTACAACTGTTCCGCTAAAGCCGTACATCGATAACAAATAACCGAGACAACTAATAAAAGCATGTCTTTTTCCTTCGATAACTATATTCAAAGTGGAGGATTTTTTAGAATTGGAGCCGGGGTAGCCTAGCCAGGTAAGGCGCGAGCCTGGAGAGCTCGTGGCCCGTTGGGCCTCGAGGGTTCAAATCCCTCCCCCGGCGCTCAAGTTTTTCACCGAAAAATCACACAAAAGGAGAAAAGCCTAAGGATTAAAACCCTTACGTCAGTAGTCTATAAAGATGGCAGAAGAGATAAAGCACATAGTCAGAATCGCGGGGCATGACTTAGACGGAAAAAAGGCAGTTCACCATGCCTTGCTCGGGATAAAGGGAGTGAGTTTTAGTTTAGCGAGAGCGGTGGCATATGCTGCAAACATCGACCCATTCAGGAAAATCGGAACACTTACGGAAGAGGAGGTGAAGAAAATAGAAGATGTTCTAAAGGATCCATTGGCTCATGGTATTCCCGCATGGATGCTCAACAGGAGAAAGGATTATGAGACCGGGAAGGATATGCATCTCGTCGGACCGGAAATCGATTTCTATGTGAAGATGGACATCGACAGAGAGAAAAGAATAAGAAGCAGAAGGGGCATCAGACACGAGCTCGGGTTGCCTGTCAGAGGGCAGAGAACCAGAACCACTGGTAGAAGAGGAATGACGGTTGGAGTTGTTAGAAAGAAAGGAGCTCAACCGAAGGCTGAAGAGAAGGAGGAGAAGAAGAAATGAGGAGGATTAAGAAGAAATATGAAACACCAAGGCATCCTTGGGACAAGGCAAGGATGGATGCAGAAGACAAGCTCTTGCGAACATACGGTTTGAGAAGAAAGAGAGAGATCTGGAGGGCGCAAACAGTTCTTAGGAAATTTAGAGCACAGGCTAGGGAGCTAATGGCGAGGAGCGACCCGCAGGCTGAGAAGGAGAAGGCAGCACTCATAAGAAGGTTGCAGAAGTTTGGGCTGGTTGGGGAAAACGCAACACTTGACGATGTCCTTGGTTTGACAGTCGAAGACATCATCCAGAGATATCTTCAATGGATAGTTTACAAGAAAGGATTGGCAAGAACACCAAAGCAGGCCAGACAGATGATTGTCCACGGACATGTAAAGATCGGCGGAAGAGCTATGAAATCTCCGAGCTATATGGTTCCAGTTGCCGAGGAAGATATAATAGAAGTCACCCTTCCGCTTGAGAAAATTGGAAAAGGCGCCGCGGTGGAGGCTGGTGAGTAATGCCTGAACAGAGAGAAAAGTGGGGAGTGGCGCACATCTATTCGTCTTTCAACAACACGATCATTCACATAACTGACTTAACCGGTGCGGAGACGATTGCGAAGGCTTCTGGAGGGATGATGGTCAAAGCGGACAGGGAAGAGGCTTCTCCCTACGCTGCAATTCAGGCTGCCATGAAGGCTGCGCAAGAGGCGATGGATAAGGGAATAGCTGGCGTACACATAAAAGTCAGGGCTCCTGGAGGACACGGACCGAAAATTCCAGGACCGGGTGCTCAGGCGGCGATAAGAGCACTCGCTAGAGCAGGTTTAAAAATCGGGAGGATAGAGGATGTAACACCCATACCGCATGACGGGACTAGAAAACCAGGAGGAAGAAGGGGAAGGAGAGTGTAAGGATGGAAATCGAAATCGTCAAAAAGGATGGTTTAAAGCTTGAGTTCATCCTGAATGGGAGTGATCCGGCTTTCGCCAACTCTCTTAGGAGAGCCGCTATCGGAGAAGTTCCAACGATGGCGGTTGATGAAATCGAAGTAATTGAAAATGAGTCTCCTCTTTACGACGAGATAATCGCTCACAGACTTGCGATGATCCCGCTGAGGACTCCGGCAAAAGGATACGTTCTCCCGGATGAATGCAAATGTGGTGGAAAAGGGTGTCCAAAATGCACTGTTGAGATGTCTCTGGATGTGGAAGGACCAGCGATCGTGAAAAGCGGAGACATACAATCGTCTGATAAAGAAGTCGTGCCGGTCTCGAATGAGATTCCAATAGTAGAGCTTCAGCCAGGACAAAGGCTCGTGCTGAACATTTATGCTAGGCTGGGGCTTGGAAAAGATCATGCGAAATGGATGCCTGGTCTCGTGTTTTACAGATATTTCCCCGTCATTGAAGTGGGGAAAGAGTGCAACGGGTGTGGAAAATGTGTTGAGGCCTGTCCGAGAGAAGTGCTAGCGGTGGAGGAGAAGGAACTGAAGGTGAAGAGACTCATGGAATGTATACTCTGTCGCGCATGTGTGGAGGTCTGTCCGAGGAATGCGATAGAGGTGAAAGGAGATCCGACGAAGTTTATATTCAAGGTGGAGTCTAGCGGAGCTCTTCCTCCTGAGGAGATCGTGCTGAAGGCGGTGGAAAGTCTGCGTAAGGGTTTTGAAGACGCGGGCAAGGCGTTTAAATAGGCATAAAAGTTAAAGGAAAGTTTTCTTCCAGTTAGAATTGGCGGGGGTGGCCGAGCCAGGTCAAAGGTGCCAGCCTGAGGCGCTGGTCCCGTAGGGGTTCGGGGGTTCAAATCCCCTCCCCCGCACCATCTAACTTGTTTAAATCTCCCTTCTGGGAGCTTACAATTCCCCCTTTCTCCACCAAGATTTGCTTTAAGGGGCCTCCCCGGAGGAGGTCATCTCTTCCAGGAAGTGAAGATATCCTTGGAAGGAAGAGGCTGGAGAGGATGGGTGCTGGTCTCCGTCCTTCCTTTCGATTTTCTGGACTCGACTATAGGAGTCTTTCTTGGGCTTGAGAGATGATTTGCCCCGAATGAGGAGACTGGCCAGCGGGGGGTTAAATTTTATTTTTACTCATCTCTTAATAATATTTTGAGGAGAAGATGTATGAACCCGAAGCTTATCCCACAACGAACTTAAGGGGAAGAATATTGAAAGAAATTAATCAAAAAGAAAAACACTTTGCGAGAAAAGAAAAGGTGTTTGGACAGTTCATGACCCCCCCAGAAGTAGCAAACTTCATAGTAGATTTCGCAGTCATATCTTTGGATCGCAGACCCAAACTTGCCATTGATCCTGCTTGCGGCGATGGGGTTTTCCTTAAAGCTTTAATCAAGAAAAAAATCAATCGGATTGTAGGAATCGATATTGACGAGAGTATAATACCCGACAATCTGAAGACTGCATGCGAGATTTTTGCTCCGAGAAATGGGCTCCTTCCATTAAGTGAAGAATTGGAGGGACATGCAGACATCGTAGTGGGTAATCCTCCTTTTAGTGCGAAATATGGGAGAGTAAAGGACAAAGAAATTTTATCAAAATTTGAACTTGGGAAAGGGAGAAAAAGTCAAGCAATAGAAATCCTTTTTCTAGAGCGGTTTATACAGTTGGCCTCTAGTGGTGGAGTGATAGGAATTATCCTACCTTCAAGCATCTTTTCTAATGTTTTACTTCAAGATGTGCGAGAATTTATCAATAGTAACACTTCGATTCTTGGCATAATCTCCCTTCCAAGAGGAATATTTCGGGGGACAAAAAACACGACGTCAAAAACTAATGTTTTGTTCGCAAAAAAGGATGCTGAAAATGATGATGGTAATATCTTCATGGGAATAGTGAACAAGCTTGAAGACCTTTCTTTAGTTCTGAGGGCTTACCAAGAGAAAAAAAAGATGAATAACCCTCCAGCATTTTGGATTAAAACCAATGTTGATGTCTTGTCCCCAGAATTTTACTTTGTACCCATCCACTTGAAGAGCAATCAAAAAATAGTGAAGTTGGGCGAGCTAGTTTCGGAAATGTTTTGTGGAAAAACAAAATATGGGCCAAAAAGGCAATTCGTAACTAAAGGGGTTCGCTTCATTTCTGCGAAAACTGTTACTCCTTTGGGAATAGATTTTAGCAGAGAGAATCGAGGCAGACACTATATCGACCCAAACAGCGAGATGTACCACCCAAAAGCGCATGTCAAAATAGGTGATCTTCTTTTTGTTCGCGTGGGCGTTGGTTGTATAGGTAGAGCTGCAGTTGTTACTACGCCAGATGAACAAGGAGTTGCCGATGATTGGATATACATCATCAGACCAAAGAAAGAATCGCTTGCATACTACTTGGCGTTTTACTTGCAATCAAAATATGGAACTTCTCAAATAAACGCGTTGAAAAGAGGTGTTGGAACAGTTACAATACCACAACGCCTATTGAAAAATTTGGTTGTTCCAATTCCCTCTGAGGCCCAATTGCAAAAATTCAAAGAATACTATCTAGAAATGATAAAGTGCAGACAACAAAATGAGGACAGGGCGAGAAAAATTTTCCAGAAAGCCATTGAAATGGTCGAAAAAATATCAGGAGAAGAAAAATTATGAGAGTAAAAGTTGAAGAAAATAAAATCGTTGTAGGATTTTCTTCAACTCAAACTAAAAAGTTGTGGAAAAATAGAATAAATGGCGAAAAATCTGCGGACAAAATTTTAGACCACCAAATCCAGAAGCGTGATTTTTTTAAAATAGTAGCCTATCAAGAATTAAAGACATTCTTTGTTGTCTCAAAGGTTGGAAAATGTTTGAGAACGGGAGGAAGCGAAAATGAATATCAAATGTAATGTATTTTATGACGAGAAGGCGAGAAAAATCGTCGTAGAGTTGCCCATTACTTTACAAACAAGTTTAGTTAGAGTTAAAGATGTAGATGGAAGTCCAATAGGTAGCGTTAGATCACAAAATTTAAGAGAGAATTGGTATATAGAATGGCAGATTTCTTACTTTGATGAAAATAGGCGGCTTGTGGAGTTAGGGGAAATGTTTAGATTATTAGTCACTAAAAAAGTAATAAATGAAGCTAGGATAAAAGAATTATACAGTTATCTAAAAAATAGAGATGTTTTCTTCGAGGAAACTTTTTTTATCAATATAGAAAAAGACGAGAAAGCCAAGAAATTCGAAGGATTTACCTTACTGTACAAGAAAGCGCCAATCTTAAGAAAACAGCTGTCGGACGGATCATTTATTCATATTGAACTAAGACACAAACAGAAAGCAGTAGGATATCAGGCTATGTTATATATCTTTATTCCGATAAGAAGTGTTATATCTAAACTTGATCGTAATCCTATAGTAGATAGACCAGCACACCGAAATGAGGTGGTATTATGGTTCCCCACAGAAGAACATATCATTGAACTCATGAAAGGATTCTCCGTGATGTCCAAGAAGCATTTGAAAGACATCGTATCTATTGTGAAAAAGTTTCATGGCGTTTAACTTAGGATTCTATTCGCAAAGAAGAACTAGTTATCGCAGTTGAATCTTTTTTTTAGAAAAAAGATTAAGTGATGATAATCTTCTATTTGCAAGTTGGCAATATTTTTCGTTGATCTCAAAACCGATGAACCGTCTGTTTAATTGTTTACAAGCTACCGCAGTGCTTCCGCTACCAATAAAAGGATCTAGGATTAGATCTCCCTCCTTTGTAAACATTCGTAGAATCTCCCTTATGAAATGTTTTGGTTTTGGGGTCGGATGATTTATGAAGCCTTCGTCAGGTTCAATCATTTTTCCAGGAGTATCAACAAAAATATCTTTATTTCGCAAAACAATCCGTGGATTTCCTTTTTTGAAAACAAGACAAGACATATACTTTGTAATCCCTATTGGTGATTTAACTGCTCCCTCTGGACAGTAGAGTATAATTTGCCAAAAATAAGTGAAGGGATTATTCTTAAATAACTTGGGAAGAAATTTTGTGCTAAAAAATGTTATAAAAAAAGCATTCTTTTTTAAAACCCTGTAGCATTCGGGGAGCACTTTATAGAAAGTAGTCAAATCTTCATCGCTACATACTCCTTCCTTATACAATCCGTAAGGGGGATCGGTGATAATCGCATCAACACAACCATCTGGTATCTTCTTGATTAATACAAAACAATCACCACAAATTATTTTGTTGATAAAATCGTCGGGAAATTTGAGTTCACGTTCATTTTTCATATAAATCCCTTCTTTCATAAAAATACTCTTCTCATGTAGTCTAAATATTTTCGGCATCTAGCATGACTCATTTTTCTCCCCCTCAATCTTCTGGGTGGAGGTCCTTTTTAAAGAAAAAACGAGCACGGTGGGGTTCTACAAGTGGTTTAGGACTCTTTCCCGTACTATAAATTCCAATCTTTTTACATTTTTCCCTTTTTTTGCCTCCAAAATACGTCCTAATTCTTTGATGCCTGAACACATCATACAACAGTTGTGGCGAAACGTCCCTGAAAATGGGATTGAAAGTGGCTACTAGCTTAAAGTGAAAACCCTCAGAAAAAGGTAAAAATCCATCTATTCCATTATTCTCCGTGACAGACACAGCATTCCTCGTCGGATATTCTATCTTCGCCGGGCTAACTTGGCTCATACTTTTTGTCCTCCTCGCCATTAGGAGCGACAAGAGCTTCATGCGTCCAGTCATCTACGGCCTAATGATGGGACTAATCGGTCAATTCTTTGGTATTGGACTCTTTGGATTGTTGATCGGCGGCATGCTCGCCGGCTACCTTTTATCGAAAACCGGGAGAGGAGCAATGGACGGATTCAAAGGAGGGGGAATGTCCGGCCTTCTCATGAACCTTTCCACCCTGTTAGCTCTCGGGCTCTTCATCGGCTTAAGGGATCCCGATATAATCGTTGGACTTGGCGAATTCTGCTCTGTCGTCGCTTTCATGATTCTCCGAGATATCATGCTTGCTGGGATAGGAGGAGCAATGGGTGTAATGATTGGAAATCTGATGAGAAAACCTCGGTAAATATTTTATCCCACAAAACTTGTAAATAATCATATTGGAGCGGGGTGGGGCAGCGTGGAGTGCCCGCCGGGCTCATAACCCGGAGGTCGGAGGTTCAAGTCCTCCCCCCGCTACCATTTTCCTTTAAATTCGGCAAATCTCATTAATCTGGATGCCGCAAGCGATTGTGACCGAAAATCTAACAAAATACTACGGGAAGCTGCTCGCGCTGGACAATCTAAACATGAAAATAAAGCGGGGAGAAAGCGTCGGGCTTCTAGGCCCGAATGGAGCCGGGAAAAGCACAACCATAAAGCTTCTGTGCGGGCTCATAAGACCTTCCGGAGGAAGAGCGTATGTCAACGACTTCAATGTCATCGAAGAGCATGAGGCGGCGGTCGAAAATTTGGGCGTGATTGTTGAAACCCCAGAGTTCTATCCGTTTCTTACACCGGAGGAGATCTTGAAATATTTTGGACATCTCCGGGGCGTAAAAAACCTGAAGGAAAAAATTAAGGAAGTCCTCAGAATGGTTGGGCTGGAAAAGTGGGCAAAAGTCAAAATCGAAAATTTCTCAAGCGGAATGAAGCAAAGGCTCGCGATCGCTCAGGCATTTCTTCACGACCCGCCCATTCTAATTTTAGATGAACCATCTTCCGGTCTTGACCCAAAAGGGATGGTGGAAATCAGAAACATTTTGAAGTCTATAAAAGGAGAAAAAACCATTCTCCTGTCATCTCATCTGCTGAATGAAGTCGTACAGGTTTGTGATAAAATCGCAATCATGAATGAAGGAAGACTTCAAGCGTTCAACAGCGTGAGAAATCTGAAGAGGAAGTACGGCTCACTGGAAAGAGCTTACATAAGACTGACGGGTGGTTGACATGAACAAGTTCAAGACTGTTTTCAAGTATGAGCTGCTGAAACATTTGCGAAGAAAGCGCTTTTACGGAGCGTTGGCAGCAGTTCTACTCGCGACCTTTCTGATGACCTTTCTTTACCGTTCTATAGACATTCCGGGAAAGATGCGTGAAAGTCTTCTCGAACGTTTGCCTGAGAATATTCCTAGGGAAACCGGAGAGATGATCCTCGATCAGTACGGAATAAAAGATAGTCCGGAGTTTTTCGCAGTCTTTACTGGCTCTGTTGGACCGTCTATAGCCCTCCTATTTTCCGTATTCTTCGCTGGAGATGCAATAGCTTCAGAGTTTGAGCGAAAAACAGGAGTCTTTCTGTTTTCCTCACCGGTGGGGCGAAAAACAATCGTGGCGGGTAAATATTTCGCCTGTCTGATAGCCACGATATCCCTCCTCGCAGTTGGCTATGCGGTTTCCGCTCTCTCCATTCTTGGACTATACGGCACGGTACCGTTCGGAATGCTCGGATCCCTGGGAGTGGCTTTCGCCGTGGCCACTTTCATGGTTGCAATGACGTTCATCTTCAGTTCGTTGATGCGAGGAGGCATGGGGGCAACGGTTGCCACGCTACTTACATACATGATCATCTTCAGCATAATATCAACGTCTTTGGTTTACGCCGGCTATGACCCATGGTTCATGCCAGACAGAGCCGCGGACGCGATAAGCGCAACCTACAATGTGAGCCTCGAAAGCGTTTATGGCGCTTTCGGAATATCGGCTCAGATAAAGACCCCAGAACCTCTCACGAGCTCTATACTCTTACTCTCCTACTCAGTTTTTCTCCTCCTCGCGAGCATTATCCTAACCGAAAGAAGGGAATTCGCTTGAAGGGGAAGACAGAACTCCTCGAAATTCATGGAAAAATAAAAAGCGAAATAGAGCGCAGGCTTCGGGAGTTCGAAAAAACGTGGAGAACAGACGATGAGAAAGTCTTCTCTGAGCTAGCCTTCTGCCTTCTTACGCCTCAGTCGAAAGCGAAAGTTTGCTGGGAGACAGTTGAGAAACTCGAAAAAAGTCGGACACTTTTCTCTGGAGGAGAAAAAGAAATTGCGGAATTTCTACGTCCGATAAGATTCTGGAGAAAAAAGGCGAGATATATCATTGAAGCCAGAAAGAGATTCACAAAAGGTGGAAAACTTGTGATAAGAGAAGAGCTTACAAAATTCTTGAATAATCCCATGGAAGCCAGAGAATTCCTTGTAAAAGAGGTCAAGGGGCTTGGATACAAAGAAGCCAGCCACTTTCTGAGAAATATCGGCTGGGGGAGAGATCTGGCGATACTCGACAGGCATATACTCAGAAGCCTGCTGGAATTCGGAGTTATAGACGAGATTCCAAAAAACCTGAATAAAAAAACTTACCTTTCGATCGAGCAAAAGATGAGAAAATTCTCGGATGAATTGGGAATTCCCATGTCGCATTTGGATTTCGTGCTTTGGTACAGAAAAACAGGTGAAGTCTTCAAGTGAAAATTTTTCATGCTCGCAGCGGAATCCATCCGGTTTTGTAGAGATACTCTGCAGCTAGAACGGCTCCTTTTGCTGCCCCCAACTCCGTGTTATGGGACAACACGGTGTACTGGAAACCTCTTTCAAAACAGTTGGCTTCAATTCCTCCGACAACTACGGCCATTCCTCCCTCAATGAGCACGTCAAACCTAGGTTGTGGTCTGTCTCTTTCCTCCATCACAACAATCGGGTTCTTGGGCGCAGTCGGTAGACCAAGTCTCTGTGGTTCTCCTTTATAACTCTTCCACACATTTATCAAATCTTCAACAGAACAATCTTTTCTCGTCTGGATGAAGACCGACTCTGTATGACCGTGATGAACCGGAACTCTGTTACACTTACACGTGATCTTTAAATCTGCTGGAATTATTCTACCCCCGTCAAAGCGACCTAAGAGTTTCACCGTTTCCTTCTTGACCTTCTCTTCTTCGCCCTTTATGTATGGAATCACATTCCCTTCGAACATTCTCGGTCTGTACTCCTGAAGAACGGATGGTAATTTCGAACCGACTTCCGATCTCTGCTTTGCCCATTCAACGACGGCTTCATAACCGGCTCCGGATACAGCTTGCATTGAGGCCATTATCACGCTCTCCAGACCGAAGGCATCGTAAATCGGTTTCAGAGATAAAACCAGCCCAATTGTTGTGCAATTTGGCTGAGGAACAACGAAGCCCTTCCATCCCCTGTTTCTCCTTTGAACTTCTATCATCTGCACGTGATCTTCATTGACTCCTGGAAGGTATGTGAAACTGTCTTCAAAATATCTGTAGGCGGAGGCTGTGCTGACTACCGGTTTTTCTTTAGCGACTTCTCCCTCTATTTCTAGAGCTATCTCAGAAGGGAGAGCGGAGAAGATGAGATCACACTTTTCTCTGACCGCCTCTTTGACGTTTTCTACTCTTATCTCCAAGATCTCTGGCCGGGGCTCTTCTTGAAGAAACCATCTTGATGAGTCAGTTCCATAACCTAAGGCCTCGCCATATGTCTTGCCCGCAGACCTTTCTGAGGCGAAAAGACTTTGAATTTCAAACCATGGATGATTTTGAAGATTTACCACGAACTTCTGGCCTACCTCGCCCGTCGCACCCAGAATTCCAACCTTCAGTTTCTGCATTTTTCTCCAGCAGAATAAACAGTGAAAAGTTTTTAACTTTTTTGATAGGACTTTAAGAAGCTTTACATTTTGTTAGAAAGTTTGGCGATTTTCCTGACTGCGCCCTCGGCTGCTGAAGAAACTATGCGAGAGTAAAAAGCAAGATATCCTTTCTTGAATTTTGGTGGTTTAGGCTTTAGCCTCTTAAGTCTGCTCTCCAACTCATCTCTCGGAATTAACAAATCGATTTTTCTATTCGGAAGATCAATCAGAATCTCGTCGCCATCTTTGACCACCGCAATCGGTCCTCCTTCAGCTGCTTCTGGGGAGACATGACCAATGCAGAGTCCTCTAGTCCCCCCAGAAAATCTCCCATCTGTTACTAGAGCTGCCCGGATACCCATGCCAGAGATCGCAGAAGTCGGGCCCAACATCTCCCTCATGCCAGGTCCTCCCTTAGGCCCTTCATACCTTATGACCACAACGTCGCCATTCTTTACCTCACCATTATAGATCGCCTTGACTGCGTCTTCTTCGCTGTCAAAAACTTTTGCCGGGCCTCTGTGCTTGCGCATCTGGGGTGGAACGCCGGCAAATTTAACAACCGAACCAGCCGGAGCAAGTGAGCCGTAAAGAACCGCTATGCCCCCCTCTCTCATGTATGGTCTGCCGAGAGGTCTTATGACGTCCGTCTCAACTAGTTTGACATACTTAAGATTTTCAGCAACTGTTCGGCCGGTTACCGTGAGAGGACTTCCACAGATCAGCTTACCAAGACGCTTCATAACAGCTGGGATCCCACCCGCTTGTTCGAGATCCCACATCGTATGCGGACCGTTTGGTCGTATGGAGCAAATCGTTGGAACGCGTCGACTTATTCTATCGAAAATATTCAAATCCAAATTTATTCCGAGTTCATTGGCGATTGCCGGAAGATGGAGCAGCGTGTTCGTGGAACCTCCTAAAGCCATATCCACTGTGATCGCGTTCTCAAAGGCTTTGCGCGTCATTATTTTGCTCGGGATGAGTTTCATCTTAAGAAGTTTCAACACCTGAAGTCCAGCCCTCTTGGCTAGTCTGATTTTCTTTGCGTCTGCTGCGTGGGCTGTCGCGGTTCCCGGCAGAGACATGCCGAGCGCTTCTGTGAGACATGCCATTGTGTTGGCTGTGAAGAGACCGGCACATGAGCCGCACCCCGGACAAGCCCTATCTTCGATTTCTAGAGCCTCCGCCTGCGTCATTTTCCCAGCTTTCACAGCACCAACAGCTTCGAAAGCGCTTATGACGTCTAGGTTCTGTCCCTGCCACTTACCTGGAAACATTGGCCCCCCGGTCACCATTATCGCCGGGATGTCTAGTCTGGCGATTGCCATAAGCATTCCAGGAACTATCTTGTCACAGCTTGCCACACAAATCAGAGCATCAAATCTATGTGCTTCGACCATCGTCTCCACGCTATCGGCAATAAGCTCCCGGGATGGAAGAGAATAACACATCCCTTTTGTTCCCATCGCTATTCCATCGCAGATCGCAATTGTGTTGAACTCGAAAGGAATTCCTCCACCAGCAATTACCCCTTCCGCGACTGCGCGGGAAATCTCACGAAGATGAATGTGACCGGGAACTACGTTCGTATAAGAATTCGCTATCCCGACAAAAGGTTTTTCCATCTCCGCATCGGTTACTCCAACCGCTTTCAGAAGTGCTCTTCTGGGCAGACTTTCAAGTCCCTCAACAACCTCTTTACTCCTAAACTTCAAGGCAACCTCCGGCGTATCCTTTGAACTGTTTCAATTTAAAATTTTTCCAATCTTTGGGAAAAAACGAAAACTATGAATATTCACGCGGCGGTAGCACAGATTGCACTTTTACTTTTCTATTCCCGCCCACTTGCGAAGTTCTCTCCCCACCTTCTCTATGAGATGCTCTTTTCCTTCTTCCCTCATGCGCTTGAGCGTTGGGATTCCCTTTTTGGCTTCCTCCACCCATTCTCTCGCGAAATCTCCGCTCTGGATATCTTTAAGAATCTTCATTATAGTCTCCCGAACATGAGAATCTATTATTCTCGGACCCCTCGTTCTTCCGCCGTATTCTGCCGTATTGCTTACTGCTTTCCACATACCTTCTATGCCGTGTTCATAGATTAGATCTACTATCAGTTTGAGTTCGTTCAGGCATTCGAAGTAAGCGACCTCCGGCTGATATCCCGCTTCGACTAGCGTCTCAAAACCTGCTTTTATGAGTTCAGTTACGCCACCACAGAGAACTACCTGTTCACCAAAGAGATCGGTTTCCACCTCCTCCTTGAAGGTCGTCTCAATAACGCCTATGCGAGTCAAGCCCACGCCCTTCGCCAGTGCCAGAGCGATCTGTTTAGCCATACCGCTTGCATCCTGTTCAACGGCAAGCAAGCCCGGAACTCCGCTTCCCTGAAGATACATACGACGAACAAGAGCGCCCGGTCCCTTTGGAGCGATCATTATAACATCGACGTCTTTGGGGGGAACGATCTGCTTGAAATGAATGTTAAACCCATGACTAAAGCAGAGAGCTTTCCCGTGTTTCATGTGTTTTGCTATGTCCCTGTTGTAAACCTCGGCCTGATATTCATCTGGAATCAGCATGTGGACAATATCTCCGATTTCAGCCGCTTCCGAAATCGAATAGACTTCAAAACCATCGCGGACAGCTTGCTCATAACTCGCATCTCTTATGCTTCCGATTATAACCCTGCAACCGGAATCGCGCAGATTGTTCGCCTGCGCATGTCCCTGATTTCCATAACCTATAATCGCAATAGTCTTGTCCTTTAGGATACTCAAATCCGCATCCTTGTCATAATATATTTTTGCCAAATGTCCACCTCGAAAGAAATCAAAAGTGAAAGAATAAAAAGATGTCTGTTCGTTCGGCTCTTCACGGAAGCCATTTCAGTGTGCGGAAGATTTCCAGCTGTAGTTCTGCAAAATTTTTATTCTTTCCCCGAATCTTAAAACCTTCTATCTCTTCAACTCTGTGCGCCCCGATGAGAGAATTTGTCAAAAAAACACAGTCGGACTCCAGCAAATTTTTCAGTCCGTATCTCCCTTCTTTAACCTTAAATCCTAGCTTGGGAGCAAGAGAAAGAACCAATTCTCGGGTTATTCCCGGAAGAAGACCACAAGATTCATCGGGTGTATAAATGACCTCGTCCTTCATCCAGAAGATGTTTGAAGCACAACATTCCGCGACTTCTCCTCGCTCATTTAAGAATAGTCCCTCATCAAAACCCATTTCCTTGGCTTCTCTTCTCCCGAGAACGTTTTCCAAGTAGTTTAGAGATTTTATCCTGACGACTGGTGACTTCGAGTTTCTCGGAAAGGAAACCAAATGTAATCTAAGTGGTTTTCTTGGTCGCTCATATCTTGAAATAAAGCAGACGAGCTCGCTTTCCTTAGGTTTCTCATCAAACACTTGCGATCCAAATGAAAACAGACAGACCTTCACGCGCAGATCTGCAGAGACATCGATCTTCTCTTTAACTGTTTGTTTGAATTCCCTCCAGCCCGGAGTCGGGATTCTAAGAAGCTTGGCTCCCATCTTCATCCTCTCAAAGTGCTTCCTCAGAAAAACGGGAAGACCGTGAAAACACCTGAAAGTTTCAAAGACCCCTTCCCCGTAAAGCGTCGACCTGCAAATCAAGCCTCACACCTCAAGTTTTTCCAATCCCAGGGCTTTGCAGGTTGCAACGGCTTTCACAACGGTCTCATCATATTCCGCCTCCGGATCCGAGTCCCATGTTATTCCCCCGCCAACCCAAAAAGCCCCATAACCATTTCTCATTGCCATTGTCCTTATCGCAACACTCATTGTGAAGTCTCCAGCTGGCATGACAACCGCCGTTGCACCACAGTATGGTTCCCTTCTGTGTGGTTCGAGCTCTTCGATGATTTCCATTGCCCGCATTTTGGGCGCCCCGGTAACGGAGCCTGGCGGAAACGTTGCCACCAAGATGTCCTGCAAACTCATTCCGTTTCTCAGTCTGCCAATAACCTCTGAGAACATTTGATAGAGAGTAGAGAAACCCTCAACTTCAAATAATTTCGTAACTCGAACACTTCCAAATTCGCAGACTTTAGACAAATCGTTCCTCATGAGGTCAACTATCATCAGATTCTCGGCTCTTTCCTTTTCACTTTCTCTGAGATCTTTAACCATCTCTCTGTCAATCCTCACGTTCGGATGCCTCGGTCTGGTGCCCTTTATCGGTCTGGTCATAATTCTTTTTCCATTTCTTTTCAGAAAGAGCTCCATAGATCCGCTGATTATCTGAAAATCTGAAAAATCGAGAAAACACGTAAAAGGTGCGGGCTGAGCCCTAATGAGGTTTGAAAAGATTTCCAAAGGTTTACAGCTGCTTACAAAGTCGAAACGCTGCGAGATGTTGACTTCATACACATCGCCCTCCGCGATGTATTCCTTTATTCTTTCGACCATTCGGAGGAATTCTCTCTTCTCAATCGTTGGTTCTATTTTTGTCTCACCGTCTTTTCCTACAAACATTTTCGAAATCTTGGCACCGCCGTCGAAAAACATGAACGCCGATGGTGGAATTCCAATCTTTAGCTTATTCGCACGAAATCTTACGGGCAAGAAATCCTGTGAAAGCTCGTAGCCGAAATATCCGATTCCAATCAAACCATCGTCAAGAAGCGTAGACAATTTTCTAAAAAATCTACGAATTGATCCCTTCATGATCACCACCTCAACTGGATTTTCGAAAAATGTCAGAAATTTACCGAGTCCCCAGCCAGGCCCCAATATAGCCGTATTTTCAGAATTCATACCTTTCCGAATATGAACGGTATGAAAATTTGATGTCACCGTAGAACCTCCAGCAGATGAAGTATAAGCAAAACGAAAGAAATCAGGATCAAGATCGGCGAGGTGACGAAGTAGAAACCATCTGACCGATAAACGTAAATAAGCCAAGAAGGAATCCGCTCCACGTCAAAATAGCGCGCAATTATCGGAGCTATGAGAAAAGCTAAACCGAGCAGGATCAGGACGATGCCCAGTAGACTGAGCGGATACATCTCCGACTCTCACAGAATCTCTTTTTTGTCCACATAACCGCCGCAGTATTTCCTAGCGTAAAGCGCAAGACTCTCGACTGCTCTTTCAACATTCTCTCTCGGAATCCCCGGCGCATTCCAGAGAACGAAAATCACGGAAGATGTCCCATAGGTTATTTTGCTTATCTTCGAGTCGCCAAGTGTGTAAGCCGAAAGTATCTTTTGGTCATCTTTCAAAACTATCTCGCCGGGCAGAGGCTGAAGTTTCCGACCATCTATCAACTCTATCGGTTTATCGTCTGGACTGGCCAGAGTCGTTCGGAGCTCTCCCACAACTTTCTGAAGATCGTAAACTCCGGCCGACACCATGTGCTCAACGGAAGCCAGCATGCAGGAGTCCACGACGTTGTTTATCCTCGGAAACTGATCTTCGAGCGTTTTCCTAAGCAAATACTCCACAGAGGGTCTGAAACTCGACGGGTCTCTACCCATCTGCTTGAAGAATTCTCTGTAAGCCTTTATCTCCGGTATTTCCGTTACCTGAGTCTGCGCGAACTTGGCTTTGATTTCGGAAAGCACAGATGACAATCTATTGTTCAGGGTTTCCACATCCGTTTCTACGGTCACGCCGGTAGCGAGCACGTATCCAGCGATAAAGTTCGGGTATTTTTCTCTCACTATTTCATCAAGCTTCATGCTCTCCCCAATCTATCATCAAAGCATGCTTTAAATCTGTCTATCTAAAGAAATCCATCGCAAATTTTCGGGTCTATGCAGACGGAGATTTCTTCACAATATGTCCAAGATTCTGTCCAATCTCGAGATAAGCCCAAGCCCAGACCAAGCACTCAAAACTCCTAACCAGATCCCCCTTCCTCAGAAAGTGATCGCAGTCTTGTCTATACGCTTTTATATTCGAAAGCATTGCTTCACCTACTGAATCGATCGGAGCAGCGGTCAAGATACCTTTATCTAATTTCGCCTTCCACTTCTCAATTTCGTTCAAGAGGTCATCCGACAAGCTCATCTACGGCATCCTCCGGCGCACGAGCAAAAACCTTCAGAGCTTCAGCTTCTATGAAGTGAAGCCTGCCAGGAACCACCAAAGAGTGAGGCGGAGGACCAAAATCCACACCCAGCATTTCCTCCACTCTGCCAGCTCTGACCAACTCATCTTCGCAACCTGCCCTAGCCACAACTACCACAAGAGTCTTCGGAGTGAAAATCGATTCCCGGCGCACGAGTTCGTGCCCAAGCATTATCTCCATCCCTTGGTTTGCGCTCATCACCCTTCCTTCCTCAGCCCGGATATCTAGAAAAAGAAGGGTGTGAAATCCTCTTTTTCTGTTATCCGCGAGAACCTCATATGGTCTTGCTGAGGGATTGTCCGGAAAGGGAATTGTTGCCGAGGGACCGAATTTATAACTCTGGAGCCCACAAACCCCGGCCACGGCGGAGAGAATCGAACCTGCATGAACTATTTTTGTTTCCACGTTCATCTTTGCGGCTCTCAGTCTCAAATCGATGTGAGTTGTGGCGACCATTGGATCTCCCGGAATTAGTAGAACCACCCTGCCATCCCTTGCTTTTTCGAGAATCTCATGAGGCTCCTCCTCAAGCACCCTCCTGTCCAGTACCTTCACTTTTTTTCCTGTGAGTTCCTGCAAGTAAGAGACGCTTAACCCGGGAACTATGCTGGTATATGTCTCAAGATATACCGCATCGGCCTTCTTTGCCTCTTCTATCCCACGTAGTGAAATCCCTCCTTTTTCGAGGCCAAGGCCAACAAACACCAGAACCATCGACTCCTCCGAAGAAGGATAGCCCAAATTGGTTAATAACAGATGTGGCTTGATTTTTAAATTTTTGGAAAACTAATAACAAACTGACGGGCCCGTAGCTCAGTCTGGTCGGAGCGGCCGGCTCTTAACCGGCAGGTCGGGGGTTCGAATCCCCTCGGGCCCGCTAATCTTTCCTTTCACGCCACGAAGTCGAGAGGAAAAATCCAGAAATCCCCGCCAGTACTCCAGCAATCGCCATGTAAAACCCGTACGAGAGATCTGTAAGCAGCCTCCACCACCCAACAGGAGAAGAGAAAAACATGTACAAGCCGGGCGCCGGATTACTTAATGTAAAACCACCTTTCAGATACCAAAGGGTTAACGCGACCCCGATTATTCCGATAACGGAGCCGATGAAAAAAATATTCCCCATGTCTTTCCTCGATAGAAATCTTGCTAGAATTCCGCCAAACAAAAGGATGAACCCTCCGAAAAACAGCAGAAAAATATGGAACATGAGAGGGCCGCCGCTCCTTTTCATGAGCAGAGTTATGCATGAGAAAGTGAACCTTCCGCTAGCAGGATACCATGGGGCAAAAACACTCAATAAGACAAGGATCCCGCCCACAATTCCCAACATCGGCGCAATCCAATCTCTGAGCAACATAAGTAGCTCTTAGCTGTGAAATTAATAAAATTTCTCCGTTCGTCTTCAAAAAATATCCAAAATTAGCTCCACTCTTTTAAATATCCCGAAAATCAGGAGCAATCGGAGGTAAAAAATGAAAAGAGCTACAAGAAGAATCGTTCCCCTCTGGTTGCTCGTGGTCCTCGGAGCTGCAGTCGCGTCCGGTGCAGTTCTCTACACATACCAGACAACGACTTTTACCGCAACAATAGTTGAAAACGTCGGAGTCTGGGGAGTGATGGAAAACACGAATTTCCAGATACCCGACAACGGAGCTGCAAATATCAAATATACTGTTTATAACCAGAGCGGAGAGACAAAAACTTTGACCCTGATAAGTAACGTTGATAGCGTTACTGGAGACAGACTGTGGTATGCCTGCGCTTATCCGTGGCCAACTTCAGCCAACAAAGTCTGGGCAGACGGAGTCAACTATGGATTCACCCTTAACAGCGGCCAATCACTGGAGCTAAAGGTCACCGTTGGAGATGCTGGTCCAGCCGTTCCGGGCAACTCATGGAACAACCTGCAGCTCTATCTGATGGACAACGCGCTCTACTAGAGGGGCTAGAAAGGTGAGCCGCCTTGTCGGCTCACCGCCCTTTTATTTTTCCCAAAAAAAGAAAAGGTGAGATGATATGCAAAAAAACACATGCCCGCTTGCGATCATACTTGCTTCTCTTGTTCTCTCATCGGTGGCCTCTGGTGTGGTTTACTATACATACTGTGAGACAAAATTTTCCGCAGAAATCATCGAGAAAACAGTCGTGACCGTAGACGGACGTCGGCTGCTCGTAAACGGATCTCCTTTCACCGTAAAAGGGGTTTGCTATTCACCAACTCCGCCAGGAGAGGGGCCCGACTTCTTCTGGTGGCATGCGCAAGAAATCTATGAAAACGATTTCGAGAACATCCGAAGCATGGGAGCGAATACCATCAGAACTTATAATGCCGGCGTAACCTACTTTAACGATGCCTATTATTGGGTTTACCACGACGATGGAATTCCTCTGGATTCCTATCTCTGGACATGGCAAGGGGGTGGTGGAAGCTTCACAGAAACACATGAAATAACCCCTCCCGAAGGAACAAAATCGTTTAAAACTGTGAGCGCAAACTGGGCTGGCTGGGGAATTTTCCTAGCGAACCCTTCTGCTCACACAATAAATCTCTCTGGTGCTACGGCGCTCAAATTCTGGGTCAAAACTACCGCAAATCTGAAGGTTGAGATAGAAGCACCACAGGGAAACACACAGACTAAATACATAAGCAATTACGGCTGGGATGGAACAAACAACTGGCAAGAGATAACGATTCCCGCCAGTCACTGGAGTAACCTGAACCAAGTCTACTGTCCTTTCAAAATAACGATGGAGACTAGCGGAACGTTTTACATAGACAAAGTTAGATGGACCGGTTTTTCTCCTTACTCTGATGGCGGGATACCTGGAGGCGTCAAAATCCTAACGTGGGGGGGTGGCTATTTTGAAGCCAGATATACTGGGTTCGGACCGGGCAACGTTCCCGAAGGAGGGAGATGCTTCCTCACACAGCCTTCTGGGAGCTATGCCGGCTGGGGTCTTTTTCTCGCACTCCCGCATGATCACACCGTTGACCTCTCTGGCGCCTCCGCTTTGAAGTTCTGGGTTAAGACACCCGTTAACCTGAAGATCGAGATTGAGGCTCCGAAGGGGAACATCCAGAGTTATTACATCAGCCAGTTTGGATGGGATGGAACAAACAACTGGCAGGAGATCACTATTCCTGCAGAGAACTGGGAAAATCTTGACAAAGTTTACAGTCCCTTCATGATCACCGTGGAAACAAACCAGACGTTTTATGTAGATTTCGTCCGGTGGGAAAATTTTGTCCCACCGCCCCAGCATGCAATATTAGAAAACCGAGATATTCTGGATGCCGCTTGGAGCCAACGGTTATATGTTATCATGGGATACTGGGTGGATCGATCCGTAGACATGAGTAAAAGCTGGGTGAGAGAGAACCTGAAAGAAGGTTTTCTCAAACTGGTTAATAAATGGAAAGACCACCCGGCAGTTCTGATGTGGGCATTCGGAAATGAGGTCGATGTATACCCGGCGAGAAAGGAAAACTGGTTCTCGCTCGTTCAGGCTGTGGCATTTGCCGCCAAACAAGTAGACGACAACCATCCTGTTATGACAGTTAACCAAGACATCACGCGTATAGGGGATCCAAGCATCGGTTCGGCTGACGAAAACCTGACGTCCTTGGACATATGGGGAGTAAACGTGTATTATGGTTCCTCTTTCGGCAATCTCTTCAGCAACTACAAAGTCAAGAGTAGCAAACCCCTTCTTCTGGCGGAGTGGGGGTGCGATGCTCTGGACGCAAGGGACAACACAGAGAACCAGCTCATGCAGAAGCTGTATATAGAAAATCTTTGGGATGAAATTTCAGAAAATCTGAGCGCGGAAAACGAAAATCGCGTTTGCATTGGAGGAACGGTCTTCGAGTGGTCCGATGAGTGGTGGAAGGCCGGAAATTATGAAATCCATGACAATTTGGCGACTTGGGCGAATCCCAACTACTACGACTACGTCGCCGGCCAGAACAACATGAATGAGGAATGGTGGGGGATAATGAAGCTCACCTCGCTCGAAAGTCCCGTCAAGATTCCTAGACTTGCGTACTACGCTCTCAAGGAGAAGTGGACGTAATGAAAGATAAACACGAAGAAAAACGTGTATACGGCGAAATTCGCTTCATATATGTTCTCGCAATAGTGATCATCCTCACTGTGATAATCTTTGTTCTCCTATTACGACCCAGACCCAAACCCGTTGTCAATATCCCACCAGTCGCAGATTTCACGTGGTCTGTTGATTCTCTGACAGGTGATAACGTTGAACCGCAAGAAAACGAGGTCGTCCAGTTCATCGATAACTCGTACGATCCAGACGGCCATATCGTAAGTTGGCTTTGGGACTTTGGCGACAACACCCGTTCCACAGAACAAAACCCCACACACAGATACTTGAGGGATGGAGAATACACAGTAACTCTGCTCGTAACCGATAATGCCGGTGAAAATGCAACAAAAACTAAAGTTATAAGAGTGAGACCTTCAGGAATCCCCCGCGCATTTTTCATATTTTCTCCCCCACATCCAACGGTGCTCGACACTCTTCAATTCATCGACAACTCGTACGATCCAGACGGCCATATCGTAAGTTGGCTTTGGGATTTCGGAGATGGAACCTTCAGCAGAAGTCAGAACCCAACACACATTTTCCATGCAGCGGGCTCATACAGGGTCATCCTCACAGTCGTGGACAATGACGGGAATGAGGGAAGATTCGAGACTATTGTCTCTGTATCGCTTCCGCCTTCAGAGTTAATTTACATTATCTACTGGGATGGGGGAATGGGTGAGGATATCGGTGCTCCGGCTCGTTACGGACATCCAAACAACGGACAACATCTTTCGCTGCTCGAGATTCAGACTGGCGGATGGGAGTCTGACTCCGATAAAGCTTGGAAATTTATCTATTCAAACATAAGCGGAGGGTGGGCTGGATTTTACTGTGAATTCACGAGCGGCCCGAAAAATCTCTCCGATTATGAAAACCTAGTGTTCTGGGTAAAAGGAGAAAGAGGCGGCGAAGACTTTGAGATAATTCTTGAAGACATCTATGGCACAGGAGGAAAAGTCAGAGTAAGCGACTACGCACATATCACAACCTCGTGGCGTAGAGTAGTTATTCCACTAGGAGCATTTGGGGAAGACCTCTCCAACATAAGAGTTCCGTGGAACATCGCTTTCTCGGACGGCATCACCGGAAAAAATGTGATCGTCTATATCGATTACATAATTCTTGTAAAAAGAGTCTCCGTTGTTGGTGCGCCGGTGGCTAGATTTACGTATTCTCCAACTTCTCCGACGACCTCTGACACCATACAATTCATTGACAACTCGTACGATCCGGACGGTCATATAGTGAGATGGATCTGGGATTTCGGAGACGGAACTAGCTCAACAGATCGCAACCCCACCCACAGATATTTAAATCCTGGAAGTTACACGGTGACACTCACGGTGATCGACAACAGCGGAACCTCTGCTTCCTGTCGCTTGACGATAGTTGTTTCCTCACCCATTTCACCCCCACCTCCTCCGCCTCCTCCACCTCCAGGAGTCGTGACTCTTTCTGGTATCCCGTCTGCGGTTAACATTCCACGCATAGGATCGGTGACCATAACTAATATTCTTCTGAACAACAGCACCAGCGAGACTAAAACTCTGAAGGTTATCTGCGACGCTTGGGATGCTTCAGGAGGTAAACTCTGGTCAAACATTTACACTATGGATGGACAAAACGTCTTTGTTAATGGGGTAATCTACCCGCTCGTGCTTGCTCCAGGAAGCTCCAGATATCTAAAACTGACAGTCGGAGGTACATCGACTGCGCAGTCGGGCGAGACTTTCACGCTTCACATCGTCGTGGAAGATTACTAAACAGAATTTTTAGCTGGTGAGATATTTCTCTTTTATAATATTGTAAACTGACCTCGGCTGAAGGATGTCTACGCCTCCCGCGCGGTTCTCAAGAACTCTGCAAACACCAAACCATTCCTCGTTTGCCACGCCGTCCGGGAATGATGGCATTGAGAATCCTCCAATATCGTGTGCGCTGGGATTTCCGCTCTTTTGCCATTCGTCTGTCCATTCAAAATAACATCCGCCAAGAATTCTTTCCCCAGCCTCGAATAACTCCCTCAGAAGATCTTTGGCGTACTCAGCCTGAGCGTTTTCATCCTCTTTTTTCTGAAGATTGTCCCAAGCGTCTATTCCAAATTCGGTGACCACGAGAGGTTTCAAGCTTCTGCTTCTGAACTGATCAAAAGCCCCTTCAAAAGACCTACCACGGAAAAGAGTCGCTCCCCAAGCATCTAGAAACTTTAAAGAACCGTCATCAGATCCTATCGAATTTTCTCCGATGACATAAATTTCCGCCGCTGAGGTTATAACTGGATGGTAGGATTGACCCTCGACTTCAAAAGCTGCTTTTGCCAATTCATTCAGAAGCGAAAACCAGTCCCTCAGCTTCGTTTCGTCGCCCGGCCATAAATTCTGAATCTGAAACTCGACCTCATTTCCAACACACCACATCAAGACTGCTGGATGATCCTTGAACCTCCTCACATACTCTTTAAAATCATTCAGCGCGGAATGACGATGCAACTTGTGAAGGGATAGAAACGTGATACCTAACAATCCTTATATACTGGAAGCATAGAAATGAAGGCAGAACTACAGCGAGATTAACCTGGGAAACCCGGGACAGCTTTTCGGCTGTTTCTCGCTGAAGTTCTAGGAGAAGTAGGAAAAGTGGCATATGGAAGGTTCGGCAGAAGAGGACCAAGGCAAATGTATAAAGCAGTCTGTTCTGACTGCGGTGCCGAGTGCGAGGTCCCCTTCAAGCCGACGGAGGGCAGACCGGTTTACTGCCGGGATTGCTGGCAGAAGAGAAGAGCCGCGGGTAGATAGAAAAATCTGATTATCGTGGCTCTAGCTTTTTTCTTTTTTATATTTCTTTCCATTTTGTGATTTTCACAGCCAATAAAACGAAAACTACAGAAAGAGCCCCGAGTACAACGAAAGATGTTAGAGCACCGGCAGGATTCCCGAGGATGAGTGTCTGCCTGAGACCTTGATGGAAGTAATAGAGAGGCATACACTTTGCAATTGTCTGCAAAATTTCTGGCATTATCTCTATTGGCCAAAACGCACCAGAAAGGAACATCATCGGAAACGCAACAAGATTCCCCGCTGCGCTAGCTGCTTCGACATCTTTTATCAATCCTCCCATAGTTATACCTATTGCGCAGAAAAGGGTTGCTCCCAGCAGAACCAAGCAAATGAAGAAAATGTCTGGGGTTCCGCTGGTTCCAAATATTAGGCGTCCCAAAAAAATCATTATAATCGTGAGAAGAAAAGCAAGTATGACCTGCGTAATCAGATTTGCCAGAATCCAAGATTTCTTCGAAAGAGGTGTTGCGGCCACTCTTTTAAGAATTCCATTTCGCCTGAACTCGGAAATGTTCGATGTCAAACCAATTACACCATTCGTCATTATGAAAGCTGCGGTATATCCTGGCACGTAATAATCTGCCGGCTTGAGCGTTCTCTCCGAGAGCGTTGTAAATTTCACCTCGATAACCGATTGTGCGCTTATCAGAGAATTGTTGAATGCTTGAACTATGCTCTGCACTGCGCTGCTAACTACTTGAGCCGATGCATCTCCTTCTTGAACATATAAAATAAGTGTTGCTTCCTCAGGTGTAATTCCTGTTACCCAGTTCTCCAGAGCCGATTTGCCTTCTTGAATGGATCTAAGATTGTTCTCATCCATATATTCCCCATAAGTTTCGACTATCAGATCTAAACTACTCAGAATTATCATGCCACGGACCTTGATGCCCTTCTCGGCAGCCTTTTTCCCGAAATTTTCCGGTATCACTAGAACTCTGTAGCTGGTAAACGAAGGTATGTGCTCCTTAACCCAGCTCGAGATTTCGACAGAGGGTGGTATCATCTTGATTGAGAAAACACCCGAATTCTCCATTGCGGATATGAAGGCAATCGATAGGTCGCTCGGAGACCCATTTTCCAAGTCTCGATTTTGCACCCATATGCTGTACCTCCCGGCTCCTCCTCCAAAGACTGATCCAAAAATCAAAAGGAGAACGACCGGAAAGAGAAATGAAAAGAAAACCCCCATTCTGCTTCTGATCCAGTTTTTAAAAAGCACTACAGTTAAGTGAAGAGTCTTCACTGTATCAACTCTCCATGCTCGTTTATTCTCCCTCCTGCCAAGTTCAGGAAAACTTCATTCATAGAGGGTTCTTTCATTTCTGGTTTCAGACCATGCCTACTAAGATAAAGGAAAGCCTCGAGCATGTCTTCGCGAGATTTGAAAAACGCTGTTGTTTTACCATCTTGCTGAACGATTTTTTCGCCGACTTTCCTCAAAATTCTTATGCCTCTTTTCTCCGAAATAGACACCCTGAAACCACCGCCATACTTGGAAATTAGGGATCGCACAGAATCCGTTATCAATATTTTACCATTGAGAATCAGCGCAGCTCGATCCGCGAGAGCTTCTACTTCCTCCATGTAATGAGTAGTCAGAAAAATTGTCATGCCTTCCTTTCTCAAATTCTTTATTGTTTGCCAAAGCTCCTGTCTTGCTTGAGGATCAAGACCGGTAGTCGGTTCATCAAGAAAGATTATTTCTGGACAGGATGCAAGAGCCATGGCAATTCCTACGCGTCTCTTCATCCCTCCAGATAACTCTCCAAATTTTCTCTTTCGATGCTCGAGCAAGCCGAGGGTCTGAAGAATATTTGAGACGTCAACTCTGCGTTCATAAATCTTTGCGATAAAGCGAATATTTTCTTCTACTGTAAGTCTCTCAAAGGTACCGAATTCCTGTGGTAAAACTCCAATCCGCTGTTTTATCTCCTCTTCGTGCCCCTCGATATCCATTCCAAAGATTTTCACGTTTCCACTCGTCGGGTTTCTAAGACATTCAAGGATTTCGACCGTAGTCGTTTTGCCGGCGCCGTTCGGACCGACCATTGTAAAAATCTCTCCACGATAGACATCGAAGGAAACTCCAGACAGGGCTAAAATGTTGCCATACCGCTTGACAAGATTTCTAACCTCTATCACTTTTCTTCTCACGATCGCCCCCCGATTTTATACCGATAGAGGCAAAAATAAGTTTTATGAGGAAAACATGTGAAAATTTGATTGTTGGGCCCGTAGCTTAGCTTGGTTAGAGCGCTCGGCTGATAACCGGGAGGTCCTGGGTTCGAATCCCAGCGGGCCCACCAGATTTCGAAATCTCAGAAGCATCTATTTTAAATCCTAGTGTACAATTATTTTCAGAATGGCACAAGAAAAACTCCCAATATCTTTACTCCCAAAAGAAAAGCTACTAAAAATTTTAAAACCACAAAGGCTAGCTTTTTTGGGCCATTTCATTCTTTCAGGGATCATTTTTATAATCGGTCTAATTCTTCTAGGCTATCTCTGGTGGTTGGGAATACTAGTAACATTTTTCGGAATAATCGGGATAATCGCAGTGATTTTTTACTCACAAGCGTTTACTTACTATCTCACAAATAAAAGAATCGTGATCTATCGCAAATTCATAACTATCTCATCTAGACAAATCCAATACGACGACATATCTGATGTTGTAGTAGACCAAGGCATAATTGGTAGGATTTTCGGCTTCGGAAATGTAATACCGATAACGAAATCCGGACTTGGAACCGGAATGGTCGGATGGCAGGCGGGTGGAGGAAGAGTAGGACCTTCCGGAACTATTGTCGTCGGAGGGCCAGTCGGAGGGCAAGTCGTTCCTGTTGCTAGCCCATCTACTTGCGTCTATGGTGTGAAAGATCCATTCGCTGTAAAGAACATTATATTTAAATATCAGGAAGAATACGCAGAGGCACCCTATCTAAAAAGAATCGCGAAAAGTTTAGAAAAACAACCTAAAGCGTCCGGAGTGAGCTACTGTCCGTTTTGTGGTGCGGGGATAAGTGTTAAAGAGGCAAAATTCTGTCCTAACTGTGGAAAGAGACTTGAGTGAAAAGTATGGTCCAAAATAAGTTCAAACCCGATCCGAATCTGAAGAAGGTCTATGGGATCTATCTTTTACTTGCTGGATTGCCGCTTTTCTTCATTGCTAGCATACCCGTCTGGGGAGCATACAAATTCGCTCCGGAAATCTGGCGAGAATACAAAATATTTACATTTATACCTCTCGGCATTGTCACAATAGGTATTTTGTTTGTTGCATATTGGATTCCGCGATACTACGACACTATTTTCTTCACAATAGAGGAAGACGAAACAACAGTAGAGCGAGGAGTTTGGTGGAAAATGAAACATACAGTTCCTTATTCTCGCGTTATGTGTGCTGATGTGATACAGGGTCCGATTTCCCGATTTTTTGGTCTGGGATCCGTTCACATATATACCGCCGGATACACTGGGGCCGCTGGTGGCACTGCTGGACCTGGAACGAGAGGGGCTGAAGCGTCAATATGGGGGATTCCAAATTTTTTGGAAATCCGGGAAATCATCCTAAAATCTGTAAAAAACAGGCCTCTCTTTGCGCAGGCTCAGGTGGGTCTGGAAAGAGAAATCTTGGAGGAATTAAAGCAGATAAGAAAAATTCTGGAAAAAACTGCTTGAACAATTAAATCAAGATTCTTTTCTCAGTGAATTTTGAAATTTTTCTACGTCTTTAAAACTACGAATTTCCACAACATTGCCCAACTCGTTTTCAATTTCTTTTTCTAATCCGATCTTCGCGAATAAGCGTTCCACAGTTTCTGTTTTTGCGCTTGTCGAGGGATATCTCGGAACAACAGTACAGCATCCGGCATGTTTCTCGCTCCAAATTCCAATTTTCCTCGCCTCTCTTTCTATCTCGAGTTTGTCCATCGTCAGAAGTGGTCTAATGATCGGAAACTTGATCCCAAATGATGTCACGGCAAGATTGTCAAGAGTTTGGGATGCCTTCTGACCGATTGACTCCCCGGTGACTATCGCCGAACATTTTTCTCTCTCACATAACGCTTCTGCAGCTTTCAGCATCCCCCTTCTGCAAAGAACACAAGTGTACCTTCCACCAGCATGAGAAATTCTGCGCAGAATTTTAGACCAAGGAAAAATCAGAATTTTTTCTACGTCTAATCTGTCTTTCAACTTCTTGAGAATTTCAATTGTTGTAAAAAATGTCTCGTCACTCACGTAAGGATAAACACAGAAATGAAGTGGAATTATCTCAAAATTTTTCGATGCTAAAGCACAAGCAAGTGGAGAGTCTATTCCACCGGAAACTAAGCATATGACTTTTTCCATCAACTATAAGCTCGCTTTTCGAGCTATTAACAGGTAAAGCTCCGTTATCTATATAAACGCTGCTCATGGAAGTACTTTGATGAAATGACTGAAATTAGCCAAGTATACAGATGCAAAATCTGTGGAAACATTGTGACCGTGCTTCACGCTGGTGCTGGACAGCTTGTTTGTTGCGGACAACCGATGGAGCTCTTGCAGGAAAAAACCGTAGATGTCGGCAAGGAAAAGCATGTCCCGATAATCGAAAGGGTTAAAGGTGGGGTAATAGTCAAAGTGGGCTCGATACCCCATCCGATGGAAGAAAAACACTACATAGAATGGATAGAGCTCGTTACAGATAGAGGATCGTACAGAAAATTCCTTAAGCCTGGCGATGCTCCAGAAGCTTTCTTTCCAGTACAAGAAGAACAGGTAAAATCGAGGGAATACTGTAACATCCACGGTCTTTGGGGATCTAGCTAAACGGTTTATCTGAGATAAAGTTGTGTGGATGCGGACATGCGCCGAACAAAGGAACAAAAATCGAGGGCGGGTGATGTATGACGATATACGAACTTATTATAGTTGGTGGCGGTCCGGCGGGAATAACTGCAGCCATTTACTCTGCGAGAAAAAGAGTAAATTTTGTTTTAATAACAAAAGACATAGGAGGCAAAGCTGCTTGGAGTGCAAACATAGAAAATTATACTGGATATCAGTTCATAACCGGATCTGAGCTAGCCCAAAAATTTGAAGAACATGTCCGTGCTTTCAACATCACAATTCTTTTCGAAGAGGCCAAACATATTGAAAAAATCCCCGAAGGTTTTGAAGTTCAAACCACGAGGGGTCGGTACAAAAGCAGATCTGTGATAGTCGCCACCGGGACCGAACCTAAGAAACTAGGTGTGCCTGGTGAGGACGAATTTAAAAATCGTGGGGTCACATATTGTGCGACATGTGATGCTCCTTTATTTATGAACAAAAATGTGGCTGTGATCGGAGGAGGAAATGCTGGACTTGATGCGACTTTGCAACTTACGAGAATCGCTAGACAAATATATCTAATAGAAATTTCCTCTGAGTTAAAGGGCGACAAAATAATGAAAGAGAAAGTTATACAAAGCGACAAGGTCGCGATATTGACAAACACAAAAGTACTGGAGATATTGGGAAATAGATTTGTAAAAGAGATTGTTGTCGAAAGAGAAGGAAAGAAGTTCACATTACCAGTGGATGGGGTCTTCATCGAAATAGGACAAATCCCAAACTCAGACATTGTACGCCATTTGGTAGAACTGAACGAAAAAGGAGAGATAATAGTTGATGCAAGATGTCGTACAAATGTGGATGGGTTGTTTGCGGCTGGAGATGTGACGAATGTCCCACAAAAACAAATCGTAGTTGCGGCTGGAGAAGGAGCAAAAGCATCAATTTCAGCCTATGAGTATCTACAGCGATTAAAACAGTAGGTTATCCTATCTTTAGTTCATATTTCTCAGCTATCTCCAAGAAAGCTTCTCCTACCTTTTTTATCTTTTCCCAATCAAGACCATATGTGTTGAGTTTGAAATGCTTGGTTAACCCGGGTTGAATTCCGACTATTCCCCTTTCCCTTAGTTCGTCATAAAGGAAGTAGCCACGACGTTTATGAGTTTGTGATACTTTGAAAAATCCCTCTGACTCGATGTGGACTAGTGTATGCTCCTTCGGTTTCACACCGAGTTGTTTGGTTCCTTCTATCTTTTCAAGCTGATCAACCAACCATCTCGTTTTCTCGACTTCTTCTGGCCATCGCTTGACTCTCTCGACGACGTAAGGAAAAGATGCCATAAGAGAGATCAATGGTGCGCCCATTACTGTGCAACCGAGCAATGCGTACTCTTTTACACCAAAAGTCCTGCCGGTCAAATCTCCCCGGATTTTGGAGGGTGCCAAGATCCGCTCGGCTATCTCTTCCGTCATTGCTAAAATTCCGGTCGGGGCGCTCGCAGCCCAAGATTTGTGACCGCTTCCAGTGATTATATCCACACCTAGCCTTTTTCCATCAACCGGCATTACGCCCGCTGTATATGCGGCATTCAGAAGAACCGGAACATTATATTCATGGGCGATCTTCGCAACTTTCTCCGCATCATTCAGGTTTCCATAGAGATAATCGACATGTGTAAGAAGAACCAACGCCGGTGGCTTTCCTATCTCTTTCTTCACTTCTTCTATTTTTTCGGCATAGGCATCCAAGTTGAGCCGAAACTCTGGGTATCCACTATTCGGAACCTCTTTAACTTTAAGTCTAGCCAACTCTGCGGCGATGTACGTCGAGTAGTGTGCGAGGCTGTCTATTACAACATAATCTCCCGGCTCACCGAGCATCCTGAAAGCTATGAATTTCGCTTCTCTGCATCTAGTCACAACTCTTGCGACATCCATGCCAAGAAATTCGGCCAAATCTGCATAGAAATCTGCTATCGGCGGGGTCCCGATTTTATCTAATCTAGCCATTTTTGGAGGACACCAGTCACAAACAGAGTAACCATCACCAAATTCAAGTAGTGCCTCTCTGGCAGCTTGTGTCAGAATTCCTCCACGCTGAAGCGGATTGAGGTTTATATATCTCTCTTCCCTAAATTCCCGCCTCAGATGAAGATACTTCTCGAGCTTTTCCCTCGGTATATCTGGGATTTTCTCGCCCTCCAGATCTCCAGTCAAATTTCAGACTAGTAAGTTATAAAGAAACCTCAGGATTTCATCTTTGCGATTCTTTCGATCATTTCGATTAATTTATCGATTTCTCTAGCAGTGTTATATATAAACAGAAGCTCTGACGCTTCCCAGTGGTCTTCTGAGAAGCTCGACATGAAGTGGCATCGCACAGTGATGACCTGATCTGACCATTATTCCTCCTTTTTCATCGAGAATTTCTGCCACTCCGTTTGGATCTAAATCCCGAACATTGAATGCGACAATTCCTATTATATCATCACAAGTCAGTGGTCCGTAAATTTCTGTGTCCTCGATTTCTGAAAGACCGGAAATGATTTTCTCGGTCAGTTTACGTTCATGAACAGCGATGTCCTCCATATCAAGTCTTCGCAAATATTTGGCCGCCTCTCCAAGCCCGATAGCTTGAGCAATTGGTGGTGTTCCTGCCTCGAACCGGTCGGGCGATCTCGTTAAACTGAAGTCCGATATTGAAACATGATCGACTGTCCCTCCTCCTACAGCTAAAGGCTCCAAAACATCGGAGCTATCACTGTTAACATATAAAACTCCAATGCCAGTTGGAGCCAACATCTTATGGCCAGAAAACGCTAGAAAATCACAACCTATTTCGGAGACATCTACAGGCATGTGCGGCACAGATTGGGCGCCGTCGATTAGAATTTTTGCTCCTCGTTCATGCGCGATTTTCGTAACTTCCTTTACCGGCAAGACTGTTCCAAGAACATTTGAAGCATGGGAAATCGCGATTAATTTCGTACGTTCATCGATTGCTTTTTCAAAATCGGTTATTTCAAACCTGCCAGCGCCATCGGATTTAACTATCTCAATCTTTAAGCTCAATTTTTTGGTTATTCTTAACCAAGGGATAAAATTTGAATGATGCTCAACAATTGTGGTAACTATCTTGTCACCGCTTTTCCATTCTAGTCCGTGAGCAACCGTGTTTATGCCTTCGGTTGTGTTTTTAGTAAAGATTATCTCGCTTGCATCTTTAGCATTTATTAATTTTGCTACCTCTTTTCTGGCTCTCTCATATTCGTCTGTAGCTTCTGCTGACCAAGAATAAACACCACGCCCGACGTTGGCTCTGTACTCTCTGTAAAACTCCAAAACTTTTCTTATTACGGGTTCAGGTGTTAAGCTACTTGCCGCGCTATCAAGATATATCTTTCCGGAAGACAAAATGGGAAAATCCCGCCTGATTTTGCTAACATTTAAAGGCAGAGAACTCACCTCCTGAGATAATCCGCAAGAGATTCGAAAATCAGACGCCCATCGGCCCATTCCTCATCTTTTGAAGCCGTCCAGTCCGGTCTGTGGAACCAGTAAAAAGCCCTTTCAGGATGTGGCATCAAACCAAATACCACTCCAGATGGATCGCAAACTCCAGCGATATCGAAAATAGACCCGTTAGGATTATGTGGATATCTTCCCTGCGCCGGTCGACCGCTCTCATCGGCATATCGTAAGACCAATTGCTTGTTTTGCACGAGCTTCTTAATATCCTCGTCTTGTCTATTTAGATCGAAAATGAATTTTCCTTCCGCGTGCGCGACCGGAAGAAAGAGAGTTTTTTTATCAACTTTGCTCATGAAAATGCATTTGCTTTTTTCCACTCTTAGATAGACCCATCTGCATTCGTACCTACAGGAATTGTTCACGGCTAAAGCAGCTTGTGGTTCTTCGCTCGGTCCCTCAAAAGCCGGAAGCAGACCACCTTCGACCAATACTTGAAATCCGTTGCATATGCCTAGAATTGGCTTGCCCTCTTCCACAAATTTTACAAGTTCTTTTCGCAAACGAGCCAGCAAACGTTTAGCCATCACTGCTCCCGCCCGTATGTGGTCTCCATACGAAAAACCTCCTGGAATAACCAGTGCATCGTACTTTCTGAGTTTGAAACCATCGAGTTTGCGTAGATGAACTATTTCTGCCAGTAGGCCCACATTTTTTAACGCCAGCGCCGTTTCCCAATCGCAGTTCGTCCCCCTGGTCCGGATTACACAAACATTTTTCATTTTAAATCACCATAGTCTCTTTTTCCAAGCTGAACGCAACTTCTCCGAAGAAAGACATATTATTGTTTTTCCATCACGCCGGATCTCCAAAGATCTCTTCTTACAAACTACGCCTATCTTCGCGAAGTCTCCTTTGACTAAGCTCTCAAACTCTTTTTCTCTTTCTTTGGCAACTTCTACGAGAAATCTTCCATTAGACTCCGAGAATAAAAGAGAAGTGTTGGATAATTTTGTTTGAGTGGGCACTTCTGATAAATCCATAGAGGCTCCAAAATCGCTAGAGATCACCATTTCAGCGAGCGCCACAGCCAACCCTCCCTCCGAGAGATCATGGCAAGCTTTTACGCATTCACTATCAATCGCTCTTTGAACAGACTTCATCACTTTTTTGGACTCTTTTGGCCTGACTCGGGGAACGTTTGACCCTAATTTTCCAAAAATAGCCAAAAGCTCAGATCCGCCAAGCTCATTGTACGTGCGGCCCAAAATATACAACGGATCTCCTACTTCCTTAAGGTCCAGAGAAACCGCCTTCTTAATATCTCGAATTATTCCAACAGCTGTTATCAGAAGCGTCGGTGTCACAGGATCGAGCTCAGATTCGTTATAAAGACTGTCCTTCCCAGAAATGAATGGCACACCAAATACCTTGGCAAAATCATAACAGGCTTTGCAGGCGCTGAGCAAAGCACCAAGCTGTTCTGGCTTTTCCGGATTCCCCCACGTAAAGTTGTCCAAGATAGCTTGTCTTTCTCCACCAACAGCGATGTTATTCCTTATGGCTTCCTCGATTGAAGATGCCGCCATCCAATAAGGATCTATCTTTCCATATCTTGGCTTCAGTCCGCATGATATCACTACACCTTTCCAAGAATCCGGTAGTGGACGAAGAACTGCCGCGTCGTTTGGTCCGGAATGTTTACCTTGAAGGGGTTTCAGCACACTTCTTCCTTGGACTTCATGATCATACGTTCTTATGATGTCTTCGCGACTGCAGATATTTGGAGAAGAAAGAAGTCGCAAAAGAAGTGTTTCCTCTTTTCCGTCTGAAATTTTCGGTTCTGGCTCTCCACATGTAGATATCCTAGCTACTCTAACCGGGAGCGGTGGAGAAAAGAGAAAATCTAATTTAAGATCAAGAATTCTAATCTTTTTCCAGAAAACTTCGACGGACTTTTTATTATTGAAAACTCCCACCGGTGTTGCTTCCACCTCTTCTTCTTCGAATATCTGAAGAACCCTCCGCAAATTTTTCTTGGGAACTGAGAGTAACATCCTTTCCTGAGATTCTGAAATCCATATCTCCCATGGAGCCATTCCAGCATGTTTCAATGGAACTTTTTCCAACCAAATTTCAACGCCACAATTGGCCCTGTTCGCCATCTCGGAAGCTGCACAGGAAAGTCCACCTCCACCTAGGTCGGTTATTGCGGATGCGAGCTTTTCATCCCGAATTCTTAAAATTGCCCTTCGTAACTTCTCCTCTTCTATTGGGTCTGGAATTTGAACCGCGCTTCTCAAGGCCTCAAGATCTCCACGCAATTCCTCAGATGCAAAAGTAACTCCATGAATTCCATCTCTTCCAGTTCTCCCACCAGCTAAAACAGCGAAGTCTCCCGGCCGCGTGTTCTTCACGCATTTATCAAGAGGAAGCAAACCTACACAACCACAGTAAACAACTGGATTCCCAATGTAGCTTTCGTCAAAATATACGGCGCCAGCAACAGTTGGGATTCCCATATTATTTCCGTAACAACCTATTCCCGCTACAACACCTGAAAAAATATACTTCGGATGTTTCATTCCCGGAGGCAAAATCGAATAACTCACGTCTAAAGGACCAAATCCCAACACATCGATATTTGCGATCGGTTCCGCCCAAACACCGAGAATGTCTCTTATCACTCCGCCGATACCGGTTGCAGCACCACCAAACGGTTCCACAGCAGAGGGGTGATTGTGCGTTTCAACCTTTACCGCAATCCCATAACCATTTTCAAAGTCTACTATTCCAGCGTTATCTTCAAATACAGAGATACACCATTCTGGAGCCAATTCTTCTGTGGCTTTGCGAATGAAATCTTTAAAAAGTCTGAACTTTTTACCTTTGAAGATAACCGTGCCTTTAAAAGTTTTGTGAAAACAGTGCTCTGACCACGTTTGACCAATTGTTTGTAGTTCTATGTCCGTCGGATTTCTTCTGATTTTTTGAAAATACCTCTTGCAAGCTTTCATCTCTTGAAGATTTAATGAAAGACCAAGTTCCCTGCTGATGCGCAAAAGATTTTCGTCGCTCGCGGCGAGTATGTTTACCTCAAAAACTTCAACAGGAAGATTTTTTCTTTTGTAAAGTTGCTCCATTTTCTTCTTTCACCTCAAAAACATAATCATCCTTGACCGGATTGGAAAGCAATTTTCTACACATCTCGTCGACTTTCTTCTCCGCATCCTCCCTTGATAAAGCATAGATCTCCATTTCATACACTTTCGCCACTCGCACCTTCTCAACCTTGAAACCCAGATCTTTTAGAGATCTCTCTGCTGTTGCCCCCTCGGGGTCGAGGTAAGCTGGCTTTAATTTTACCTCCACTCTCGCACGAAATTTCTTCAAGGCTACCCGTACTCAAACTTTCCAAACATGCTTTTAATAATCACTCTGTTGCCCCTTTTGCTGCGATCGCAATAACCGATGACCATGGCTTGAACTCCGAATTTTTCTGCGATTGAAATTACGTTGTCTACTTCTTCTTTCTTGACAATGACTTCAAATCCTATCCCCATGTTAAAAACTTCAAACATTTCGTTCCAACTGACTCTACCCTCCTTCTGAATGAGCTTAAAAATGGGATCTGGTTCGGGTAGATTTTCCTTCACGTAGAGAATGTTTTTCCCCAGTCTCAAACATTTTGTCAGACCGCCTCCAGTGTTATGAACAAGTCCGGATATCCCTCCACATTGTTTAAGAATCTTGAAGACAATTGGTGTGAAAATCCTGGTGGGAGAAAGAATAGCCTCGCCCACCGTCATATTCAGTTCCTCAAGATAGTCATCAAAGGAAAATCTTCCGAAATATCCACTTCCGATTTCCGGACGCTTTTTAGAATATTCCGGCTTCATCAAGCAGTGTCTAGCCAGTGTTATACCATTACACATGATCCCGCTATTCTCTCTATTCTCGTACTTTGCTCTCCCACCACTCCTGATACCAACAATGATATCACCAGCTTTTATGTTTTCTCCGCTGATGATTTTTGAAAGTTCTATGATACCCACTACGGCGCCAGACACATCGAGTGTCATCAGCTGATCGGGAAGCTCAGCGGTTTCGCCGCCAGCAAATATTATAGATATCCCAAACTTTTTGAGAAGAGAGAGAGTCTTCTCAAAGCCTCTTGCCAAAGATTCCAAGATCTCTTTTTTCGGAACAATACGTGGGTTCAGTGCAATGTAATCGACTAAAGAAATCGGAATCGCACCGACACAAACAATGTCATCGATGTTCATCGCGACTACGTCCTGCGCGAGTCCCTCAAACCATCTTTTATCTCTTGTCTCTGCCCAATGAAGATAAGCCTGAACCGGTTTACTACCGGCTCCATCGGTATGGAAAACCAAACCAGTTGAAGAATCAAGAGGATTTTTGAAGACAGAACAGAATGACTTTTCGTGGATCGACTTTATATGCTTCTTAAAAACTTCTATGCCTGATTTTTTGACATCTACGCCAACTTGTCTGTATTTTGAGGTCAACAGATTCACCCAAATCTCAGAATTCTTTCCTCAGTTATCAATATTTTCACCGGAACATCCGCAGATTTCTGATTGGGTATGTTTTCAACCAGCTGCATCTCGAATGCAAGACTAACAACGCACACATTTGGATTCACGGAAAAAAGTCTGCTGAGAAATCTATCGTAAAATCCTTTTCCATATCCAATTCTCCGTCCCTTTAGGTCAAAAGCAATTCCTGGAACTACAACAAGTTCTATTTGTTCAAGAGGGATTTTCTTACGAATTTCTATGCGTGGTTCCAGAATGCCGAATGTTCCGGGCTGAAGATCGCAAAGCCCAGAAATCTCCGTAAATTCGATTTCGTTTCCTACAACAAACGGAACCAAAACTTTTTTCCCGAGCTCCAAGGTTTCAACAATCATTTCCTGCGTTCTGACTTCTTTCGCTTCTTCTTTTGCCACATAAAAGGCCACTGTTTTTGCGCTTTTGAACTCCGGAAGAGAAAACAGCTTCTCTTTTATTTTCCTGCTCTTTTCCAAAACCTCCTCAAAAGTCAGAGCTTCCCTTTCCGCTTTCTTTTTTTCACGGAGATCTCTAACATTAAACATTCCTTTCCCTCTGAAGATTGGTGGCTATCAAAACATTTTCCAAAAGCATTGCACGAGTCATTGGACCAACACCACCGGGTACTGGAGTTATGTAAGAAGCTATATCTTTTACGGATTCAAAATCAACGTCTCCAACCATCTTACCCTCGACAAAGGAAATTCCAACATCAATTACAACTGTTCCTTCTTTGACCATTTCTTTTCCTATCCTGAATGATGGGGCACGGCCGACACCAGAAACCAAAACATCCGCCTCCTTTGTCCTCTCTGATAGATTTCTTGTTTTAGAATGGCAAATTACAACCGTCGCATTCCTATCGAGCATCATTTTTGCTAGAGGTTTTCCAACCAGATCGCTCCGGTTGATTATTACAACCAGCTTTCCTTCTATTGAGAGATTGTAACGATCTAGAAGCCTGAGAATTCCCTTCGGTGTGCAGGGAAGGAGCGAATTCTGGAGAGAATAATCACCAAGCCAGAGTTTACCAACGTTCTCGGGATGAATACCGTCCACATCCTTTGCTGGATCGATAGCCGAGATAACTCTGCGCTTGTCTATTTGTGGAGGAAGAGGAAGTTGTACTATTATCCCCTGCACGTCCGCGGCATTTAGATTCTCAACTAGTTGAACAACTTCATTCGAACTTGAGTCTTCAGGAAGTTGATGGAGCCTGAAATTTATGCCAACGGCTTTACAGTCCCTTTCCTTTCCCCCAACATACACCTGCGAGGAAGGATCTTTTCCCACCATAACAACAGCAAGAGATGGACGGAGTCCTTCAATTTTCAGTTTTTCAACTTCCCGAGCGATTTGTTTTTTTATTTCTTCAGCAAGTGCCTTGCCATCCATTATTACAGCCAATTTAACACCTCAGAATTTCGTGCCTTCTGTCAAACATACTCTATCTCCATATTTCTGTAATAGCGGCTTGATCACTTCTTTAACGAATTTTTCGCAACGCTCCGGAGCATCGCCAATATAATTTTCTACTTCGAAAAACTCGTCAAGCTCTTCTCTGGGCAACTTTGATTTTATGCGCATATCCTGAGACAAAAGTTCGTGAAGTGGGTTTTTTTCTCCTCGCATGACGACCTCCCAAGCTTTTCTTGAAATCTCTCTCAGATACTCATGCATTTTTTGTCTGTCCTCACCAAGTTCAACAAGACGCATTAGAATCGGTTCAATAGCAGCAAAGGGCGCAAATTTCTCCAAATTCTTTTTTATCATTTCTGGATAAACTATCATGCCCCTCGCGAGCCATGCATAGATTATCAGACATTCGTCAATTGCGAGAAAAGCCTCTGCTAGAACTATTCTTCTGTTTGCGGAATCGTCCAGCGTCCTTTCAAGAATCGTCTGTGAGGCATTGTCCCATGCGATTTTTGGTAAAACGGACACATATCTTGCCAGCGAGCACATTCTTTCAGCGGAAATTGGGTTCTTTTTAAACGGCATTGCCGAAGAACCTACCTGCGCCTCCTTCATCGGTTCTGATATTTCCCCAAAAGCCGGAGACTGCAATAGGCGGAAATCCAATCCAAATTTGTGAGCACTCTGAGCAATGCTTGCGAGAACGTTCAAAAGAATAAAATCCAACTTTCTAGGATATGTTTGAGTCGAAATGTGAAAGGAACTTATTCCAAGTTTTTCCATGACTTTTTTCTCCAAGTCTTCCGGACGTCCTTTTTCTCCGAGCAAAAACTTAAAACTTGCAGAAGTCCCCACGGCGCCCTTTATTCCTTTTCCTTTCACAAGATTGTTCATGAGAAATTCCACAAGCTGCACGTCGAGCACCAAGTCTTGCGCATAAAACGCCAAGCGATATCCTAAGGTAGTCGGCTCGGCCGGTTGAATGTGTGTCCATCCCAAGCATGGCAAATCCTTATACTTGATTATTTTTTCAGATAAAGCGTCCAAACAATTAATCAGCCTTGTGAGGATTATGTCTAGAGCCTCTTTTATTCTAATTGCGTCCGCGTTATCTTCTATATCCATAGAAGTGGCGCCAAGATGAATCTTGCCTCCTCCAACTGGACACTGTTCGGCAAAAACTTTGATCTCCGCCATCAAATCATGCCTTATTTCTCTTTCGACTTCATGCGCTCTTTCGATGTTTACATATTCCGGACCTGATTTAGATCGAATATCTTCCAATTCCTCCTGAGAGATCAGACCATACTCAGCTTGAGCTTCGGCAAGCGCGAGCCATACTTTTCTCCAAAGAGTTCTCGTGTAAACTTCGGAGAACAAACGTTTCATCTCTTTCGAGCCGTACCTCCAAGTGAATGGAGAGAGGAACGTTTCGTAGCCGAATTCTGCCATCTCTATCCATCAATTTATCGTAGGCTAATCTTTAAGCCTTCTGCATGGAGCGTATGGAATTATAAAAGAACAGAAACAATGTTTTGTGATGACAAAAGTGGTTATCATCATGGGATCAAAATCCGATTTTGAATTTGCGGATAAAATCGTGAAAACTTTGAAAGATTTTGGAATTCATTATGAACTGAGAATCGCGTCGGCGCACAAGACTCCTGAAAAAGTCTTGGAAATTTTACGAGAGTACGAGAAAGGGAATGAAAACCTAGTTTATATAACTATTGCTGGAAGATCTAACGCCCTCTCTGGGATGGTTGATGCCAATACGAGATATCCAGTCATAGCTTGTCCATTATATTCGGAAAAGTTTTCCGGGATCGATATATTTTCTTCTCTCAGAATGCCTAGCGGTGTAGCTCCTTTAGTCATATTGGAACCAGAATCCGCCGCGTTGGCCGCGGCAAAAATTCTTTCTTTGAAAGACCAGAAACTCGGTGAAAAGGTTTCGGAATATCAAAGGAAGATGAAGGACAAACTCGAGAGAGAAGATGAAGAGCTAAGGAAGGGATAACGATTATTAAATCTCGCGTCTACTTTTTTCGATGGAAATGAGCAATACAATTTCCGAGGCCTGCGGGGTCTTCGGAGTTTACTGTTTTAATTCCAAATCAGCGGCTCCTTACCTTTACTGGGGTCTCATCGCACAAAACCATCGTGGACATCACTCTTACGGTTTTCTCACTTATAATGGAAATTTTCATCAGTATCACGACCTTGGATTACTGCCTCCAAGTAGAGCCCCAGTCACAAAACTCATTCTTAGGAAACTGAAGGGAAATGTCGGAGTTGGACATGTAAGATACGCAACCGCTGGAAAAGACACGCCCTACTGGTTGAGAAAAGACGCCCAACCATGTGTACTCAAATCTGGCAGGACTAAAATTGCAATAGCATACAATGGAAACCTGGTTAACTCTAAACAACTTAGAAAGGATCTGAAATCTGAGTTTGGTAATCTATCTTCTTCATCTGATGCCGAGCTTATTGGAAGAAAGATCCTCTTTGAACTTAGGAAAAAGAAAGACTTAGTAGACGCTGTGCAAAGATGTATGACAGATATTGAGGGTGCTTTTTCCGTTGCTGGAATGACTGGAGAGGGAGAACTTTTCTTTTTCCGTGATCCACTGGGTATAAGACCACTCTGCTACGGAATGAACGAGAGCGAAGAAATAATTGCTGTGAGCTCCGAAAGTGTTGGACTCGACATCAACGATTTTCAATTTTGGGGAGAGGTAAAGCCAGGAGAGCTTTTCATCGTTTCAAAAGATACCATTCGAGTTGAGAAAATCTGTGATGTTGGTAAAAGAGCCTTCTGTGCTTTTGAGTTTGCTTACTTCGCAAGGCCTGATTCTATTTTGCGTGAAGGTTGCAAGCCGGTTTACAAGATACGGGAAGAGTTTGGGAGGAACCTTGCAAAAGAAAACCCCGACATAAGAGAAAAAATCGACGTGATCGTATCAATTCCAGAGACAGCCGATGATGCTGCCTACGGAATGCATGCGGAAACGGGAATTCGTTGGGAGCGATCTCTACGAAAACACAGATATCTGACAGACAGAGCTTTCATATCCCGAGAAGAAGAGAGAGATATGATAATAAACAAAAAACTAAACATAATCAATGAAATTGCCGGAAAACGAGTAGGAGTGGTTGAGGATAGCATTGTCCGGGGAGATACTTCAAGACGCATTGTCAAGAAGATAAGACGCGCCGGAGCCAAAGAGGTTTACATGTATGTTACATTTCCGAGGATAATTTCACCCTGCTTCTACGGAATAGACATGGCAACTTTTTCCGAACTGATTGGCTATAAATTTGACGAAGAGGGGATAGCAAAATCGATTGGAGCTGACGGTGTGAGATATCAATCAATGGAAAACTTCATAAAAGCAACTAATTTTAAGGAAAACGAGCTTTGCTTGGGTTGCCTAACATGCAGATATCCCACACCTCTGGCTCAAAAACTGGCCGATGAAGTGAAGGCTAAACTGAGCCGAGGAGAAAAAGAGACCGGCAGAATCTACGAGGTCTGAAACCTCAGCTTTCGCATGTGTGTGATGCTTCTCTGTATGTGTTCTGGTAGAGCGATGTCTTCTCGATGTCTGAGAGGACCATCGATTTTTCTTATGCCCTCCAGCGAAATTTCTCTTGCTTCTTCTAGGCTCTCCGCGATTCCAACTACCGCAACAGTTCTAGAGGAAAGGGCAAATGTCTGATTTTCCCTGACTTCCATCGAACCGGGATATATTCGTATGTTATCACCATATTTCTCACGAAGCTTTTCGGCCTCCGATAAATTCACCGGTTTTGGTCCAGAATATTTCGCATAGCCACCATAATCGAGTGGAACAGCATAAGTCACGACCGTGGCTTTCTCCTGAAAGCGAAGAGGTTGAAGGTTTCCATCTATCATCCTGTAGCAAACTTCGACGAAGTCATCGATAAGAATTGGTAAGATGTTCATAACTTCTGGGTCTCCCCACCTGCTGTTAATTTCCAAGACCTTCACACCATCTGCTGTTGCTATGAAACCAAAATACATTATCCCGCGCAAATTTGGATTTCCCGATGGACCAGCTAGAGAATCGTGTACAAGTTTTCCTATTTTGATTGCCCCCTTCCAATCCTCGTCATCCATGAAAGGTAAAATTTCTCCTATACTTTTGTAAGAGCCCATCCCCCCGGTGTTTGGGCCCTTATCCCAGTCAAACGATCTTTTGTAATCTCTAACGGCAGGTGTTGGGACTATATGCTTTCCATCTGTCAAGAACTGCAAAGAAAACTCCTCACCATCCAATTTTTCCTCAATGATTACCGAACCCTTCTCGAAATTCGGAAGGAAGAACTTTTCAAACATCTCCTCTCTAGATTTAAAGTGATCTCCCCAGACCCCTACACCTTTCCCTGTTGCCGGTGCATCTGGTTTAACCGCTACGGCATCGCCGATTGTATCGAGCCAATCAAAAACGTCCTTTTTTACTTCCATCAATGACCGATAGTCGGCGGGAGAGAATACCTTAAATTTTGGATTTGCTTTTGGGCAGACTCTCTGGATTACGTGCCTCTGTTCTACTTTACTCCGCTCTATGAAGAAGCGAAGAATTGGACATATCATTTTTATATTTGTTTCTGCCTCAATTTTGTCGCGCAACCCTTTTAGTCCGGGCCCTTCTGGACCGAGAATCCCAAAATCTATCCGATCCGCGTGTTTCTTCGCAAAATTCACAATCGACTCAACACTCAGATCTGGAATCACGATATGCTCTCCGCCGGTTTCTTCGGCTATCTTGACATTGAAAGGATTCTTCTGTTTATCGGCTATGAAAAGTCTAACCTTTTCATTGCTCTTTGCTAAAGCCTCAGCAATGCAGGCTTCTCGACTTCCATAGCTTATGAGAAGAACTCCTATCAATGTTCCCCCTCCATTCTCACAAATCCTTTCTCCCATTTTCCATTCTTCATGATATAGACATTTCCTTCGCAATCGATTGCAACCATACCCCTTGATATCAACTCCAATGCCTTTCGATAAGCAGGCCCATCACACTTCTCCTTCATCAAGTTCTGTTGCTCCTCCGGGAATCTACCTTCTACAGGTAAAGGTGGAGAAATTACAACTATTGGTCCGTGATCAGGGGTCTCGTTCATTATGTGAATTGTCGATCTCGTCGCCTTTTCTCCTGCCTCTATCTGAGCTTTCACCGCGTGCAATCCCGTATATTTTCTTTTTCCTCCCTCGGTTATGGAAAGATCTGCTGGGTGAACGTTTAAAACACGATTTGGAAATTCCCGCAGAAATCTAGGGGTGAGAACATACATGTATCCGGAACAAGCGATTAAGTCAGGATTCCACTTTTTTTCCTTTATTATTTGAATAAGCTTTTCCTCATATTCGCTTCTGACTTTCATATCGGAAATTGGCCTGCCGGCATAGAACTCTTTTATGTCAACAACCTCGACAGGAATTCCAAGCTTTTTTAACTTTTCTACCCCGCTAGCAGTTTTCGAACTAGATATCGCCCCAACTACCTCAAAATCGTCGCTTCCAAGCATGAAGGGAACAGCACTCGCACCTCCAGAGAATAACACAACTACTTTCATTTTCCTCTTTTCTTTTTGGGGAGAGAAGATTGGTTTCGGTTCGCACATTTTCTCACTTGAACTTTAAACGATTTATTATTATATTCCCCGGCCCCTGCTGGATCGTCATAGTTTTCCCATTGAAAGCGGTAATAGCTTCGTTGCATTCGGCACTATTGAAATCTTTGCCTTTGGTCAAGAAAGTTTTGTTAAAATTTAACATAATGTAAAAATTTGAAAATCAGCTTGTATTTTTTGACCAAAAAGCTTATATATGGGATGTAAAAACGTAAACAGATAACCATGACAGAACGCGTGATGAAAAATTCGTCGTATTTGAACGCGCAATCGACTACCGGAACCAGAACGAGAGTCAGAGATGTTAGCCCAACAAGCGGAATGTGCCCGATCTGCGTAAAGGAATGTCCATTTCTCTGTGAAATCGGTCTTTCAGCGTTTCGAGGTAGAGAGGTTTTATATCCGATACCAGAATATTTCGGTCAAAGCACGGCGGCATCTCTCAAGAACTACGGACTCGACTGGTCGCACTTCAACATTCTCGCTCGGCTACGTGGGGCCGAGGGAATTCCGGCGGATTCGGATCTTGCACTTTTCCCAAATGTTGATATAACATCAGAGCTCGGTGGGGTACGGCTGAAGCTCCCGCTGGCTTCTGGAGCTTATGGATCTACAGCCGTTGCAAAGAACTACTGGGATTCGTTAGCTGTTGGAGCCGCCCTCTCCGGAATAATTTTGATAATAGGGGAAAACGTCTGTGGAATGGACCCTGAAGCCGAGCTCACAAACGGCAAAATATCCAAGTCTCCTGATATGGAACACCGTGTTAAAAAATTCAGAGAGTTCTGGGACGGAAAACATGGAGATGTGGCTGTGCAGACTAATGTAGAAGATCAAAGACTCGGGGTTGATGTTTACGTGATATCCAAGCTAGAAGTCAATATAATCGAGAGAAAATGGGGACAGGGGGCCAAAGCGATTGGAGGAGAAGTTAGACTTAACTCTATCGAGCGAGCCTTGACGCTAAAGAAAAGAGGTTATTTAGTTATTCCGGACCCGGAAGACAAAGCTGTTCAAGAAGCGTTTAAGGCCGGATATTTCAAAACTTTTGAAAGACACAGTAGGGTTGGCATGCCATCCGAAAGAGATTTTGTCGAAGACGTAGAGTGGCTACGCGAACAGGGGGCAAAAAAAGTTTCCATCAAGACTGGTGCTTACAGACCTGTAGATGTGGCTTGGACGATGAAAGTTGCTTCCGAAGCGAAAGTGGACTACATAACGTTCGATGGTGCTGGTGGTGGAACCGGAATGAGTCCAGTTCCGATGATGAATGAGATGGGAACACCTACAGTGTATTTGGAAGCACAAGTGTTGAAGTGTGCTCAAATTCTAAAGAAACATGGAAAGTATGTTCCAGATATAAGCATGGCTGGAGGTTTCATAAACGAAACTCAAATCTTCAAGAGCATAGCGATGAGCAACTTTGGGGATGGACCGTTTGTCAAAGCAATAACAATGGCGAGAGCACCACTAACAGCGGCGATGAAATCCACATATTTCATCGAGCTCGCGAGAGAGGGGAAGCTACCAAAAGACTTTGCCGAGAATTTTGGAGCTGAACCTGAAAAATTCTTTGTTGCGATTCCTGAGTTGAAACAGAAATATGGAAAGGACTTTGAAAGGATTCCTCTTTCGGCGATCGGCGTATACACCTACCTAACGGACAGAATCGGTGTGGGGCTAAAACAATTGATGGCTGGAGCCAGAAAGTTCAAGCTAAATCTAATAAACAGAGACGATCTGATTGCGCTGACAAGACTTGCCTCAGAGGTTACAGGAATTCCAATGGCCCACGAAGTCGAATCAGAAGTTTTCGAGCAGATTTTGCTAGGTTAGCCTAACTAACAGTCACAACCAAATATGGCCGCTGAGAGGGAGTGCCCCACTCCTTTGAATACCAATATGGCTCCGCGCTGTTCCAGTCACTTCTCTCATCAACCATTCTAATAGCAATCGAAAGAATTCTATCACCCTTGTACTGGTTGTCCGCCCAATTTGTGATGTTCCAGACCTCCCAGAAGCCGGTCGAAGTTGGTGTGTAAATATAATTCTCGAGTGAGCCTATTGCTGGCTGGTTGTTCCAAGTTATCACCGATTCTGACCAGTCGTCGTTATCGACACGGTAGACTCCAACATTTCTGTTCGTGTCTCCCGGTTCTGTTCCTCCCTCACCATACTTGTAAAGATAGAGTTTTGCATCAATAATCGAGCCACCGCTCGGGATGGAAGAAAGATCAAATTTCAAGAAGGATCTTCTATAGAAACTCGGATTGGGTGCGGCTGCAGCGATATGAGTTTCGTTTCCATAGTTTGTGTCAGGTGAACTACTTTCTACTTTGGCATCAGCTGATGGATAGATGACCAGTGTCATGCTGCGCAGAACTTGTAGTCTTCTAGATTCTGACCAAACTGTTGTTCCCTCAAAAACTGCTCCGACCCGCCAATAGTAATTGTCCTGTGCGAGTTCGTTTTCGATGGTGCACTGATTAGCGTTTCCTGCAAGGTTTCTATTTTCATAGACTGGGGAGCTGAAGTCCGGATCGTTGTCTATTTGCAGAATGTGAGATTCTGCTCCTCCACCGGGAATCCAAGTGAAGGTCGGGGTGTTGTCAAAAGTCGTTGCATTGTTCTCGGGCGATAGGAGGACCGGCGCTCCACGTAGTTCGTAGTATTTTATCTCCAGGAATGGTATGTGGCCTAAAACTTCTTCCTTTGATTCAAACCAGGGTTCAACCGTGTTAGCCGGTTCAATTGTTCTAAGAATGATAGACACAATGTTATCCACACTCATCTGATTCTGTACCCAAGCCGTCACGTCCCACGAAATCCAACCGGTGGTTGAAATCGAATTCTCGCTAATCACTGGCCCGTTCTCAGGCTGCGTGTTCCAGGTCAATGTTGTCTCTTTCCAGTTGTCATTTTCAAGTCTACACGCGTAAACAACTTTGACCTGGTTGCCAGGATTAATTATTTCTCTGGCATAAACCCACAACCTCGCTTCTGAAATCTTCGCCTCCTTCGGTAAACTAGACATATCAAATTTGAGATATGATCTGCGATAGTATCCTGAAACTCCACTTACGGCCAATCTTTTCGGATTATTTTCCCCCATCGGAGTGTTCCGCTTCTCGTAATCCGTATACGTGTCTTCGATTGGGAGAAGTCTTTCCGTTACCGTTCTTGTTGAGGCGAGCTTTACTCCGAGATAAGGCCTCTGAGACCTGTTCTCCATATATTCCTCAGATCTGAAACTTGCCGAGCCCTGACTTATCGCGAGTACAAGCGAAAGCTTTCGGTCAATGTTGAACTGCGCTCTTGCCCATTGGGTAACATCTAGAGAAATCCATCCGTTCTCGCATTGAACATTGTCGATGATTTCTCCATAGGGCGGACGATTGTTCCAAACCAAACTGTTTTCCGTCCAAGCATCGTTTTCCACCCCGTATGCGATTACGTATGCTTGAGCGTTCTCGTAGACAAATAAGTTGAGCCTAGCCTCGCCGATTCCAAAGGTTGATGGTAAACCAGAAAGATCAAACTTCATGTACGTGAGTTTGATTGAAGAGGAACTATTCTCGATTTTGAGTTGGCTTTGCTGACCATAATTTGTGTTTGGATATACATTGTCAACAAATGTGTCATCACTCGGATATATACGCCAGACGAAGCCCGCTTTTCTGAGACCCTCCAAGATGTAGAAATTGTTCATCATCTCCTTCCATACTAGACCGCTAATGTAGGCTTCTGGTAATAGAACTTCCGGACCTTTGTTTATTCCGACGAAGTTCTCGCAGAACCAGCCTCGACCGGAGTTATAGCCCGAATCCATTGAATCCTTGAAGCCGTAGATGCCCCATATGTTCTCCCCGTAATGTTCGTAAATATAGCGGACATCTGGAACTGCAAAATCTGGGAAGAATGGAACCGAGCCTACAACAGCAGAGGGTGCTATTGTTCCACGGAATGGATCCCAGCCGAGATATCCCTCAGGCCCCTCACAGGCATTCCATCCCCAGAGATTGTCGTCATACTCTGGATAGTTTTCAGCCCAGTCTCTACAATATTCACGGTTGGCCAAGAGAGCGTTTACCATCGTGTCCCAGTAATCGACATAGTTATCGTGTTTATTCCTGAAATCTATCCAAGAGGCCGGAAAGTGATACAAGTAAGAAGTCGGTCTCATGTAACCGCCTGGACAGAGGAAAGTGTAATTTTCATAAGAAGCCCACTTGTATCCCGATCTCCAGACATCCCAACTGCTTCTTGGAAGTGGCTTCGTTGAGGAACCCAGACCGATTATCCCGGCTAGGATGTACTCGTCATAACCAAATCTTTCCCCGTAAAATCCGATCTCTGGAGACCAAGCTGCATCAAATGTTCCACTTGGTCTGACAAACCAATACCAATCAACTGCATTGAAGATCTCCTCGGCCAATGAAACAATTTGTTGGTTTTCTTTGAAATGTTCAGCCACATGGAGCACACCAGCCATTAGCATAGCCGTATCGATTATGGAAATCTCTGAAGTTCCGAAACGAGAACCGTTGTCAACGTGCAGGAAGTGGTAGGGCATTCCGTTAACCTTTTCCGCATTGTCTCTGAGAAATCTCAACGCTTTTAGCACTCTTTCCATCGCTTCTTGTCTGGATATCCAACCTCTGCTTTCTCCTACGCATATTGCTGAAAGGCCAAATCCAGTTGCTGCGATGCTTGCCATTTTATCTCTATTCTTGTCCGGGACCAACCCGGTCTGAGGGTTCATCTCCCTCCAGAAATAGAGGAAGGCTCTTTTCTGAGCCTCTTTGTAAACATCCCACTCGAAGAGAACCAAATCTATGTAAACCGTGCCACTGTTCGGCGAGGTGTCGAAGACTATATTCACTTGTCTGAGATTTTTCAGATCGAGGCCGGTGAAATCTGATAGCGGTATCGATATCTTCTGATAGGTTGTTCCTGGAACAGTAACATATATTGAACTCGTGTTGTTGGATGTATCTTTTAGTTCTACTTTGAATCTTTCCCCTCCACTCGCTCCCTTCACCCACATACAGAGATTTTCATAATCCGAGACGTCGTACCCAGTCTGATCGGGTCTCATGAAACTCCAGTATCCCACCCAACTCGCCGCGCCTCGGTTGTATGTTAATTTTAGAGCTCCAAGTCCCTCATAGGAATCTGTAACATACGATGCTGTTATCCATTCGGTTGGATCGCCTGGGTTTGGATCCATTGTTCCGTTGGATCCGCCGAGCCTGTTTGGGCCAAGACCACCGTTAAAATCATCAAAAACTAGACCAATTGGAGAGGGGGTGTATGGTGAAAACTGCGTAAAGACAATGTTGTCAATATATATCGTCCCAGAATATGGATAAGTGTCAAAGATGATGTTGACTTGTTTCACGTAATAGAGGTTTAAATCCGGAAAGTTGTAGAGAGGTATAACAAGCTCCCGCCAACTAGTGCTCAGACCGGACTCAAAACCAGGGACCATTGAAATGTAAACTGTCCTAACAGTGCCGAATTCATCCTTAAGTTCTATTTTGAAGTTTTCTCCTCCATTCTCACCTTTTACCCACATCCTTATGTCCGTAAACATGCCGATATCATATCCTTTCTGACTCGCGAGGAAAAAACTCCAGTAACCACACCATTGTCCGACTGGAACGCTGTACGAAATTTTAAGCGCATAGGTGCCTTCATAACCAGAAACAAAACTCAGGCTGGGGTCGTGGGCCCCATCGTATGACATTGCGCCGGCACCCCCACCAAGGTTCGTGCCTAGGACACCATCGTTGAAATCGTCATATCGCAGAATTCCTGGTAAACCGCCAACAACCATTGCTCCGAATTTCACGGTAAGACGAAAAAGTCCAGCACATAAAGAGACCACAAACAGTATTACCAACACGGATGGGATTATTTTCCAAACATTTTTCATTTGTCCCCTCTCTTTTCTCCCCGTTAAAAAAATAAAAATAATGGGAGGGACCGAAGACCTGATCCCCCCTCTCTACAGAACAATGTTGTCCAAGAACAACGAGAAGCCAGTATTTAGACCCCAGATCCAGTAGTCGCCTGGATTAGCATTGACATCAGCCAGAACCACTTTGACCACTCTTGTTTGCCCAGCGTTAAGATCTAGCCTCTTGTAGTTGGCACCATAATCCGAGTCCGGTAGCTCGTTTCCTGTGGCATTATCATAGAGACCTGACCAGACCTTACCTCCGCTTACGTCAAACACTGTTGAGTAAACTGCAACTCCCTGGAACCTACCAGACTGGTTCGTGAAGCTTATCCAGAACGTTGTCTCTCCGCCATCCGGAATCGGTATATTTTCCGAGTTATCAACTCCGATAAACTGCCATGTTATTGGCGCAGAAACTACCGTGGCTCCAAACCTCACGGTTAATCTAAGCGCAGCGACGGCCAGTCCTACGCTTGCAATCAGGGCGATGACTGCTATCCAACCGGCTCTCGTCAGAGTTCTTCCATTCCTAAACTGCATTTTTTCACCTCAGAACAACTTCTCTTAGTTGTCCTTAAAAAGAAACTCTAAACTCGGAGTTTTTCGAAAATTTGCGAAAGGTTAATAATCCGTTCCCTGTACACAAATATGCTTATATATGCCTAGACTCGACACGCTTTTATCTTTCGTGGATGTAGATAAGGAAGGGCTTGTGAGTGAAAAATTCCATAAAAAAATAGAGACGTTGCGCGAAAAGAAGGGAACTCCGATTGTTTTAGCTCTCGATTTTTTGCCAGACTACACCGAATCCTTTTGCAACAAAAAAGAATCTCTGAAAAAACTTGAAGCTCTGCTATTGGAGTTAGAAGACTATGTATCCGGAATCAAAATCGGTTTACCACTTCTGCTTTCGTTGGGACTTGACGGAATAAAACGGCTGACAAGAGAGCATACCAAAAGGTACTTCTTCATCTGCGACACGAAGATGGCGGACATTGGGCACATAAACGTGCTGACGGCGGGGTTGCTCTTCGATGCCGGTTTTGACGGAATAATCGCTCACGCCGCCATAGGAGCCAAAGATGGTTTGATCCCGGTAGTGAAATTGGCAAAAAAGAAGGATAGAGGAGTTTTGGGGCTATGCGCGATGAGTCATGCAGGAGCGAACGATTTCCTCAACAAGAACTTTTTGAAACTCCTTCTGATTGCCGACTCTGCAGGAGTCGATGGCTTCGTGCTTCCTGCAAGCAGACCAGACATCATTAGGAAGGCTAGGAAGATGTTTGATAAGCCGATTTTTTCGCCGGGGGTCGGAGCTCAGGGTACTCCATTCGGATCAGCAATAGTCGCCGGATCGGACTTTGAGATAATAGGCAGGTCGATAACTGAGAGTTCCGAACCAGCTAAGAAAGCAAAAGAGATCTTGGAGGCGATCAGGAATGCCAAGAGATGAAATTTACTTAAAGCTAGCCGAGCTCGGATGTATTATGACTGGCGAGTTTAGGCTTTCTTCAGGTAGAATCAGCCCATACTATATCAACCTGAGAAAGATTATTTCTTACCCAGCCATCTTCGACGAGATTACGAATGATTACGTAGAAATTATAAAAACGCTGGGGGAGTTTGACAGAGTCGCTGGTGTCGCAACCGCGGGCATACCAATTGCCACAATTGTTGCTTACAAACTGAAAAAACCCCTGATTTACGTCAGAAAAGAAAAAAAGACCCATGGGACCGAGAGCGAGATCGAGGGTGAATTGGAACCTGGAAATAGGGTTATCCTGGTTGACGATGTGGCTACCACTGGAGAAAGCTTGTTGAAAGCCGCTCTCTCGATTAAAGAAAAAGGCGGAATTTTGAGATACGCCGTTGTGTTTGTGGATAGAGAAGAAGGAGCCGAACAAAATCTCAAAAAAGAAGGAATAACGCTCGTTTCCTTATCCAAGGTAAGTGAGATATTTTCTAGACTCTATTTACTTGGAAGCATGGGACGAGAGAATTATGAACTCGTAATGAGATATCTGGAGGAGAGGAGATGTTCAAAAACAGAGATGTGATTTCCATACTGGATTTCAGCGATGCCGAACTCAAGAAAATATTTGAGGTTTCGAAAAAAATGGAAAAAACCATGAAAAAAGGAAGCTCTGTGTTAAAAGGAAAAATTCTCGCCAATGCCTTTTTTGAACCTAGCACTAGAACGAAGTTAAGTTTTGAGACGGCAATGCACAAGCTTGGCGGCTCCGTTATTGGATTTACAGATATAGAGGCGACTTCGATTGCGAAGGGGGAAAACTTGGCTGATACCATCAGAATGCTGGATGCTTATGCGGATGTCATCGCAATTCGACATAAAGTGGAAGGTGCGGCGAAACTTGCTGCTGAAATCGCTGACGCTCCTGTGATAAACGCAGGAGATGGTACAAAAAATCATCCAACACAAGCGATGGTCGATCTTTACACCGTCTGGAAAGAATTCGGAAGGATCGATGGACTGAACTTCGTATTGATGGGGGATCTGAGATATGGAAGAGCTGTCGCATCATTTCTTTACGCTTTGACAAAATTCAAACCGAGAAAAATATATCTCGTGTCTCCGCCGTTGCTCAAACCCAGAAAGGAACTCGAAGAGCACCTCACAAAATCTGGGGTGAATTTTGAAATAAGAGAAAATCTCCAAGACATTATACAAGAGACAGATGTTCTATATGTGACGAGAATACAGCGTGAAAGGTTTCCGGATCCTGCGGAATACGAAAAGGTCAAGGGTTCATATAGGGTGGATTTGGAGACCATCAAAAACGCAAAAGATGGAATGATAATAATGCACCCGCTGCCCAGAGTTGGTGAAATAGCTCTTGAAGTTGATACTCATAAATCTGCGAGATATTTCCAACAAGCAGCAAATGGGGTTCCAGTAAGAATGGCTTTGTTGTATCTTTTGCTCGAGGGAGAAAAATGAAAGAGGAAGGAAACAAACTCATAGTCAGGAGAATAAAAAATGGTACCGTAATAGATCACATTCCTGGAGGACAGGCGCTGAACGTCCTAAAAATTCTTGGAATAACTGGAGAAGAAGGATATACCGTGGCTCTTCTCATGAATGTCAGAAGTAAAAAAATTGGAAAAAAAGACATTGTAAAAATAGAAAATCGGGAATTAGACCCGAAAGAAGTAGATAAAATTGCTCTTCTGGCGCCCGAGGCAACGATAAATACAATTAGAGACTATTCCGTGGTGAAAAAAACGAAGGTGAAACTTCCAAGCATAATAAAGGAAATCGTGACATGCGTAAATCCAAATTGTATAACAAACAAGCAGGGAGAACCAGTGGTTCCTACTTTTAAGGTAGTTTCGAGTGAACCACTAGTTTTGTGCTGCGAGTATTGCGGCACATACGTAAATCAGAATGACATAATCGAACAATACTCGCGAGCTGCTGCTAAGCGGTGAGAGAATTGAAAAACGTTGATCCTTATCTGCAATTCGCACCCAGAGCCTGCAAAATAAAACGTGTGAAGGAAGAAGCTTCAAACATCAAGTCTTTTTACTTACAATACGCTGGACAAAAACCCTCGCCGGGGCAGTTTTTTATGATCTGGGCTCCCGGAGGGGAAGAGATCCCTATCTCCGCATCCGGTTTCGAGCAAAACATATTGAGACTAACTGTCGCTGCTGTCGGGAAAACCACTGAGCTTATGATGAACCTTAAAAAAGGCGATATTTTGCTTTTGCGTGGCCCATTCGGACGTGGTTTTTCGCTGAACGGTTACAAAAAAGTAATGCTAGTCGCGGGAGGATACGGAGCTTCTCCTCTTATCTATGCTCTAAAGTCTATCAGAGAAAATCGGGGTGAGTGTTGGTATGTGGTCGGAGCAAAAAAATCTGAAGAGCTTCTCTTCATTCATGAAGCTAAAAAACTCGGAGCGAAAGTCGAAGTCGCCACAGAAGATGGTTCCGCTGGATATAAAGGGCTCGTAACCGAGCTGTTCGAGAATCTTTTGAACAAAATCAAACCTGAATGCGTGCTAACTTGTGGACCTGAAATGATGATGAAAAAAATTTTAGAAATCGCACTGAAAAAGGGCATCCATGTACAGGCTTCCTTAGAGAGATATATGAAGTGTGGATTTGGAATATGCGGCTCCTGCGTTCTCGACCCAGTCGGATTAAGGGTGTGCATAGACGGTCCGGTCTTCTGCGCTAGGGAACTTTTAAACACGGATTTCGGCAGATTCTCCAGAGATGCTGCTGGAAGGAGGGTGCCAATCTGAGCCTCGTAGTCAGCGGCAAAATCTACACATCTACCAAAATAATCGACGGCAGCATCCTCATAGAAAATGGAAAAATCGCCAGAATCAGGAAGAACCTTGAAGGTGAGGAAAAGTTAGATTTCCGGAGAAAGGGAAACCTTATTTTACCTGGACTAATCGATATGCATGTTCATCTTAGAGATTTTAAACTCGACTATAAAGAAGACTTTGAAACCGGTACGATGGCTGCGGCGATGGGCGGATTTACAGTCGTGTGCGATATGCCAAACACCATACCTCCGATCAATAAACCTTCGGTGCTAAGAAAGAGAGAAAAAATCGCTAGGAAAAAAAGCTTTGTTGACTACGGACTGTATTATGGAGTTCCAAAAAAACTTGAACATTTGACGGAAGAAGTTGTAGATTTGGCGATTGGTCTAAAGATTTTCATGCATAGAGAATTCTATTCACAAGAAAACCATGAGCTGATGAGAAAAATCTTGGATTTCGCTTCAAGAAAGAACATGCTAGTGGTTGCGCATGCGGAGAGACCAGAACCTGTTAGACACACTAAATTCGGTCCAATAAGACTACCTGAGGCTGAAGCCGGGGCGATTGAGGATATAACCGAGCTCTCCAGAAAAGTTGGATTTAAGTTGCATGTCACACATATCTCGTCTACCAGAGGGGCGGAGATTTTCTCGAAAAAGAAAAGTCTGTTACCGCTCACCGGTGATACTTGTCCACACTATCTTCTGCTTACGGAAAAGGACGTTGAAAAAATAGGAAAAATCGCACGAGTTGAACCTTCACTCAGAAGCGAGAGAGACAGAAAATTTCTACTGGAGAAACTACAGAAGGGAGTTATAGACTGTGTAACATCAGATCATGCGCCACATTCGTTAGAAGAAAAACTGGCAGACCCACCAGCATCCGGATTTCCTTCACTTGAGACAACGGTTCCGCTTTTGCTCACTATGGTAAAGAAAGACATGTTGCGACTGGAGGATTTTGTCAGAACATGCTCGAGCAGGCCTGCCAGAATTCTTGGACTGAAGCACTTTGGAGAAATCAAGGAGGGAATGACCGCAAATCTCACCGTGGTGGATCTGGAAAAAGAGTGGAAAATCGATCCTTCAAATTTCATCAGTAAGGCAAAGTTCAGTCCGTTCGCAGGAACGAAGGTCATCGGCGTTCCTATCGCCACACTCGTGAGAGGAAAGTTAGTAATGTTTGAGAGAGAAATAGTTGGAAGAAGAGGATGGGGAAGAAATGTCAAAACTTTCGGTTAAGATTGGCAGATTGAAGTTGCGGAATCCGATCATGTTGGCAGCAGGAATCCTCTCAAACGGTCCTCTTTTGAAACAGGCAGCACTGGCTGGCGCCGGAGCAGTTGTGACAAAAAGTCTAACTGTGGAAAAACGGGAAGGAAGCAATACACCAGCCGTAATAGGAGTGCGGGGCGGATTTCTTAATAACATCGGAATCGCAAACCCTGGTTACATAGATTTCTTGTCATATGATCTTCCGATAGCGAAAGAAGGAGGAGTTCCAGTAATCGTCAGTGTGGCCGGATTCAGCGAAAACGAATTCGTCAAAATATGCGGAGCGGCTGATGATTGCGGGGCCGATGCTGTTGAACTAAATCTTTCCTGCCCAAACGTCAAAAGAGGAGGACTCGAATTCGGCCGAGAACCAGAAGTTGTTAAAAGAATAGTCCGAAGGGTTAAGGATAACGTCACTATCCCGGTTTTCGTCAAACTTGGCTTGACCGACAGATTAGTTGAAGTCGGAGAGTCTGCCCAGAAAGCCGGAGCCGATGGTGTGGTTGCGATAAACACTATTACCGGCATGGCTATAGACGTGCACACGAGAAGTCCAATTCTTTCGGAAATCTATGGGGGGCTTTCCGGCCCGGCTATTCATCCGATAGCGTTGAGATGCGTCCATCAACTTCACAAACGGCTTTCCATACCGATAGTTGGTTGTGGTGGAGTAGAAACATGGGAAGATGCTGTAGAATTCATCTTGGCCGGAGCTACCGCCGTTCAGGTAGGGTCTGCCATAGCAGTAAAGGGCCTTTCGATCTTTAGGGAAATCTGCAGAGGCATTGAAAAATATCTGGAAAACCTAGGGCTCAAGAATATAAGTGCGATAGAAAAACTGAGGGTGTAGGACCATGAAGTACATAGTAGTTACCGGAGGGGTAATGAGCGGACTTGGAAAAGGAATAACAACAGCATCCATCGGAAAGCTTCTTCAATCGCACGGCTTTTCTGTAACTGCAATAAAAATTGACCCCTATCTGAATGTCGACGCTGGAACGATGAATCCCTTTGAGCATGGAGAGATATTTGTAACCGAGGACGGTGGAGAAATAGACCTCGATATGGGTCACTACGAAAGATTTTTGAATATCAATCTTACAAAGCATCACAACATAACGACGGGGCAGATCTATGGAAAAATTATAGAGAGGGAGAGAAAGGGGGAATATCTCGGAAAGACGGTGCAGATAATTCCTCACGTGACAGATCTCATCAAAGAAAGAATAAGAAGAGTTGCGGGGGACAGCGGGGCTGAGATTTGTTTGGTCGAAATCGGGGGAACGGTTGGAGATATCGAGAGCATGCCGTTTCTCGAAGCTGTCAGGCAGATGAGACTCGAAGAGGGATCAACCAATGTTGTTTTTGTTCATGTTACCCTAGTGCCGGTTTTGGATGTGGTCGGCGAACAAAAGACAAAACCTACGCAACATAGTGTGAAAGAGTTGCGTGAGCTTGGAATAATGCCAGACATAATAGTTTGCAGATGTAAAACTCCCCTCACGAAGGAGGCCAGAAGGAAGATCTCGCTTTTCTGCAATGTGCCCCCCGATGCTGTCGTTAGCGCACCGGATGTTGACAATATCTACGCCGTTCCGCTTATTTTGAAGGAAGAGAGGATGGATAATCTTTTGCTTAGGCTTTTATCTCTGAGGTCTAGGAGCGAGGATCTCACCGAATGGAAAAGAATTGTGGAACAGATGGATAGAGCTGATAAAGAAGTTATGATTGCTATGATCGGGAAATATGTCCGATTTGCGGATACTTATCTAAGCATAAATGAAGCACTTAAACATGCTGGTGGGATAAACAACTGCAAGGTGAAAATAAACTGGATCGAGGCTGAGGAACTTGAAACGGCGAATCCAGAGAAGATTTTAGCAGAATATGACGGAATACTGGTTCCGGGGGGTTTCGGGAAGCGGGGGTCCGAAGGCAAAATTTCAGCTATCTCATATGCGAGAGAGAAAAACATACCATTTTTGGGTCTCTGCTTCGGGTTTCAATTAGCCATTGTAGAGTTTGCACGTCACATTGGACTGAAAGACGCGAACAGCACCGAAATCGACCCGAACACTCCTCACCCCGTCATCGATCTCCTGCCTGAACAAAAGAAGATCACTGAGATGGGGGGGACTATGAGGCTCGGAGCTCAAGAGGTTTTGGTGAAGCCTGGAACACTTGCTTTCAAGATCTATGGGAAAGATAGAATATTCGAGAGGCATAGACATAGATACGAGGTCAATCCCGCATATTTCGAGATTCTTGAAAAGGGCGGAATCATTTTCTCTGGAAAGACTCCAGATGGTAAAGCGGAGATAATCGAGCTTCCAAACCATTGTTTCTTCATTGCTACACAATTCCATCCTGAGTTCAAATCTAGGCCCGGTAAGCCGGCTCCAGTTTTTGATGCATTCATCAAGGCGGCGATAGAAAAACGCGAAGAAAAGAGGAGAACAACATGAAGATAAAACGTGCACTTGTAAGCGTCTACAACAAGACGGGGATTGTTGACTTTTGTAAGGAACTGCAAAAGCTCGGAATAGAGATAATATCCACAGGACGAACTGCAAAATTGCTGAGAGAAAATGGGATCAGAGTACTTGAGGTTTCAGAAATTACAAAATTCCCAGAAATGCTGGATGGAAGGGTAAAAACCCTCCATCCGAAAATTCATGGCGGAATTCTTGCCATCAGAGATAAAGATGAACACATTCGGCAAATACGAGAGCAGGGAATAGAACCAATTGACCTAGTGGTGGTCAATCTCTATCCTTTTGAGGAAGTCGTCGCAAAAGGGGCAAGTCTGGAAGAGGCTATTGAGAATATCGACATAGGTGGACCAGCTATGGTGCGTTCTGCTGCAAAAAATTATAAATATGTTGGAGTCATCGTGGATCCAGAAGATTACCCAAAAATTTTAGAAGAAATCAGAAACACCGGTGAACTGAGCGAAAAAACTAGGGAGATGCTCGCGGTCAAGGCATTCTTGCACACAGCGAGATATGATGCGATTATCTCGAACTACTTGGGGAGCGTTTTTGAATATGGAGATTTTCCCGAAATCTTCAACCTTTCTTATAGGAAAATCGCGATGTTAAGATATGGAGAAAACCCCCACCAGAGAGGTGTCTTGTATTCTGATGGGAGTAAAAAAGGTATCGCAAACGCCGAATTTTTACAGGGGAAAGAACTTTCATACAACAATCTGCTAGATGCAGAAGCCGGCTGGAAACTTGTGAACGAATTCAAAGAACCCGCGGCTGTGATAATAAAACATGGGAACCCCTGTGGTGTTGCTTGCGCTTCAGATCTGCAAGAAGCATATTCCAAAGCGTACGAGTGTGATCCAGTATCGGCTTATGGCGGAATAGTTGCCGTGAATGGAAAAGTGACTCCTCCACTTGCCGAAAAAATAATCTCTGTCTTTCTTGAGGTTCTATGCGCACCGGATTACGACAAAGAAGCTTTGAAGATTTTAGAGAAAAAGCCAAACTTGCGGGTGCTTCGGGTTAGCGGAGATTTCGAGCGCATTGGGATAAGACAGATTTCTGGAGGGCTGCTTGTTCAGGATGAAGATCTGGTCGACTTAAAACCAGAGGAGTTAAAAGTTGTAACAAAAAAGAAACCTGGAACTAAAGAACTTGAAGACTTGCTTTTTGCTTGGAAAGTCGTCAAACATGTAAAATCAAATGCCATCGTCTTGGCAAAAGATAAACAAACGGTTGGAATCGGAGCCGGACAGATGAGTAGAGTAGATTCTACGGAGATTGCGATAAGAAAAGCTGGAGAGAGAAGCAAGGGGAGTGTTCTTGCCTCCGATGGCTTTATCCCGTTTCCAGATACCGTTCAGAAAGCAGCGGAGGCTGGAGTAACTGCGATCATACAGCCGGGAGGCTCTATTAGAGATCAGCAGATAATAGATGCAGCAGATGATCTGGGAATTTCGATGGTTTTCACCGGAATCAGGCATTTCAGACATTAGAGTTTTTCGATGGACTCGCTAGGAAGCAGAATATCGTGGGGCTTCGTCTCCTCGATTCCGGCTGCGGTTAGTAGACCAAACCTTGCTTTTGCCCACAGATCCCTGATGTTTTTTGCGCCAGCATAACCCATCGCTGCGCGTAGACCATCACAAAGTTCCTTGAGAACTGTGCTCACCTCACCCCTGTAAGGAACCCATCCCTCTACCCCTTCCGCTATTCCCTTTGCTGGCATGCTGTAGCGGTCTAATGAGTATCTTTTCGCCAAGGCGGAGGGGCTGCCCATTCCACGATATTGTTTGTAATATCTCCCACCAATTGCCATCAAGGTGCCAGGCGCTTCTTTACATCTCGCAAAGAGATTCCCGGCCATAACCGCAGAAGCTCCTGCTGCTAGAGCTAGAGCAGCATCGCCTGGTCCTCTCACACCACCATCGGCAATCACCGGTATATCGCAGCCATAATCCGCCAAAGCATCAGCGATTTGAGCTACAGCAAAAAGTGTTGGCGCTCCAGCTTTTGTCACCTCCGACGTTACGCATATCGAACCAGAGCCTACTCCAACGCGTAAACCCGCCACCCCTTCGAGTTGTGTAATCGTGTCCACGGCGGCTTCATATGTTCCAATGTTTCCTACTATCACATCGGCGTTCACCTCTTGAAGAAGCTTCTTCGTTGCTTGGATAACTCGCACATTGTGGAAATGGGCAACATCGGTCACTAGGATATCGACATATTTATCCAGTTTTTTTGCCCGTTCTATGTCGAAGGGAGAAATCGCTGCTGCACAGAGAAGCTGTCCTTCTTCATCGCGTGCTGCGTTCGGATATTTGCCTCGAAGTGAGATATCCTTAAACGTTATCAAACCTTTTAGCTCTCCACTCTCGTTAACTATGGGGAGCTTTTCTATCCGGTGCCTGTGCAAAATTTCCTTGGCCTTTTCGATGTCGATGTCCTCCCCCGCTGTAATCACATCCTTCGTCATAACATCGCGAACTTTAAGATGAGCATCGGCGAACCTCACATCCCGCCCGGTGATTATCCCGACAAGTTTCCTACCCTCTACAACAGGCAGCCCGGAAATTTGATGAATTCTCATAAGTTCAACGGCCTCTGCAACAGTTTGATCCGGAGATACCGTAACAACGTCTCGAATTATCAGTGCTTCAGCGCGTTTCACCCTTTTCGCCATTTCCACCTGCTCTTCCACGGAGCAGTTGCGATGCAAAACTCCTAAACCTCCTTCTCTGGCTATGGCGATCGCCATCTCGCTTTCTGTAACGGTGTCCATCGGAGAGGAGACGAATGGGATGTTTAGTTTATAATTCTTCGAAACTTTTGTGCTTACATCCACTTCGGCAGGCTCAACTTCCGCCAGACCAGGCAGAAGGATGACATCACGGAAAGTGACAGCCACCCCGGCCATTTTGAGCTTTTCGGTGAACTTCCCCATCTTTACCACCTTATTTTATGAAAACTTCTCAGCAAAAGGTTAAAAAGGATGCTTTCCAATACTTCTAGAGTCAAATGGATGCTGTGAGGTTCATAGAGGAAAAGAAGGAGTGGATCAGAAGAACGGTTGGAGAGGATAAAGCTGTTGTTGCCACGTCGGGCGGCGTGGACAGTATGACTACTGCTGTCCTTGGACATAAAGCCCTCGGGGAAAAGCTCAGCGTCGTTTTTTTGGATGACGGATTGATGAGAAAAAAGGAACCAGAACAAGTAAAGAAGACTTTGGCTTCATTGGGGATCAAACTTAAAATTTATGATGTGAAGGACAAATTTTTTTCTGCCCTAAAGGGTAAAACTGACCCGGAAGAAAAGAGGAAAGCTTTCAGGGAAACTTTCTACACAACTTTTGCGGAAATCTCGAAGGAATTGGGTGCAAAATATCTGTTGCAGGGAACCATAGCAGCAGATGTGATCGAAACCCGCAAGGGTGTAAAAACTCAGCATAATGTTCTTGAACAGATAGGGATCTCCCCCTTGGAAAAGTATGGTTTCGTGGTGCTTGAGCCCCTGAAGGATCTCTTCAAACCACAGGTTAGAGAAATCGCCAAAGCTCTTGGACTCCCCAATGAAGTCGTGAACCGCAGACCATTCCCCGGACCAGGTCTGGCGATAAGAGTCATAGGAGAAGTGACACCAGAAAGAGTTGAGATTGTTCGCGAAGCTACAGCCGTTGTGGAGGAGGAAACAAAAGAAATTGATTGCTTCCAAGCCTTTGCCATCCTGCTTAACGACAAGGCCACCGGCGTCACAAAGAAAGGACGTAAGTATGGGGATATCATCGTTGTGAGAGTTGTACAATCGAAAGATGCGATGGAGGCTCAAGCCGTTGAACTGCCCTGGAAAGTTTTGCAAAGGATTGAGAAAAAGATCAGAGAAAGGCTGCCCTCAGTTACACATGTTCTCTACGACCTGACTGGGAAACCGCCCGCCACAATAGAGTTTGAGTAGTGAGAATCTCTATTCGCTAAGTTTTAATCCGCAAGTAGAATGTGTTCGTGTAGTCTCCTGGAACTGCGTCGGCAGGTATGTCGAGTCTCCACTGAATCTGCTTCTGAACATCTTCACCGTAGGAGACATTGCTCCAGACTGCTTGGTAAGTCGTACTCAGAGCCACCCAATCTCCTTCTCCCTTCGCCTTCGTTGCGCTCGCAGGCATCGTGTCAGCACCCTTCACCCAGTCACCTGCTGCTTTGACTTCTAAGTAGAAGTTCTCGTTTGCCGTCACTGTTGCAGTTATAGGACTCTCGCTCGCATAAACACTTTCACCCTGCTTACCACTGAAAGTGAGCGTGCTTTTGTCAACAGACATTTCTAGATAAACAGCCATTATTATTGCATCCGTCCTCTTCAGCTCGGATTGTAGACCAAATTTGTCTGTAACCCTAACGGCAATATCCCAGCTTCCAGGAACAGCTGTTTTGGCCACTCTTACTTTGAAAGTTGTTATGTACGATTTTGTTTGCGAGTTTTCGACCATTGAACTCCCCGCGGGATCTATGTATGGCGATCCAGTTGGGCATGAGAATTCCCATGTCCCGTTACTCTTGTTCGCTAACCAAGTGTAGCTGAAACGTGCATTATTGGAGTAAGTTGGCTCTAGAATCGTTGCTCGATACCTCCAGAAACTGCTATCGGTCGCTCCTCTAATCATATACAAATACGTACCGTCGAAAGCAAGTCTATCGTTCGCGTTTGTTACTGTTGCGGGAAAACTCGAAACATTTTCCCACCTGTTCTCGGAAA